>PBLJ01000028.1 GCA_002721705.1 Opitutia bacterium
AATCTTTTCCAAGTCCACGTTGGCGACCCCAAAGGCATGTGTCGGAATACGATCCAACAAAGCGACGGCGGGAACATCCGAAGGCGCACTCCCCTTTCCGACGTCATTTGGATTCGGACCTTCCTCCACGGGACTTTTTTCGACAACGTTCTCCTCCTCTTGATCGTCCTTCCCTTCTTTGTCTTCCTTATTATCGGACCAAGGACTCCAGATAAACAAAATCGCTCCCAAGAGGACGACAAAGCCACCGATACCGGACCAAAGCAGGATTTTCTTTTTCTTGGTCCCTGCATCCGCGGCAACCATAGTCGCTGCTGCCTGCTGAGGCGCTTGGGCCGCTTGGATCGGAGATTCCGCCTGCGCCTGTTGTTGTTGAGTCGGCGCTGAGGCAACGGCTTCCTGTGCTTGGGGTGCTTGGGCAGCTACCTCCTGAGCTTGGGATTCTTGGACGGCGGTTGCCTCACCCTCCGAGGGGAGAAAGCCCGGGACCTGGGCAATCGTAATCCAATTCTGACAACCTTCGTAGAAGGCATGATCCTGAGGCGTGAAATGACCTGCTTCGACGTATTGTCGCAATTGGTCCAAGTCAAACGGACCATAGGGTTGCCCGTCTTTATTTATGTGAATTTGCATGGCGTGGGTAATATTCGAGACGATCCAAACATGCGTCTTTCTCAAATTCCTTACAAGCCCCAAATAGACCATTGGAACAAAGTAAAAAGAAGGTTTGGGCAAGGTTGTGAATAATTTGTTATTCCGTTCCTTGAAACTAACCTTTAGCTAATCCGACTTTCCAACCAGTAATCACGACTTTGCACATGTCCAACGCTCCAAACGAAGATTCCAGGACCGAAAGCGTTCCTCCTTTGGATTTTGACCCGAAAAGCAAACCGCGGGAACTCAATCGCCACTACGTCGCTGCCTCCGAGCATGACTTGAACGCAATGCTCAAGGAAGTCGGCGTGGAAAATTACAGCGAGTTGTTCGCTCACGTTCCCAAGGACATATTGTTCGAAAGCCCACCCGACCTACCCGAAGAACTATCCTATGAAGCCTTGCAACTGCGCCTCGGCTCCATCGCTGCAAGGAACCGAACCTTCACTTCGTTCCTCGGTGACGGCATGCCTGACTGGAAAGTGCATCCCGTTACACCCTTCGTATGCAGTATACGTCCCCTCACGACGTCCTACACTCCGTATCAACCGGAACGTAGCCAAGGAACCCTCGTCACTCACTGGATCTACCAATGCATGATGAGCGCCCTGACAGGCTTCGAGGCGATCAACTCCTCGCTGTACGATCGATCCACCGCGCTATTCGAGGCCATTTGTTGCAGTCTCCGCCTGTCTCGAAATCGCAACGTGGTGATCGTGTCCGAATCCCTTTTCCCGTCCGACCTCGAGGTGCTGCGTACTCACGTCGAGGAAACCGAGGTACAAATCGTTTGGGCGCCTTTCGACGAGAAAACGGGACGAGTTGACCAAGTGGCCCTGCGCAATCTTGTATCCGAGATCGGCGACGATCTCGCCGCCATCGCCTTTCCTCAAGTCAACTGTTTCGGATTGCTGGAAGAGGTCGACCCATTGACCGATATGGCTCACTCACACGGCGCCAAGGCTATAGCGGTCATTGATCCCATGCTCTTGTCGGGCGGTGGATTGAAACCACCTTCCCAATTCGGAGAGGAAGGCGCCGACTTAATAGCGGGAGAAGGCCAGCATCTCGCCATAGGACCCAACTTCGGAGGACCGGGACTTGGAATATTCGGAGTCCGCCTCAATGAAAAAACCCGCAACGACGTGCGTTCCACGCCCGGACGCTACGTCGGGAAAGCAATCGACGAAGCAGGACGACACTGCCACGTAATGGTGTTGTCGACTCGGGAGCAACACATTCGCAAGGAAAAAGCCACCTCCAACGTTTGCTCGAACCAAGCCTTCCTCGCCACCATTGCCGGAGCCTCCGTGTTGGCCAGAGGAGAGACAGGACTGCGTGAAGCTCTGGCAACCGCTCGAGAAGCGACTCTTTCCACTAGTCGACGCTTGCTTGCGTTGGACGGCGTAAAACTTGCATTTCCCGATACGCCGTTCTTCAACGAGATCGTTCTCGAAACGAAACTTGCGCCAGAGACGCTCATTCAAGAAGCAAGGAAACGCAGCCTTCATATCGGAATAGACGTATCCGGTCGCGTTCCCGGAAACCGGCAACTGCTCAAAATATCCTTCAGCGACAAAAGCGATGAGTCGGCCTGCAGTCAGCTCATTTCCTTTTTCGAGGATCACTTTGAAAAGGGATCGGAGACAGAAGTTCCCGAACCGCAAAAAGAGTCTCTTCGTCAAGGCTCCGTGGGGTTGCCGGATTTGAACGAAACCGAAATTCGATCCTATTACGAACACCTCGGTTCATTAAACGTCAGTCCCGATTCCAGTTGTTATCCATTGGGGTCCTGCACCATGAAATACAACCCCTTCATCAACGATTGGGCTGCATCGTTGGAAGGCTTTACGAACTGTCATCCTCAAGCTCCCCTGGAAGACGCCCAAGGCTGCCTGGAGATACTTTTCGAAACCCAGGAGTGGTTCAAGAAAATCACGGGATTGCCCGGAGTCACCACCCAACCGGTCGCAGGCGCCCAAGGGGAACTTGTCGGAATTAAGCTATTTCAAGCCTATCACAGAGATCGAAACGACGACCAACGGGACGTTATCTTCATACCAAGATCCGCCCATGGCACGAACTTCGCCACCGCCGCCACCGCCGGTTTCTCCAAGACGACTGGCATCGTGCAACTTGAAGCCTTGCCCGATGGCCGCATAGATCCCGCTGACTTGGACGTCAAGCTAGCGGAACATGGATCACGCCTTTGCGGAATCATGATCACAAACCCGAACACCTCGGGAGTTTTCGAAACCGAATTCAAAACCATTGCCGATAAAATCCATGCTGCAGGGGGTTTGGTATATCTGGACGGGGCCAACATGAATGCCATCGCCGGATGGGTCGACCTTGGCGCCATGGGAGTGGACGCAGTACACAACAACCTACACAAAACCTGGACCATTCCTCATGGTGGAGGGGGACCGGGCGATGCCATCGTAGCCGTTTCGGAACGATTGCTAGACTTTCTTCCCGGCCAGCAAATCATCCGGGACGAAGAGGGGCAATTCAGACCAACGACTCCTTTGAAATCAATTGGCTCCTTTCACCGTCACTGGGGCAACTTCGCCCACAAGGTAAGAGCATTGACCTACTTGCTTCGGTTAGGTCGCGATGGGATACGTCGCATGTCGGCAATCGCAGTGCTATCATCACGCTACCTCCACGAGCGTCTAAGAATCCATTACCCAACCTTGCCCGCCGGAGCCAAGACAACACCGCGAATGCATGAATTCATTCTTACCTTGGAAGATAGCACCTTCGCAGCCGTCGAAAAGGCCGGTGTGCCAAAAAACCAAGTAATACCGAAAATCGGCAAGCTATTCCTTGATTTCGGCTTTCATGCCCCCACTGTCGCTTTCCCCGAAGTATTCGGGCTCATGATCGAACCGACCGAAAGCTATACGAAAAACGAATTGGATCGATTTGCGGATGCTGTGATCGCGATTCGTTCCTTGGTCGACGAACGTCCCGAAATCCTAACCGGCGTCCCTTATTTCACTCCCGTTGACAAAGTGGATGAAGTCGCAGCAAACCGAAACCTCACCCTGTGGGAGACTTTCGATCTTTTACCTGAATTACCTGAAAACAGAATTTCACCTGAACTACTTCATAGTTTACCTATTCAGGAGATTCGAAAAAGGATTCTGGAAATTGGTTCGAGGAATTGAAATTCGATAGTGATTCGGCTTGCTTGCAAGTGTTCGATCCACGGACAACTTGAAAAGCAATAATTAGCAATTCATAACATCTTACATAGGGGTGTATCAATATGCCTCTCTTGGCTACTTATTAACATTCGTAACCTACTTTTTAACAAGTGATTAATAACTTATTTACAAGATTTTAGTTAGTTACTCCCAAATAGGAATCGAATATATTAGTTTGCCATAAAGGCTAAATATAACATCTTAGATGTAGTGATTTCGAACAAAAGAAAAGCATTTGGGCTGCTACTCAAGTACGAACGAGCAAAAGTAGGCTTGAGCCAAGCTGCCTTGGCGGAAAAAGGAGACGTGTCCGTGGCCATAGTCAACGACGTGGAAAACGCGACACGAGTAGCAGGAGTAAAAACTCTCAAGCGTATCGCCGACGCGCTTGAATTGCCCGAACACCGATCGATCGAGTTCATGCTGCAAGGCTTGACTCTCTCGAGAAGAGACTACGCCTTGCCGGGTTTCGAGGACTACGATCCGCTTCTTTTCAACGTACTTCCTTATTTCTTGAAGTCGAACGGGATAACACCTTTGGAAATTGAATCCGTCACTTTACTGTATCAATATGGCTCGAAAGTACCTTCAGGTGTCGAAATCATTCTCTCGAGCAATCACAAAGTGTTGGTCAATCTTGATTTAGTTGTTTCTGAAACATAACAGGCAACGGAAAAACATCCTTCCAAGAGATGGTTTGTGACAAGAATGCTACCGGCAGCATGTTGAAATTTGCAGGAGATCGAAACCTAGAAATCTTTAAGTCGTAAACCCTAAACAGACAAAGACATCGGCATTATGTCATTGTCCCGAATAAAAAAAAACGTAATGTTTTTCGAGTTTTCGGCTAATACCTTAAGGCTTAGTAATGTCCCGTGCAGGCATGCACACACCAAAGTTGTTTTCGGCAAAGTTGCTTTATCCCTTTGTGAGTTTGTTGGTATCCACCCTTGGCGTTTCGGCGGACATTACCAAAAACTTGGTTGCTCATTACACTTTGGATGAAAAGTCAGGAGGCGTGGCGAACGATTCGTCTGGTCGAAAGAACCACGGTTCTCTGGAGGGATACGATTCGGGTACAACCGGATGGACAACCGGACGAATTGAAGGTGCTTTGAGCTTTGATGGAACTGACGATTTCATCTCCGTGCCTCACGATAGCGACTTCGATTTGAAAACCTACACGCTTTCCATCTGGATAAGCGTTTCACTCGGCAATCAAGTCAGGCCTGTTTTGGTGAAAGGAAAATTCGACGATGGAGTGGCTTCAACTGACGTACCCTTTGGGCTCTATTTGAATGCGGAGAACAAATTGATGTTAGCTTACGAGAAAGCTTCGTCGAGCCAGAGACTGGCCGAAAACATGTCCTATGAGGCAAACGGGGAAGGTCTTGCGCCAGGCACGGTTTATCACGTCGCAGTGACAAGAAAGAATTCCGGAGGGATAGTAAAATTTTACGTCGATGGCCAACCAAGGGGAGGCTTCGAGAACACACCCAAGCCGGGTGACAACAACAAGAAACTTTACATCGGGGCGGATCCGAAAACCAACCAATTGTTCAAGGGAGGTTTGGATGACGTTCGAATCTATGCCAGAAGCTTGGAATTATCTGATATTCAGGAATTATATGAATTAGGTGCAATTGCTCAACAGACCAATCCCGCCGATGGTGAAGACACGAGTGGAGGCGACGAAACACCCCCTGAGAACCAAACTGGAAGAAACTCAGGAAACGAAAAAGGGGATGAGGGGAAAAGCGAGAGCGAGAAAGAAGGGAAAGGGAGCGAAAACAATACTGAAACAGAATCCGCGTCCGGTACGGACAATCCTTCCGGCGAAGGAGTGCAATCGAATGAAGATAAATCACTGGCCAACGGTAATGAAACCAATCTTGTGGAAACCGAGCAGGGCAGCCAATTGGATGAATCGGCATCGACGTTCACTACATCGGGATTCGAGAGTGAAAACAGCTTAAACGAAGGAGACTCCAACGTAGTTGTCCAAGAAACAACGACTTCAAACGATAATCAAAATGGAGCGAATGGGCAAAGGCAGGATGCAAGCGGTTCGAGCGAAACAACGGGCGATTACCAAGAGCAGGGAGACACATACACCGACGTCGATGATTCCAAAGCTACCGGCAATGATTCCGGTAAAAACGAAGACGAGGCAACGGGACGAAACTCGAATGACCGAGAGAACGACGGCAAGAAGGGCAAGGACCATTCCAAGGATGAACGTAGTTCGAGCGAAACGACGGGCGATAACCAAGAGCAGGCAGACACATACACCGACGGCGATGATTCCAAAGCTACCGGCAATGATTCCGGCAAAAACGAAGACGGAGCAACGGGACGAAACTCGAATGAGGGCGAGGACGAACGCAAGGACAATGAATCGGAAGACTCCAAAAACGAGGGCACGGCCAACCAAGCCCCCACAAACGTCACCCTGTCGAAGAAATCGATCTACGAAGGAGGCGAACCCGGGAGCGTCGTCGGGCAATTTCGGGTTGTGGATCCGGATGATCCCGACGGAAAAGGAACTTATCTAATCGAAATAGTCTCCAACAATTCCTATTCCCGAAGGGCTAAGCGATTGGAAATCATGGATGAGACCAGCAATAAAGATCAATCGAAGGATAGCGAAAAGTCAGTGGATGAAAAAGACCAGAATCAAAGCTCGCATTCCACCTGGACAGAGAGTGAGAAGACGACTGATGAAGCAGACTCCAAATCCAGTGAAAGAAAGGGTGAAAAAGGCAAATCGGATTCGGATGAGAAGGCTGAAGAAAACGATGGCGGTGACACCAGTTTGGCAAAGAAATCGTCACGAGAATCAAATTCCGAGGACTATACCAAGACGGATTCCAACGACGAAAAAACCGAAGGAAACTTGGACACGAGTTTGTTTGCAATCAGTCGAAGTGGGAAATTAGTGAGCATCCAAACCTTGGATTATGAAACTCGCAATTCCTATTCTGTACGCGTGAGAGCAACCGATGAGGGTGGATTATGGATTGAAAAGGATTTTGTCATTCAGGTTAAAAACGCTCACGTCCCAATCGTACAAACCATGGCAGCAAGTGAGATTACTTCACGCAAGGCCGTAAGCCACGGCGAAATTTTGGCAACAGGCAATTCCCCAATCAGCGAACTTGGTATAGTGATTAGCAAGCAACCTCTTTTTAAATCATCTGGAACGGAATCCGCAACTATTCGGGCGAACAAGATCAAACAGCGGTTTGTAATCTCACTGAACAAGCTCGAGCCTGAAACAACTTACTTTTTTCGCGCCTATGCCACTAACAGCGAAGGTACTAGCTATGGAGTCATGGAACGCTTCGTTACGAGAAAAGCAGATAATGGCATTTGGGCGAACACTCGATCGATCGGCGCGGGATGGGTGCGTTCCGATTGGTTAGGCAACGTTTACCCCACGGAGAACGACTGGATTTATCATGAGGGACTCGGTTGGTTGTATGCGAAAAAGAACGATGGCGAGGGGATTTGGCTATATTCTCAGGACTTCCTCGGATGGTTTTGGACATCCTCGAAGACCTATCCTTTCGTTTACGCGGACAACTCCAGGTCATGGGCTTATTACAAGGGCGTCTTAGCTGAACATCGTGTTTTCTATCACTTTGGTCAAAACTCGTGGATGGCGATATCCAGAAAGGATTCGAGCAAAAGGAAAAAGAAATCCGGCAAGGAATCGAGCAATGAAAAAACCTCCAAGCAAAATGCCACGAAAGAAACCTCGGCATTAAAAAATAATGAGACGCGGGGAAAAGAGGTGGGAAACAAAGCTCCGCAAAAGCGGTAGGGCTTGAAACAAGCCAAAGTCGTGGAAAACTGTCGCGTCGACAAATGGTTGTGGGCCACGCGTGTGTTCAAAACGCGTACGCAAGCCACCACCGCTTGCAAAGCGGGTAAAGTGAAAATCGATGAGAAGAAGGTGAAACCATCTCGTATGCTTGCTCCAGGAGACGTCGTCAATCTCCGCAAGGATGGCATAGCCAGAACCTTGAAAGTGCTTGCTCCTCTCGAGAAACGAGTGGGAGCAAAGCTCGTGAATGAATACATGGAGGATCTTACGCCACAAGAGGAATACGACTCCGCGCGTGAACGAAGCCGGACGCAAGGCATTGGACAACCTGCGGGCAGCGGACGCCCAACTAAGCGAAAAAGAAGATTGCTGGATCGTTTTTTCGGGAAAATGGAAGAGTAGATCGAAGGAAAACGATCAGAAGGAATTCTTCCACATCATGGACTCGACTGGATAGGGAGTCCGCTTGCCGTACTTGGCTGATGACTTGGATGAATAATCGATCTGCACCTCCCCCTCCACGCGAAAATAGATTAGTTGCCCAATAGGCATCCCAGCGTACACGCGAACCGATTGGGAAACGGAGATTTCGAGGGTCCAATGGTTGCAAAACCCAACGTCTCCCTTGCCTGCCGTGGCGTGAATGTCGATACCCAGACGACCCACACTCGATTTTCCTTCAAGAAAAGGAACGAATCGGTGCGTTTCGGTGTATTCTTCGGTCACACCAAGATAGGTCTTGCCAGGGCGTAGTTCTATACCTTTGTCATCGATTTCAAAACGATCCACTTGGTTGTGCTCGCGAGCATCCAGCACCTCATCGATATAGCAAGCGAGATGTTTCCCCAAATGAACGTCGTAGCTATTTGTGCCGAGGCAAGAACGGTCAAACGGATCGACCACAATATCGCCTTTGTCAATAGCCTCCAAAATTGCGGAATCAGATAAAATCATGGTGCTGCGTTAATGGAAAATCAGGTTGGGTAAAAGGATGAAAGTCATCAGAAGCGCCCTCCCCTACCGCCACCTCGTCCATAGCGACCATATCCGCCGTAAGAAGATTGTTGCTTCGGCATTGGCCGTCTGACGTCAAGTTGCTCCGTTGGCATTTCCCGAATGAAACGACTGGGTTGCATGCGAACGGGGGCCCCTTTTTGTTCGCTTAACATCGGATAAGTCAGAAATAGGCCTTGCTGAGCCCGTGTGGCGGCAACATAGAACAATCGTCTCTCTTCTTCCAAGTCCCCATCACCCTCGATGGCTCGTCGAATAGGGAAAAGTCCCTCTGCCAGACCAATCACGAAAACATAGCGGTATTCGAGTCCTTTTGCTTGGTGTATGGTCGATAATCGGACATGCTGCTCTCCCATGCGAACCACACGGTCACCGGTTTCCGAGCCGAGGAGAATGAGCTGGGCAAGCATCTCGGAAAGATCCTGAAACTTGGAAGCAAACTGGCTCAAACTCTCCAAATCCTCCTCACGGCGAGCCCAATTGTCATACGTTTGACGTAAATAAAAGGAATACCAGCCCTCCATCGCTATTTCCACCACCTTGGCTGGAGTCGCCGTTCGGGCAGCCTCTTCGATTGCCAACAAAGTTTCGACGAGCGACTGCCAATCATCTTGAGCATCATTCGGAACTTTTTTCAAAAAGGTTTGAGTGGCAAGGGCTCGAAGAATGGAAATTTGCTCATCGGAAGCGACTTTTTCAGCTAGCGAGTGAAGACGAGAGGCGGTTTTCTCACCGATCTTGGGTAAAAGGCAGGCAAAACGATGAAAAGCCACGACGTCGGCAGGATTGGCAACGAAACGGAGTTGTGCGGAAAGGTCCTTTACGTGCGCTTGCTCGAAAAAACGAACTCCGCTGGTTATTATGAAAGGGATGCCTTGCCTGGTCATCTCCAATTGCAAATTCATGGCATGATAGTGGGCTCGATAAAGAACGGCTACGTCCTCCAGGTCCACGCCGGCGTCCTGTAATTCCAATATTCGGTCGATTACGAAATCGGCCTGTTGGTAAGCGTCCATCAAGGGAGCGAACACCGGCCTGCCGCCGGAAGGCTTGGAAGGAAGCAAGGTTTTCTGGTAACCACGGTTTTTCGGTTGAGCCTCGAGGATGCCGTTGGCCAAAGCCAGAATTTCGGGAGAACTTCGATAATTGGTCTCGATCTTGTAAATTTTCACCTCTGGATATCGCTTGGAAAAGCCAATGATGTGCTCGAATTCCGCTCCACGCCAAGTATAAATGCACTGAGCGTCATCTCCCACCGCCATAATTTGGCCTTGGGCGGCAATTTTGTCTATGATGCGGACCTGCAACCGATTGACGTCTTGGTATTCATCTACCAAGACGTATCGAAAGCGTTCCTGGTAATACTTGGCCGCTTCTTCGTTACGTTCGAGGATCTCGAGCCAATACTCGAGAAGATCGTCGAAATCGGCCAAGCCACGCTCGAGCTTGCTTTGTCGGTATGCGTCTTGAAATTCGTTCACGGAAACGGCCAAATCAGGCGCGGAATCCCCATACCGCTCATTAACCACTTCGGTGACTGGACGCTGAACGTTACGAGCGTAGCTAATCAAGGATTTAAGGGGTTTGGCTTTGGGGTTGTTTTTGTTTTTCAAGTAATCGGGATCGAGTTCACGAATTACTTCATTCAGCAGGGAATCGGAATCGGAATCATCCAGGATGGTGAAATTGGGTGAGAGTCCAACGGATTCACCATGATGGCGAAGAGCGTTCTGTCCTACGTGATGAAAGGTTCCTCCCAAAAACTTGTGCGATGGTATTCCGGTCAGGGACTCAACTCGTCCCAGCATTTGGTTCGCCGCTTTATTGGTAAAGGTCAGTAAAAGGATTTGATGAGGTTGGACTGCACGCTCGGTAATGAGATAAGCCACTCGATAGGTAAGAGTTCGGGTCTTGCCTGAACCTGCTCCGGCAAGCACGAGAGCAGGCCCATCCGGAGCAGTAACGGCCCTGTATTGGTCATCGTTGAGATCAGCCCGAAAATCAATCGAGGGAAAGCCTCCCACTCCCTTGCTCGATTCAGAACCGAAAATTGCCTCTACGTCCTCATCCATCTCTCTTTACCATCGGCAGAAATCACCGATGGGGGCAAGGGTTTTAAGCCTTTGCTTGTACAAGAACGACAAGATGGTCTCGATGAACGAGTTCGCCGCGCGTCCGATCAGGAAAGTCGGAAAGAATCTCGGAGACGTCCTTTCCTTGCACGCGAGGCAATTCATCGGATGAAAAAGAAGTCACGCCTTGGCCCACAACCTTGCCTTCTGGAGTTTCGATCGCAACCACGTCGCCCCGAGAGAAATCGCCTCTAAAGGAAGTAACTCCCTTGGCCAAAAGGCTTTTACCCTCTTCGACGATTGCTCGGCAAGCACCCTCGTCCATGACAAGAGCACCTTTGGTTTTCGGAAAAAAAGCGAGCCATTGCTTGCGAGATTTCAGGGGTAAACCCGCAGGGGCGAAAAAAGTGCCTTTTGCGTCGCCATCAATGACCTGTTCCAAAATTTCGGGATCGGCTCCACTTCCAACAAAGCAAGCGCAACCAGATTGGGTAGTGATTTTGGCAGCTTCCAATTTGGTAACCATACCACCCACCGAGGTAGGGCTTTCGGAATCACCTGCCATGGCCTCGATTTCCGGGCTAATCTCCTCGACGAAAGAAATCAAATTGCCGCCACCTTCACGATCCACCAATCCCTCGGCGGTCGACAGCATGACCAACAAATCCGCCTTGCAAAGTGATGCAAGCAAAGCGGACAAGACGTCATTGTCGCCAAATCGAATTTCTTCGTCGCTAACGGAATCATTTTCATTCACCACCGGAAGAACTCCTTGATCCAGGAGATTTCTCAAGGTGGCTTCCACGTTGCGGGAACTGGCGCGACTTCGAAAATCCTCACGCGTAAGTAATATTTGAGCCGGCAAAATATCAAAGGGCTCTAGAACGTCTCTCCAAAGATTCATGAGCAAACTTTGCCCAATCGCAGCGCAAGCTCGCAAAGCAGCTGCATCCGTAGGACGTTCAGTCAGTCCAAGCTCTCCCATGCCAAGTCCAACGGCTCCTGAACTGACGACGACCACGGACACGCCGCGATCCTGCAACCGGCGAATGGCCGACCCTAGCTTCGTCAAGCGCTCCGAGTCCACTTGACCGGGGCCCGTGGTAAGCAACCGAGTGCCTAACTTGACTACGACACGACCGATGGCGCCATCTGCATTCATGGACGATGGGGTTATTCGAAATGTAAAGCAATCGGCCAAACTTTGATCAATTCGCCGAATGAAAAAAAGTCAGACTTGCCGCAATTCTTTCTCCTTGGTGGAGAGGCTGTCGTTGATACGTTGAACGTGGGCGTCCGTCACGACTTGGACTTCCTTCTCGCAACGCTTGAACTCATCCTCGGACAAGCCCTCTTTTTGGCGAGCCTTGAGCGCGTCGAGAATCTCCTTCCGAACGCTGCGAATCCCCACGCGACCTTGCTCGGCAATTCCTTGAGCGACCTTGCAAAGTTCTTCCCTTCTTTCGCCACTTAGCTCGGGCATCGGCAAGCGAATGACCTCGCCGGCAACCAAGGGTGTAATGCCTATCTTTGAAGTGAGCAAAGCCTGTTCAATCTCGGAAGTAACGGATTTATCCCAAGGTTGTATTTGTATGGTGCGAGGATCGGGGGTCGTGATGGCCGCCATGTCTCGCAATTTCATGGTCGAGCCATAAGCAACCACGTCGAGATTCTCTACTATGGATGGACTGGCTTTGCCTGTATGAAGCTTGGAGAATTCCTGCAAGACATGATCCACAGGGTTACTCATACCCTCCTGGAGTTTGGAGAAAATAGCATCGATTTCCATGATTATACTAGTTGTTGAGGTTGTTTGAATGACGACCCAGTAAACAACTGATCCAATTCAAGAGCAAAGTTCTTTTTCAACTGACAAGCGTACCTATCGAATCTCCCCTAACTGCTTGCATGATGGATCCCTCCTGTTCCAGATCAAAGACGAGAATGGGCATCTGGTTATCCATGCATAGGGAAAAAGCCGTGGAATCCATGACGGACAAACGGTTCTCGAGCGCATCCATGTAACTAAGAGAATCGTATCTTACGGCATCGGGGTGTTTCTTGGGATCCTTGTCGTACACCCCGTCTACCTTCGTTGCTTTCATGATAATCTCCGCGCCAATTTCACTGGCTCGAAGAGCCGCCGTCGTATCAGTGGAGAAATACGGATTGCCGGTACCGGCTACGAAGATAACTACTCGCCCGCGTTCCAAATGACGAATGGCCCTTCTCTGTATGAAAGGTTCTGCCAATTTTTCCATGGGAATAGCCGTTTGAACTCGTACTACAACTCCCATTTTCTCCAAACAATCCATAAGGGCCAAACCATTGATTACAGTAGCCAACATCCCCATGGAATCTCCAGTGGTTCGATCAATGCCTCTTGATTCCGAACCACTGAGTCCTCGAAAAATATTCCCCCCCCCAACGACCACGCCTACCTCGACCTGATCGTCCGAAATCGCCTTGATCGCCTTGCAAATGCGCTGGAGAGACTGGGCGCAAATAGGCTCGCCAGTTTCCTTGTTCCCTAGTACCTCGCCACTGATCTTCAAGATGATCCTCTTGTATCTGGAGGATCGGGAAGACCTTGAAACATTGTTCGAATCGTTTGACATGATAGATTGAATCGTTTTCGAAAGCTAGGAGGGATGTGGAATCATCGGGAAAACGCAAGACATTGAGACCATCGCCACCCTTTCGCAACTTGACGTTCCAATCCCTTTTCCCGATGATGTCGGGCTCACTTTAGCCTGGTGGTGTAATGGTAGCACAGATGGTTTTGGTCCATCCAGTCGGGGTTCGAATCCCTGCCGGGCTGCCAACTCAGGAGGCTTTGTTCAGGCTCCTCCTACCATTCAAACAAGATAACGCCATTCTCGATAAGAAAATGTTGGTCGTGTTTCGATCCATCAGCAGAGGTTCGCAGTTTGTGATAAGTCCAAACTTGGTTTCCAGACTCTGTTTTTTCATCATCCGGTTGACCAAGCAATTTCTCAAGATCGGCCAAAGGCGCGCCCATTAAAGCCTGCATTTGAGCAGGGGTAACTTTGGAACGGTCAACCGAGGTTCCGGCAGTTGACTGGTTTCCGGAGAGCGTAGTGGGACTTTCGGAATCTTCGGTTTCAGGATCCGGTGGAAACGGCTCAGGCGAAACTGGAGGCTCCGGGTCGATCGGTTCGGGAACTGTCGGAAAAGGATCGACTGGTGGCGGAGGATCGACCGGTGGAAACGGCGTGGGNGGNTCGGGNTCCGNGTCGATCGGTTCGGGAACTGNCGGAAAAGGATCGACTGGTGGCGGAGGATCGACCGGTGGAAACGGCGTGGGTGGCTCGGGCTCCGNGTCGATCGGTTCGGCAAGGGCGCGGGAGGTTCGGGCGCCGGATCGACCGGCGGCAAGGGCGCGGGAGGTTCGGGCTCCGGATCGACCGGCGGCAAAGGCGTGGGAGGTTCGGGCTCGGGGTCTACCGGTTCGGGCTTCAATGGGGGTAGAACAGGATTTTCCGGAGTAGGTGGTTTCTCCGGTTCAAGCACGGGAGGCAAAGAAGGAGACGTGGAATCTTTCTTCAAAAGATCTTCCACAATTTCACCTTCGTCATATCGCAACTCGACAAGCTTGGATCCAGCGGGTGAATACTCGATGCAGACTCCGTGCTCCTTGTCGTTTTTCCAATTGTATTCAAAAGCCAACTGACCATTGGGATGCCATCCTTGGGCATTACCGTCCTTACGGTTTTCCACGAAACGAGCAGTCATGCGTTTTTGACCGTTTTCATACCACACGGTTCGCAAACCGTGCAGGTTGTCTTTTTTGAAATAAACACGGTAATACTCTTTCCCCGTGGGATACCAGCCGGTGGCTGGCCCTTCTCTGCTACCCTTCCTGTAGGTGACCGTGGACTTTTGTTCACCATTTTCATACCACTCGGAAGCTTCGCCGTGTGGCTCTCCGTTCTTGAAATTGGTCAAGGAGGCCTTGTTGCCATTCAAGTGCCAAGTCGTTTTGGGGCCGTGTAGCTTGCCTTGGGAGTAAGTTTCCTCGATGATCTTTTCACCGGTTCTAAGAAATTCGCGACTCGCTCCATCACGAATACCCGCTCGATAATGTACTTGCCGGTGCTTGCGCCCCGAATAAAAGTATTCGTAGGTCCAACCATCTCGCTTTCCCTCTTTCCAATTGGAAACCGACTTCGTTGGGCTTTGTTCGAAAACCTCAATTGCGTTACCCGTAAAAGGTTTCCGTTCATCATCTTCATCTATCAGCAAGCGGTTGTCCTGTTCCTTCAACCAATGCAACATGGCCGATCTGGAGAGTTCGTTACTTGACGAGACACAACCGCCAAGGAACAAGAGCAAGCCTGCCAAGGAAGCAAAACGTATCATAATGCCAAAAAGAATGGTCATAGGGCACTTCTCTGGCAAGCGCTGATTTCGCTATTTCCTTGCCATCCCTTAGGTCGGAGAACGTAAAGAGCAAAGAATCCTTCAACCCCTGCGATGCAATGGAATATTACTACATGGATGCCCAAGGAACCACACAAGGTCCTGTCGACGAAAACTACCTGCGGTCAATTCGCGCTGTCGGAACCATTCACGAAAATACTTACTTGGCGGCAGTAGGATCGGCTGAATGGAAAACTTTCGCCAAAGTATTTCCCGACGAATCAGCCCCACCTCCTACAGCAACGGGAGCCCCACCTCCTCCAGGAACAGGTAATCCTCCACCTCCGGCAACCGGAGCGTCGCCTCCGCCCACAGAAACGAAGCAACCACCATCCGGCCGTCAATGTTACGACATTGATTATGAAATCAAGGGGGATGATATTCAGGTGGTTGAAATCGAACTGGATTCAGGGGAAACGGCCATTGCTGAAGCCGAAGCCATTAATTACATGGAAGAAGGTATAAACTTCGAGGCAAAATTGGGAAATGGATCGACACCGGAAGAAGGTTTCTTTGAACAAATGCAGGGGGTAGGAAAATGTTTGGTCACTGCAGAGTCTTTCTTTTTGACTCATTTCACCAACAACTTCGGCATCAAAAGAAAGATTGCATTCGCGGCTCCTCACCCAGGCAAGATCGTGCCAATCAACATGGGCAAGGCGGAAGGTGAAGTCACCTGCCAAAAGGATTCTTTCCTATGCGCCGCCTTGGGCACGGACGTTTCCATCGCATTGACTAAAGATTTCGGGGCCGGATTGTTCGGTACAGAAGGTTTTGTTCTCCAGAAAATAAAAGGGGACGGCATGGTATTTCTTCATGCTGGAGGCACCGTATTGAAAAAAGAATTACGAGGAGAGATTCTTCGCGTAGACACAGGTTGCATAGTGGGATTCACCTCGGGCGTTAATTGGGACTACGCAGCTGCGGGAAACCTGAAATCGGTCTCTTCCGGTGGAAAAGACCTTTTTCTAGCCACCCTGAGCGGAACAGGTTCGGTTTGGTTGCAAAGCTTACCTTTTTCAAGGTTGGCGGATCGAATCATCCAGTCGGCGCAGGCTGGAGACGAAGCGAAGAAAAACGTGGGTTCCGTTCTGAGTGGCATAGGACGGAAATTAAGAGGTAAGTCCAATTAAAAGGAAGCTTATCTCAAAGCTTGGATCTTGAAGAATTACTTGACCAAGAAGGCACGTAGCGAGCGTTGCATCGATTCAGGGACCGACACTCGTAGGAAAACCCCATCATCTCTGGGATCCTCCTCCATAATCGCGCCAGCTCTGCGCAATCGCGCTACCAAGTCATAACGATCGTGAGGAATTAGATACTCACGTTCGTCCAAGTGCCTTGCCAGATAAAGGTCGCACTCAGCCAACAAGTCGTCCAAGCCCTGACCCGTCACTGCGCTGACGAAAAAAGCGTCCGGCCACCGTATCCGCAAAGCTTTCACAAGGGCAGGATCCGCTAGATCCAACTTATTGAAAACCAGATACTTGTGCTTTTCATCAGCGCCTAGTTCAACCAAAACGCGAGAGGTGGTCTCCATTTGCTCCTCTACCTCGCAACTGGAAAGATCAATGACTTGCAATAGGAAATCGGAAACCAAGGCTTCCTCCAAAGTGGCCTTGAATGCATCGACCAGCCGGTGTGGCAAGTTACGAACGAAACCCACTGTGTCAGTCAAGACAAGTGGCCTGCCGGAGGGTAATTTCAAACGCCTGCTGGTAGGGTCCAACGTGGCGAACAACTTGTCTGCCACGAACACTTCGGATCCCGTCAATTTATTGAGCAAAGTGGATTTGCCCGCATTGGTGTATCCTGCAAGGGCAGCCATGGGTACAGGAACTTTCTCCCTCTTGCTGCGTTGAATTCCTCGACGCTTCTCGACCTCCAGCAATTCTTTGCGCAAGGAAGATATTTTCGTCCGCAGCATGCGTTGGTCCAATTCAATTTGGGCCTCGCCCTCTCCTCTTTGAGTAACTCCCCCGCCGCGTTGACGATCCAAGTGCGTCCAAGCGCGCTTGAGACGAGGCAAAGAATATTCCATACGGGCCAATTCCACTTGAAGCACAGCTTCACGCGTACGGGCTCGTTCCGCAAAAACGTCTATGATGATCTCGTGACGATCGATCACCAGCATATTGCTCTCTGTTTCCCAATTTCTTTGCTGACTGGGAGAAAGGGCATTATCGAAAACGATGACGTCGCACGCCGAGGCTTGGGCAAGGTCGATGATTTCCTGCACCTTGCCCTTGCCCAGCGTAAAACGAGCATAAGCTCGCCTTGCTCGAGCAATGACCCGCCCCATCACCTTGATACCCAAATTGTCCGTGAGTTCGGCTAATTCCTCAAGGAGAGATTCCGCTTGGTCCTGCTCCTCCTTGCGGCGCACGACGGAAACCAAGAACGCGCGCTCAACCCGCTTTGGCTTTTCCCTGACTTCGAACACTGATGAAACCAACTACAGGGAAAAGCTCATCTTCGCAACGGAACAAGCAAATCGGGATCGTACATGGAACCCGAGCAGATGATTAGGAGAAACCCGAATCGTGAAGTTGAATTACTTTTTTTCAAGGGCTGCTTGAGCAGCCGCAAGACGGGCAGTGGGAACGCGGAAAGGTGAGCAACTGACGTAATTAAGCCCTATTTTGTGACAAAACTTCACGCTTTCGGGATCTCCACCGTGTTCTCCACAAATACCAAGCTTGATGCCTCTTCGGCCTTTTTTGCCTTTTTTTACTGCAATTTCCATCAACTGACCGACGCCACTTTGATCAACGCTGGCGAAGGGATTCTGGGCAAGGATGTCTTCTTCGATATAGTCTGGAAGAAAACCGCCGGAATCATCACGACTCATACCAAGCGCCGTTTGCGTGAGGTCATTGGTGCCGAAACTGAAGAATTGAGCTGTTTTGGCTATTTCGTCGGCAACGAGGGCAGCGCGTGGAATTTCAATCATGGTTCCAACAAGGTATTTCACTTTGGCTCCCTTGGCAGCGAAGACCTCTTTGGCCACTCGGTGGATGACCTCCACTTGAAGCTCCAGTTCCTTGGCAAAGCCAACGAGCGGAACCATCAGCTCGGGATTGACCTCGATTCCCTTTGCTTTCACTTGAATGGCAGCCTCAAAAATAGCTCGAGCCTGCATTTCGGTAACTTCCGGATAGGATATGCCAAGTCGGCAACCGCGATGACCGAGCATGGGATTGAATTCATGCAATTCCTCGACGCGCTTGCTTATGGCGCTGGCGGTCAAACCCATTTTCTTGGCCAAGTCCCGCTGAGATGCTGCGTCGTGAGGAAGGAATTCATGCAAAGGAGGATCGAGAAGGCGAATGGTAGCGGGCAAACCATCAAGAGCCTTGAAGATGCCGGCAAAGTCTCGTCGCTGGTAAGGAAGAAGCTTCTTTAGCGCTTTGCGGCGAGTCGCTTCGTCCTCGGCTAAAATCATTTCGCGCATGGCATCAATCCGATTCCCCTCGAAGAACATGTGTTCCGTACGACAAAGACCGATCCCCGTAGCACCGAAAGCAATGGCATTGGCCACCTGGGAGGGTGAGTCGGCATTGGTTCGGACGGTCATCTTGGTAACTTTCTCGCACCATTGCATGAGTTTCGAGAAATTCTGGAAGTCACGGCTCTTGTTGGGAGCCAGTTTCTTATCCACCAGAACTTGAATGATTTCGGAAGGTGCCGTCGGTAATTCACCAGCGAAAACTTCGCCCGTGGTGCCATTGATGGAAAGATAGTCACCCTCCTTGAAGGTTTTACCGGCAACTTTCACCGTACGGGCCTTGTAATTCACTTCCAGTTCGGCGGCGCCACATACGCAGACTTTGCCCATCTGTCTGGCCACGAGGGCAGCGTGAGATGAAACTCCGCCACGGGAGGTGAGAATACCAGCCGCGGCAATCATGCCACGGAGGTCTTCAGGGGAAGTCTCCACCCGGGTAAGTAAAACGGGGCCGCTTTTGGCCATGTCGACGGCACGGTCGGCATTGAAGCAGATTCTACCCGAGGCGGCTCCAGGCCCTGCGGGAAGACCCTTGCACAAAGTAGTCGCCTTCTTCTGGGCAGCCGCATTGAAAACGGGCGAGAGCACTTGATCCAACTGGTCAGCAGGGACTCGAGTGACCGCAGTCTTCCAGTCAATGAGCCTTTCCTTGACCATTTCGATGGCGATGCGAACGGCAGCGACACCCGTTCGTTTTCCGTTGCGAGTTTGCAACATGAATAGTTTGCCATCCTCAATGGTGAACTCGAAGTCCTGCATGTCCTTGAAATGTTTTTCCAATTTCTTTTGGACGGCAACGAGATCCTTGAAAGGTTTAGGCAGAACCCGCTTGAGTTTGGCAACGGGATCGGGAGTGCGAACGCCGGCAACGACGTCCTCGCCTTGCGCATCTAGCAAGAATTCACCGTAAAGAACTTTCTCGCCAGTGGCCGGGTCTCTGGTGAAACCGACGCCCGAACCGGACTTTTTGCCCGTATTACCGAAAACCATGGCTTGCACGTTCACTGCCGTACCCCATTCGGCAGGGATGCCGTACTTGCGACGATAGACGATGGCCCGATCGTTCATCCAAGATCCGAAAACCGCACCCACGGAACCCCATAGCTGATCCCATGGACAAGTCGGGAATTCCCGACCCGATCGCTTTTTAACCAAGGCCTTGAAGCGATTGACCAATTCCTTGACGTTGTCGGCATCCAAACGATTGTCATCGATTTCACCTTTTTCCTTGGGGAAAAGTTCCGCCTTGTAATGGTCAATTGCGGCCTCGAAAGGATCGTGATCCTCGCTCGGAAGCTTTTGTACACCCATGACGACGTCACCGTACATCTGGATGAACCGGCGATAGCAATCCCAAGCAAAGCGTTCGTTTCCGGAGCTGGCCGCAAGGGCTTCGACAGTCTCGTCATTGAGGCCGAGGTTGAGAATGGTGTCCATCATGCCAGGCATGGAATCACGGGCACCGGAACGAACCGAAAGAAGCAAGGGATTCTTGAGGTCGCCCAGCTTTTTGCCCAACTGCTTTTCCATCAAGGTAACCGAAGCTTGAACCTGCTGCTCCAGTTGTTTCGGATACTTTCGCTTATTGTCGTAATAGTAGGTGCAAACATCCGTTGTGATCGTGAAGCCTGGAGGAACGGGTAACCCGATTCGCGCCATCTCTGCCAAATTCGCACCCTTGCCTCCCAAGAGCGACTTCATGACGGCATCACCGTCCGTTTTCTTGCCGAAATCGTAAACGTATTTCGTTGAACTAGATTTCTTTGCTTTGGATTTAGATTTTTTAGCCATGCTGATCGAATAAGATTAACGGGAGGATCGCACCCTATACGGAAACGCTCAAACGTTGATTCCGATTAATAATGGAAAGGATCTTTTAGAAAAATCGCAAAGATGAAGATTTCGCTAGGCTTGTCAACGCGCGAGTTTACTAAAAGAAGTTTGTCCTGGTTGGATTTCCCAAGTATCCGAAAATGCCAAAATAGTTTTGCAAAAGGTACTCTAAAAAGATGAATTTCAACTTTGCTTTTTCAATGCGTTTCGCTACTCCGGAACGTCCTCACAATGGTTGATCCAAAAACAGAAGAAAACTCCGAAGATCCCGATGACTCCGGCATCGAGAAAGTGAAGCGTTTGTGGCGCAAGGAAAAGCATGACCCCAACAACATGTCTTTCCTAGAGCATCTCGAGGAATTTCGCTGGGTTTTGGTGAAATCCATTGCGGCCTTCCTCATTGGAGCAGTTTCCGTGGTGATATTCATGGACGACGTGCTGTACGTCCTTCGTCTCCCCTTGTTGCAAGCCCTAGATAAACATGGGGAAGTGGAACGCAAACTGGAGAAAGTGGGATTCACGGAATATGCAACTGTCTTCGAGGAACAAGGCGTGGGACTGACCGAACTAAACGGGGTCGCGAAAAACCAGGATTCAGAACGACTGCTGGAATGGGGAGTGACGGATGAAGGTCACCAAGAACAAATCATTGCCTTATTCGATCCCAGTGACCGTGAAAATCAATACCTCAAAGCCCTTACGCCCTTTGCCGTAATCACAGTCATTCTACAGGTGTTCTTTCTTGGAGGATTAAGTGTAGCCCTACCCTTCATCCTCTACTTCGTGGGACAATTCGTTCTGCCAGGACTGACTGACAAAGAAAAAAAGGCCCTTCTGCCGGGCTGCATCGCCTCCTTTTTCCTTTTTGTTTCCGGCGCATGCATGACCTACTTTTTAATACTACCTCTTTCCCTCTATTTCGTCATGATGTTTGGCAATGAGTTGGGCATTGCATGGGAATCCGGAGCAGCGCCTTATTATACAATGGTCGTTTGGATGACCATCGCCGTGGGCACGAGCTTCGAATTCCCCTTGGTACTTGTCATCTTGGCATGGCTGGGCGTTATAAACACGAAGCAAATGAAGAAAAGCCGGCGCATGGTATTCGTCATCCTGATGATTACTGCCGCCTTGATCACCCCCGGCGGTGACCCGGTTTCACTCTCGCTCCTGACCTTGCCGATGTATTTCCTCTATGAAATGGCTATCATTTTCTCGAGACGCATAGAGAAAAAGCGTGAGAAAAGAGAATTGGCCGAACAATAAAGCTCGAACCCGAGAAGGGTAGTTGCAAAAAGATTACGGGAATTGCTTCAGGTTATTTCTTGGCGCGCAAATAGTCGACCAAGGTTATCCTGAACATGGACACCGCCAACCAAAACACACCTGTCAGGCAAAGAGAGGTGTAAGCTGCAACCCAACTAATCGTGGAAGGATCGTCGGATGGGACATGTGGCCCTAAAACGACCCACATGAAGAGGAAGAATACAGCAGTTAAACCGAGATCGACAAGAATGCCTACGCGGGAAACCAATTTGGTTTGATCATCGCTCATTATGAGTTGAAGAAAATGTTTCGCGACAGTTGAACGTCAAACGAAAACACCGTTGCAAGGGAATGGTAGGAACAGAACGGGGACTGAACCGTATAGGATCAAGTCCTATCGAGATCCGTGCGTCATCCTTGAAGATTTAGGTCAGACAACCCGCGACTTACCCGGAACGGGCGCATTGTACAAGCCATTGGCGTCAGGCTTGATGGGAGCATCGCTATTCCAAGTGAGTTTATCTAGATCAGGGCAAAGCTCAACCTTGGTGTTCAACGCTTGGTCCATGGTTACCGACTTACCGGAATAGGTAGCGTAACGTCCCAGAATGGAAGTCAAGGTACTCATGGCGCCGTAATCGCCCTCGTTGTAAATCTCACCCTTGGCCAAGGCATCGACCAAATCAAGTTGCTCCTGTTGGTGACCGCTGACGTTCTTGCCTCGGAAACGCCAAGGATCGCCTTGCTTGGGCATGATGGTGGAGCGGTTGATGTCTGATTCGCCCTTGCTGCCATAGGCATGCTCGGAAACGCTGTTGAAACAGCCTTTGATGTGGCGGCATTGACTGTACATGCGAGTACCATCGGCATACTTGTATTCAACGAAGTGATGATCGAAGATTTCGCCATGATCCTTGGCGCCTGGGTCGTTGGCGGGATTGCCTCGCACTTCACGCCCACCTTGTCCATTGGCTTCCACAGGATAATCACCCTTCAGCCAATTGATGACGTCGAGGTTGTGGATATGTTGTTCGCAAATGTGGTCACCGCAAAGCCAATTGAAATAATACCAGTTGCGCATCTGGTATTGAAGTTCGGTCTGATCCGCTTGCCGAGGGCGAGTCCAAACTCCGCCACCATTCCAAAAAGCGCGCATGTACAAGATATCGCCGATGGCTCCATCCTGGAGACGCTTAATGGTTTCCATATAATTGGGTTGATGGCGGCGCTGGAGACCAACGGCGACGAGCAGGTTCTTTTCCTTGGCGATTTTGTTGGCGGCAAGCACCTTGCGAATGCCGGGACCATCCACCCCAACGGGCTTTTCCATGAAAACGTGAAGCCCGTTGTTCACGGCATGCTCGAAATGCAAGGGGCGAAAACCAGGAGGGGTGGCTATAGCCACGAGATCGACGCCATGGGACATCACTTTCTTGTAAGCGTCGAATCCAGCGAACATGGAACCTTCATCGACCAGCACCTTTTTGCCATACTGCTTTTTTAAGCGATTCACGGTGCCTTGCGCCTTGTCCATGAAAGCATCGGCGACAGCCACCAACTTCGTATTGTGGGGCGAATTCATGATCTGGGAAGCGGCTCCCGTACCACGACCACCACAACCAATCAATCCAACCCGGATGGTTTCACCTTTGGCCGCTTGGCCCTGTACCACGGCCGGGAAGCTAATGGCGGCGGCACCCGCTATGGTAGCGGTTCCACCAATGAATTTTCTGCGCGAGACGTTGGTTTCGATGTCTTTCATGGAATTAAGAAGTTTGGGTTTGGCGGTTTGTTCTTTGTAAAGATTACTTTTGAGGCAAAGGCAAGGATTTGGAAGGTCCGTCCAAATCTCTCAAGGCCCACTGGATGCCATCCAGGAAATGCTGGAGCATGGCAGCGTTCATCCAAGTAGCTTTATTGTGGCCGAAATTGGAATAGAAGATGCGTCCTTTCCCATAATCACGAACCCATGAAACAGGATAGTCATTGGTCTTGGAATTACCTTTCTTGCCTGACTTCACGGCGTCGAGCCCGATCAAGATACGAAGCTTGGAACGGTCGTACCCCTTGTACTGATAGATTTCATCGGAATACTCGAAAGTCTTCTCTTTGAAAGCCTTGTTCACGGGATGCTTGGTGTCTTCCACCACGAAAGGCCACTTGCCGCCCGCCCCCCATGGATGTCCTGCAAAGCAGCCGCCTATCATGTCGGTGTATTCCGGCCATTGGGGTACACCTCCGTCGGAAGCGGAATGAAAACCGGCGAACGCCTTGCCGTCCTTTATGAAGTTGAGAATGGCGTCGCGCTGCGCCTGTTCCTTGAAAGCCTTCTGCACGTGCGTGGTGTTGTTGAAGATGATGGCATCGTACTTCTTCAAGCCTTCGGTGGTGAATTCAGTGGTTTCCAAGGTAAAGGTGGCCTCGAAGGCGCCTGTCTTTTTGGCCATGGCGCGAAGGGCTTTGATCCCGATTGCTATCGAACCATGTCGAAAACCGCTAGGCTTCGAATAAACCAACACCTTGTGCTTTTTGCTCGGTTTGACCGTTGGTTTGTCAGGCAAAGCGGCGTTAATTTGCGCGACCTCCTTGTCTTGAGCGATCACGTTGCCTCCAAAAACGAACGAGGCGGCGAGCAGGGTAGTGGTGAAGATCTTTTTCATAGCGAATAGGGAATGAAATGGGACAAGAAGGTTAGTAATTGAGAGAGCGATTCGTTTGGATGCAAGCCATGAATGAACAAAGTGAGTTTTTTACGATGCGAGAAAGTGAGGATTCCCAATCACTTTTCCTCCTGCGCGTACGATTGAAAGGCTTTCGCTATCTTGGCCTGTTTCTCATTCCCCTTGTGAAAAAGGATGCGGTGTCGAAGTTTGATGCGTTGGCCGGCCTTCAGCTCGAAACTCGCATCGGGAGCGTTTTTGTCGAATTGCTTGGAAGCGAATGGGTTCGCGGTGAACAATCCGTAAGTACGAACGTGCCAACCGGTGGGATGCCGAAAACTGGACGGGTGATTGAGGATAGCGACACCGAGACGTTCACCATCCACGGGCCCATTGTAGTCGCACCATTTGGCCTTTTTGCTCCAAGCATCCTTGTCGCGATCACCCTCGCTGTTCACGATGGTTCCGCCTTTTTCTGAGGTGACGTCCATGCTCGTGGGTACGCGGATGGAAAGCCCGGCGTCCTTCTTGTCCTCGAAAACAACGGAGCCTTCGCTTGCGATAAGGTCTTGGTCGAAGTCAATGAAGCGAACGTCCTCACCCGCTCCGAAAGTCAGGCGACGTACTTCGGTTAGGACTTTCTTGCCCGATGCGTCGAGGTAGTCGCAAAGTTCGACCACGATAGCATGATCGTCGTCCGCCTCCAGTTTTTCATAAGCGCGGTGCTTGATGCTGCCGAGGGCTTTGACGCGTTCAGCAGCCCACTTGGCTCGTTTCGGGTTTTTTCCCAGTTCATCCCAAGTCAATTGCTCGGATCATGAATCGGCCCCGTCAATGCCCTCGTGCCCGAAGTTAATGCCGCGGTGGTGAGGATGGTCATGTCGCTCGCCTTCGACCAGTTTCATGGGGTAGTTTCGCGTCATGGCAGCGCCCGTCGGTCCGTGCACGGGATAGAGGTAGGGTTTGTTGGCTTGATCCACCACGTACTCGGCGAATGGCTTGCCCTTGTGCAGGATGATCAGACCTTTGCCTTTGGTTTTCTGAATGACAAAGTCGGCCGCGATCAAAGTAGAGGCAAAACCCGAAAAGGTTACGAGGACGAGGAGAAGGAATGAGCGCATGATGAGTAACAAGGTTGTGGCGGAACGTTCACGTCCACGCTTTTTTCAGGAAATTGAGGAAGTTTTGGTGAAAGATGCCTTCGAGTTCCCGTGCGGAAAAACCGCGTCGCTCGAGAATGGCGCGGAACTCGTTCAGGTCGGAGATCAGGTCGAGGCCGGCGGGGGGTTGCTCAGTCCCGAAACCACCATCGAGATCGGTGCCGACCCCCGTATGTCGAGAGGTGCCGAGCAATTGACAAACATGGTCGACGTGATCCGCGACAGCCTCGAGGTTCGCCTCGGGTTTGTCCAAGTGGGTAGTCACGCCGCGTTCCCAACCGGGGACGACCATCCACACGTCGAAGGCGATGCCGATGACGGCGCCTCGTTCGGCCAACGCCTTTATCTGTTCGTCGGCAAGCTGACGGGGATCGTCAACAAGAGCCCGGCAATTGTGGTGACTGGCCCAAACGGGGCCTTGGTAGAGGTCGAGCGCTTCCCAAAAAGTTTGGTCGCACAAGTGGGTGGCGTCGAGGATGAGCCCCAGCCTGTCCATTTCACGCAACAGTTCCCTACCCTGCTCGGAAAGCGGCCCGGCTTGATCGTGACCAAGGGCGTAGCGCCCCTTGCCGTAATGGGCGGGACCCAAGGCGCGCAGGCCTTGTTCATGGGAAGTTGCGAGATCAGCGAGGGTGCGGAGGGAGTCGGCTCCCTCGAGGCTTAGAATATAACCGATGGGGGAATTATCCGAGTCGGCATGCCATGCCTCCAGATGCTGCTCCACCTCGGGCCACGAACGAATTTGCCGCAGTTCGCCCTCGGCCTCCATCGCTTGGTACCATGCAAGTTGTCTTTGGGTCATGGCTCGGGCGTCAGCGGGGGAGTTCCAACTTCCGACGGGAGCGGGCGGTTTCATGCACCCAGCCAATTGCGTGGCGACGCAGAGCCCGATGCCAGCCTCCCGCATCTCAGGGAATGCCACCGTGCCACGACCGCGGCCTTTCAAGTCGGTCATGCCTGATTCGTCGGAACGAATATCCCTTACACTCCGCCGAAGGTCTCGCTTGTACTCGATGGCGTTGAGGCTGAGATCGAGGTGAGCGTCGAAGACAAGCATATGTTCAGAGAGAAAGAGCTTTACGAGGATTGAGGTCTATCAGAGCCGTGACCTCCTCTTCGCTCAAAGCAAGATTCTCAGACAGGTTTCGTCGAATGCCTGGCATGGTAATGGTGGAACCGGCGAGGTTGGGCGAACCGGGCCTGCGGGCCACGCCTTCGTCGTCCACTTCCACCGTTATCCCCGATATCTCGTGCAACCCAGAACCTAACCGAGCGGCGGAAATGGCATCGGTCGTCATGATGGACCGATCGATGCCGACAAGATCCAAGTAGTTCTTCAAGGCGAAGAACTCTACGTGGGCGCCATCAGGTATGAAGCAAAACCAAAGCTGATCACGCAGGGAAAGGAAACGCTGCAGCACGTTGTCGTGGCGAGGAAGCTCGACCGGGCAACCATTTCCAAAGTGAGTGACCATGCTCAATCCGCTGTCCACGGCAGTTTTCAGTTGATCGATCGATGGGTCGCAATGGCCCGCCGACACCGTCACGCCTTGCTCGACAAGATATTTCGTGACGACTGCTTCCCTATCCTGTTCCGGAGCCAAAGTGAAGAGCTTGACGAGTCCGGTTCCAGCTTCGAGGAGGCGTTTTGCGTCCTCGAGGTTGGCCTCCCGGACATGTTGGGGTTCGTGAGCCCCGATGAACCCAGCGGAAGCGTTCAGGAAGGGTCCTTCGACGTGAAACCCGGCAATGACCTTCCGGATCAATTCATCCTGTTCGCGCAACCGAACCATGTTCGCCAGTTTGGCCGCAAGGCTTTCGACGTCATCCGTAATAAGGGTGGCGAGTATGCCGTCCACGCCATCGTCAGCCAATGCTTGGCAAGCGGCGTGAAACTTTTCGGAAGTGAGGTTCGATGAGCAGAAATCGGCGCCCGCGTAGCCATTGACCTGCAGATCGAAAGGTTTCACCTCAAGGAAGCCGCCGCAGTATCTAGAAACAGTTGGCAATCGGGGTGGTTTTGCAGGATCGAGGCGGGAACCGCGGGGGTGACGGGGCCTAGGGTTGCATTCTTGACGGCTTCGGCCTTTCGTTCGTCGGGAACGGTACAGATAATACTGGTGCTTTTCATGATTTGACGGATGGACATGGAGATCGCCCGACTGGGTACCGAATCGAAATCGGGGAACCATCCTTCGCCAAGTTGTTGCTGACGACAAGCATCGTCCAAATCCACGATCAGGTAGGGTTTTTCCGTTTCAAAATCAGCGGGAGGATCATTGAACGCCAAATGGCCGTTTTCTCCTACTCCGACGAAGGCGACGTCGATGGTAGTGGAGGCAATCAACTCGCTTACCCGATCGCACTCGGCCTCCACGTCCCCTTCCCCATCGAGAAAATGAAAGGCTGCCGGAGGAAGAGGCAATTGAGTCACGAACCTTTCCCAAAGGTACTTCCTGAAAGAGGCCTCATGGGTGATGGGTAGGCCCACGTATTCGTCGAGGTGAAAGGCCGTGATCTTGTTCCATGGCAAATCGGATTCGGCCAGGACAGCCAAAACTTGGAACTGCGAAACACCGGTGGCGACAATGATGGAGGCGGAACCCTTTTCGGCCAACGTTTCCTTGAGCTTGGTGATTCCGGCCGCGGCCGCGGCCGCTCCCATTTCATCCTTCTGATCGAAAATCTGGATTTTCATGGCTTCAAAGCTCCGAAACGAGTTTCTCCAAGCGACGAGCGAATTCCACCCAAACGATGCGGGCCTCTCCGGTGTCGTCGACGTCCTGGCCAGCGTGTATGGCAGCCTTGATATGAGGCTCGATGGAAAGCCAACCATCGTACCCCGTGGCCTCGAGATCGGCGAAAATGCGTCGTTGCACGGGATCCTCGTCGACGTGGCAGGTAACGTGACCGCCGCCGTCCTCGCCGGGTTTGGCGCACTTTACGTGCACGTGCGTAATTTCCTTGCGGCAAGTCTTGTAATAATCCCAAGTCACCTCCACGTCGTTGTCGTGCAGGCTGTTGTTTCCCGTGTCTATAATGAGCTGTAGGGCGGGACTTCCCACCGCTTCGACCATCTCGAGGTAGCCCTCGGCGGTAGCTCCGTATCCGTTGCAGTTTTCATGGGCCAGAATAATGTCTTCGCCTTCCGCAATGGTAGTCAATTCCTTCAGGCGGCGAAACACTTCGGCCTTCCATGCTTCAACGGCAAGAGGACTGTTTTCGTCGTTGGGATAGGACATGATACGGAGGAACTTGGTGCCCGTTTCCCTCATGCGCGGCGCGACCCGACGGATTTCGTCCAAGTCGACCTGAAAGTCCGTGGTGATGGGACGAGCCCAGTTGCCGATTTGGCCCCCGAAACCGACCACTTCAATGCCTTCCGCCTGCAGAAGGTCTCGTGAGCTACGCCATTCGTCGTCGGTTTGATCGCAAACGTTCTTGCCGTCGATGAGACGCAACTCGATGGCCGACCAACCGACCTCCCGAAGGGTCGATATTTGAGCTTCGAGCGTCTTTTCCGCCTCGTCGGTGAATCCGGTGAATTGAAAGGGCATAAATCAATGGGTTTGAAGGATTGAAGAAAGAGAAGGGGTTAACGACGAAAGGAAGAGGTGAAATCCTCGCTGGAAATCTCCACCACTTTCTTTTCGTGAGTGGAATTCGCGATCAAGTCATTGAGTTTCGCCTCCCAAGCGGCTCCGTCCATGGGCAGCTCGATGGTCTCGTCGATCAAGCCGGAGAAAAGCATGACGTTGGCCAACTCCACGGATCCAATCCCGCTTTCGCCGGGAGCGATCAAGTCGGTTCCATCGAGTATGGCNTCGCAGAAGTTGGCAACCATGGTGGCATGCGCCACGGGGGTGGTGTCTATGGGGATTTCCTCCACCGTGACGTCGGGTTGCTGGAAACCAATCTTGGAAGTCTTGGACCATTCGTCGGAGGGTACCGCGTTCTTGGTGAAGACCAGTTTATCGTTCTCAAGCAGGACACGTCCCTTGGTACCGGCGATTTCGAACCGGTTGCTGCCGGGTGTCTCGCCGGTCGAGGTGATGAAAACTCCCGAGGCGCCGTTAGGATACTCCATATAGCAGGTGACGTCGTCCTCCACCTCGATGTCGTGGTATTTCCCGATGCCGACCTCGCTCCGCACCTTGGCCGGCATACCGAGAATCCATTGCATGACGTCAAGTTGGTGTAGGCACTGGTTGAGAAGAACGCCCCCACCCTCTCCTTTCCAGGTGGCTCGCCAACCGCCACTTTGATAATAGGCTTCGGAACGAAACCAATCGGTCATGATCCAGATCACTCGGATAAGGTCGCCGAGATCCCCGCCTTGCACGAGTTCGCGAATCTTTTCGTAACGAGGCTCCACTCGCAATTGGAACATCCCACCGAAAACGAGGTCCGGGTGCTCCTTGGCCTTGGCAATGAGTCGCTCGGCATCCGCCTTGTGGGCCGAAATCGGCTTTTCCACCATGATGTGCAAACCCGCATCCAAGGCTTCTATGCCCAAGGTGGTATGCTGAAAATGGGGAGTAGCTATCATCAAGGCGTCGATTTCACCCGAAGCCATCAAGTCCTCCCCGCTTCCGTAGGCTTTCAGGCCTTGCTCCTCATATTCCCCGAGTTTGTCGGGGAAAGCGTCGGCAACAGCCGTCAAAACGCCGCGTTCTATTTTCCCTTCGAGCAAACTCTTGGCATGAATCTGCCCGATGTTGCCCATTCCAACAATTCCAATGCGTACCTTGTCCATGATGATGTAAGTAAAGGTCAACTTTTCGGCTACGATGGGCAGGCGGCAAGACTAAACTGCGTGTATGGAGGTTGATCAATCTTTTGAGAGGATTGGTCGACCTCTCCGCTTTTCAGTTGCCATCGACGCTCTTTCTCCAACGAATCATGCAAGTTCTTCTCATGGACATCATCGACTATATTGTACTCTTCGTCTATTTTGCAGGCATGGCCGGTATCGGTGTGTGGGCCATGCGTCGAGTGAAAGGACAGGAGGACTTCTTCATGGGAGGACGTCGCTTCGGCAAACTGTTCCAAACCTTCGCCGCCTTCGGGGCGGGTACGGGTTCGGCCGATCCCGTGAACACGGCACGGGGTACCTTCAAGAACGGAATGAGTGGCATGTGGGGAGTGATGTACTGGCTCTTCGTCACCCCCATTTATTGGATCAGCGCCGTATGGTACCGGCGTATGCGCTGCCTAACCTTGGGTGACTGGTTCGTCGAACGTTATGAATCCAAGCGTCTCGGTGTGGCTTATGCGATCTTCGGTTGCTTCTATTATATGGTCTACGGCGCCATGCTCTTCACTGCCATCGGCAAGGTGGCGATACCCTTGATGGGTGATACTCTTTGGGGCATGGAAACAGAATACGTACTGGTTCCACTCGTGGCCGTTGTGGTTACTTTGTATGGTGTGCTAGGAGGTATAGCGGCAGCCTACTGGACGGATCTAATCCAAGGTATCTGCATTATCCTTCTTTCCGTCCTGCTCATACCGTTTGGGCTTCAAGCGGTGGTGGACAAGTTCGGAAAGGAAGGTGATTCCTGGACAGATGGATTCCGCGTCATGCATGAACAATTGCCGGCTAGTAACTTCACCATCATAGGTGGAGACGCCGCTAGTGAATTCCCCCTTTATGCCATCGTGGTGATCGTGATCATGAACATGATCGGCATCGTGCTCACGCCCCACTTCATCGTGACCGGAGGCGGTACTGCGAAGAACGAATACGATGCCAGGATAGGGTTAGTCACGGGGAACTTCATCAAACGCTTTTGCACTATCGGTTGGGTCATCACCGCGCTTATCGTGCTCACGCTCTTTTCCTCGCAACCCGACCTTATCGCTGATCCCGATAAGGCGTGGGGAACTGCTACAAAAGAACTGTTGGGACCTATGGGCATCGGTTTGGTGGGTTTGATGCTAGCCTGCCTGCTGGCCGCCCTCATGAGCAGTGTGGATTGTTATATGTTGGTATGCTCGGCCTTGGTCGTGCGAAACGTCTACGTACCCTTCGTCAACCCCAAGGCAGGAGAAAAGGAATGCCTACTGCTTGGTCGAATAACCGGTGCCATCGTGGTCTTGGGCGCCGTTATCGTGTCGGTCACCATGATGGATATGTTCAAGCAATTGCAACTCACTTGGATCGTGCCCATGACCTTCGCAGCTCTTTTCTGGATGGGGATGTATTGGCGACGCGCCACGACCAAGGCAGCCTGGATCACCGTGGCCTTCTGCCTCGCGACGTTTTTTGTCATACCTAGGCTCATTCCGGCAGTTAGCCCCGGATTGCGGACAGATCCGGCTTATACTCAGGTGAATCAAATAACGGAAACCGCAGGTGGGACTTCTATTTACTGGAGTGGCAAAATCAAGGAAGTCGATGGGGCCAAGCAAGGAGAAGGCACCTTCCGTTTCGACATGTTGATTTACGACAAGTTACTGGGTATGGATCTCACAAAAGTCTCCGACGCCGCATTGAAGACCTTGGAATTCCCTTTCAAGATCATCGCCCCCTTTCTCGTTATGATCGTAGCCAGTCTTTTGACGAAACCGAATAGCAAGAAATCCCTCGACCGTCTTTACGTACGGATGAAAACGCCGGTGGACTCCGATCCCGAAAAAGACGAAGCCGAACTTGAAAAAAGTTACGCTAACCCCGATCGCTTCGACCACAACAAGTTGTTCCCGAAAACCCAATGGGAAGTACAACGTCCCACCAAACTTGATTTCTTCGGTTTCATCACATGCTTTGCCATTTGCTTTGCCATCATCGGACTTGTGCTCTTCGTTGCTCAAATAGGAACCTAACTCGTGAGCAATCCCTGGTACCACGCGGAAGGGGAAGAAGAGGTTCCCTCACCCGCCCTTTTGGTCTTTCCGGAGCGGATTGAGGAAAACCTTCGCCACATGATCGAGATCGCTGGTTCGACCGAACGTTTGCGTCCACACCTGAAGACCCACAAGATGGCGGAGGTGACCCGCATGCAGATCGCCGCCGGCATAACCAAGTTCAAGTGCGCCACGATAGCGGAAGCGGAGATGGGAGCGAAATGCCGAGCCGAAGAGATTTTGCTCGCTTATCCATGCGTTGGTCCACGAGCCAAACAACTGCGGCAACTTGCGGAACATTTCCCTGAAGTACGCTTCTCGACCCTGGTTGACTGCCCAGAGCATCTCGATATCTTATCCAATGCCTTCGCCGACTCCCAAATGCCTTGCGACGTTTTCGTCGACCTTGATTGCGGTATGGGAAGAACGGGCATCACAGCCGGAGATGGAGCCCTCGAGCTATACCGTTTACTCGCCGATGCCCACAACCTGACCCCCGCCGGTCTCCATGCCTACGATGGTCACCTACATGATGCCGATCTTGAAACCCGCCGCCAAAACCGCGAAGATGCGATGGCTCCTGTGCACGGATTGCGAAAGGATTTGGAGGGAGCGAATTTACCCGTTCCTTGCTTGGTTGCGGGTGGTTCGCCCACTTTTGCCTTCCATGCCATGGATGAGGCGGTGGACGAATGCTCTCCCGGCACCACCCTGTTGTGGGACTATGGTTACAGCGACGCTTTTCCCGATCTGCCGTTCCAGCACGCCGCCATCCTCTTGGCTCGGATTTCGAGCAAGCCCGGTTCCAACCGTATTTGCCTGGATCTCGGACACAAGGCAGTGGCTTCCGAAAAACCGATGCCCGTTCGCTTGCTCGAGGAACCGGAGGCTGTCGTTATCTCCCACTCGGAGGAACATCTCGTCTTGGAGACCCCGCGGGCCGGAAGTTACGAAGTTGGCGATCTCTTTCACGGTATCCCGCGCCACGTCTGCCCGACAGTGGCCCTGTACAACGAAGCGCAAGCGGCAAGCGGCGGGCATGTTAGCGGAACTTGGAAAATAGCTGCCCGGAAGCGAGCAAGCCATGTCCCGAAAGCCTGACGTGAACTCCACGGACAACAAATCAGGATTGGCTCCAAGTTTCCTGCAGGCTCGACGGGAACTCTTCGTCATTCTGGCAGGGTTCATGATATTCCTCATCTGGGTATTGCTCGCCTGTTGGGTTCTAGGCTACCAAACGGAAAACGGAGAAATCGACGTCACTTTGGGGTTGCCCTCCTGGGTGCTCCTTGGAGTCGCCCTGCCTTGGTTGGGCGCAAGTGTTTTCACCTTTTGGTTCTGTCTGCGGCGCCTGAGCGGAGAAAACGATTCGGAAGACTGAAACAATGGTGGGTGCATCGGACAACTCCGCCTTGGTTAGTTTCACCCTCTATCTCGGGTTCACCTTCTTGCTGGCATGGTTGGCGGGACGCAAGAAATCAGGCAAGGAGTTCGTGGGCGAATACTTCCTAGGAAGTCGCAACTTGGGCTTGTGGGCTTTTGCCCTGACCTTTGCCGCAACCAGTTCCTCGGGTGGGAGCTTCATGGGGTTTCCATCGCTGATCTACGTTCACGGCTGGACCTTGGCCTTGTGGATAGCGAGCTATATGTTCGTACCCGTACTGGGCATGGCGCTCTTGGGAAAACGGTTGAATCGCTTAGCTCGCAAGGTCGGAGCAATCACCGTGCCCGAGGTCTTGCGCAAACGATTCGACGATACCCGTGTGGGCGGCGTGGCCACGGGCTTGCTGCTTTTCTTCATGTTTTTCTACCTGCTGGCCCAGTTCAAGGCAGGTGGGAAGATCATGGCCACCCTGTTGGAAGACGTGGAGATATTCCAAGCGGCCACTAACTGGATGAGAGAAGCAACTCTCGGGTTGCCATGGGTGGGGCAGGCGGATCCCGCCTACCTCGTCTGCTTGGCCGTCTTTGCCTTGGCGGTGGTAACCTACGTTACCTACGGAGGATTCAGGGCAGTGGTTTGGACCGACGTAATGCAAGGTGTGGTCATGGGCATTGGTGTAATAATCATGCTGTGCCTTGCCCTGTCTCAGGTGGGCGGGTTGGAAAACGCCACTCGCAAGATGGCCGAAATGACGCCACCCGAAAAAGGAAAGGCAACCTTCAAGTGGGATGGCTCGGGCAAAGCGCCCAACCTGCCGAAAGGAACTTGGGTGACGGCGGCAACCCCTGGCCGAGGGGAAGTCACGTTGCGGTTGGCGGAAGACCTGCATTCTTCAAACAACGGCAAGAGCTCGTTCGTTACGAAGGCATTGCTCCTGACCTCGGAACCCGAACGTGAACGAATCGAGTCGCAATCCCTGCCCACCGGTTTGTCACTGGAAAGTCTAGACATGAAACCCTACCAGTCTGGGGCGGGAGAGAAAGGCACCTACGTGCGTCCCCCGGGACCCAGCGCAGATGATGCGGGTGGCTTTCTCGCAGTGGGTCTAGCCCTTAGTTTTTTTCTGTTCTGGCCTTTCGGCAACTCCGGGCAACCGAGCAACATGGTGCGCCTCATGGCCTTTCGCGACGTGGATACTTTACGGCGGGCAATTCTCGTTGTGTGCGTCTATTATTCATTCCTCTACTTCTCCTTGGTTATCATCTTTTGCTGTGGCCGCTTGCTCCTGCCGGGCATGGAGATCGATCCCGACCGAATCATGCCCGAATTGGCCGCCCACTTGACCGCGGCGGCGGGAATCCCATGGTTGGCCGGCCTGTTGGTGGCGGCTCCGTTCGCCGCCGTGATGTCTAGCGTGGACAGTTTCCTGCTGCTTGTTTCCTCGACCGTGGTAAGAGACGTTTACCAACAAAAGATAAACCCCAACGCCTCCGAGCGTAAGATCAAGCGATTGACTTACTGGACAACTTGCCTGTTGGGATTGGCAGCCGCCTTGGCCGTGGTTAATCCACCTGAATTCCTGCAAACCTTGATCGTGTTCGCCAGCGGAGGATTGGCTGGTTGTTTCCTCATGCCCATGACGCTGGGTCTGTACTGGCCAAGGATGAACGGGGCAGGCGCCATGGCCGGTATGTTGAGTGGCTTGGTCACCTATGGCGGATGCTACCTTGTCGGTTGGCTCGTCCATGGTAAATTCGCCGCTTACTCGCCGCTGAATTTTCACCCTTTCCTCTGGAGCTTGGTGGTTTCGGGAGGGGCAGTGGTTGCGGTTTCACTTCTTTCGAAACCACCTGATGATCGGTTGGTGTCAAAATTCTTCCGAGAGGATTGAAGAAGAGAAAGGTGCCTCAAGACCAGACCTTCCTCGAAAAAAATACGGTGAAAGATCGAACTCACCTTGACTGTATTTTGATATTTGGACAATAGTTGAAATTTCATATTTCCAATGAAAAGCGTTGAGGAAAATCGATACCAAGTGCCGGGTTTGGACCGTGCTCTGTCGGTTATTGAATTGCTGAACAATCATCCTGAGGGTCTGCGGGTCAACGACGTCTCTGAAAGGCTCGGTTTTCCAATCAATAGCGTGTATCGGATCATGAACACTTTGGAACACCGCGCTTATGCCCGCAAAAACCCGGATGGCTCAGGTTACGTTCTATCGGAGAAGTTTCTCACTTTGGCCACTCCAGCGGCGCGCGACCCCGGTTTTTTAGAGAATGCGCTTCCCGTTATGCGCCGCCTGCGCGACTTGACCAAGGAGACGGTTTTAGCCGGTGTGTTGCTTGACGACAGGGGCGTCGTACTCGAACAGGTGCCCGGTCTGCACACCTTTAGCTTCAAAGTGAACCCGGGGTTGCGTTTTTACCTGCACACTGCGGCTCCCGGCAAAGCCATGCTGGCAGCCTTGCCTGAGAAGGAGCGTAAGGACTACCTCGACAGGCTCGATTTCCCATGTTTTAACGAGCGAACCATTACTTCACGCAAGGCTTTTGCCAAGGAATTGGAAAAAGCCAAGGAAGATGGGTTTGCAGTCGATCACGCCGAGGAAATCGAAGGGCAGCATTGTATCGGTGCCGCCGTACTCGACAGGCAAGGTTTGCCGATCGGGGCCATTTGGATCACCGGTCCCTCCGGCAGATTGGCGGAAAAGGATTTCCCTGAACTCGGCATGCAAATTCGTGAACATGCAGAAGAAATTTCACATACCATGGGACACTTTGCATTCAAGGTCGCCTAGTTGAGGGTTGTCCCATGAAAAAAAACTTAGCAAGATAATCAAAATAACCCAGCAGGTTGTATGACATCCAAACGTTTCATCAAAGTAACTTTGACAGCCCCGATCATTGGTCTCAGTTGGTTGTTTTTTTCCATCGCCCCAGCAGGAGCGGAACCCACCTCTCCCGAGGCTCTCGCCTTTTGGAAAAAAGAGGCCAAACCCTTGCTTGAGCAAAGTTGCTGGAAGTGCCATGGAGCAAAGGAACGCATCAAGGGTGACCTTCGACTGACCACCCGGGATGGAGTTCTAAAAGGAGGAGAGATCGGACCAGCGGTCGATTTGGAAAAGCCCGAATCCAGCCTTCTTCTCAAAATGATTTCCTACAAGGACGAGGATCACGAAATGCCTCCCCTCGGAAAGCTGAAGGACGAAGAAATCGCGATTTTGGAGAAGTGGATTCAAATGGGCCTGCCCTTTGATCCCGAAGATGAAATTCATGGCAAGGACGGTGGGCATGAGGAAACAGCGGCAGGGAGTAACACCCAGGTAAACGAGCGCACCATGTCCCACTGGGCTTACCTGAAACCGGAGCGTCCGGAGTTGCCCGAGGTAAAAGACAAGAACGCCAAACATCCCATCGACCGTTTCATAATCTCCAAACTCGAATCAAAAGCATTGAAACCCAATCCCTTGGCCTCCAAGGAAGCCCTTCTAAGACGCGCCTACTATAACTTGATTGGCCTCGCTCCCAGTCCCGACCAAGTGAAGGATTTTCTGTCAGACAAGTCGCCGGATGCCTATGAAAAGGTAATCGATGAATTGCTTGCTTCTCCGCAATACGGAGAAAAGTGGGGGCGTCACTGGTTGGACCTTGTGCGCTATGCAGAAACCAACGGGTACGAGCGTGACAGCGAGAAACCGAATGCTTGGCGCTACCGTGATTACGTCATTCGCGCGTTTAACCAAAACAAACCCTACGATCGTTTCGTTCAGGAACAACTGGCAGGCGACGAATTACCCGACAAGGACGCCGACTCCATTACTGCAACCGGATTTCATCGTCTTGGCATTTGGGACGACGAGCCAGCCGACCGCAAACTGGCTAGGTACGACTACTTGGATGACATTCTTAGGACCACCAGCGACGTATTCTTGGGAATGACCGTTGGTTGCGCCCGTTGCCATGATCACAAGATCGATCCCATTCCCACTAAGGACTATTACTCCCTTCTCTCCTTCTTCGCCAATGTTTCCAACCACGGCAAAGGCGGAACAAACCTAGTGAAGGTCGAAAGCTTCACTGGAAACGGTCAATTCCAAGCACAGTACGACCAGTGGAAAAAACGCGAGGACGACCTCCGCAAACAATTGGACAAGATTGAAAAGGAATTCCTCGAGGAACTCGAACTGCGACAACCGGAAATCAAGGTCAGCAAACCCGGCAAAAACACCAAGGTGAAGCAAAACGTCCTCCTCCACGATGCCCGCACGGGTCAGGTGAACTGGAATTACACCACCAAGAAACCCGAGAATCATTGGTTTGAAATCGCCTTCGATGACGCCAAGTGGGAAACGGGGAAGGCTGGCTTCGGCGCCAAGGGAACGCCCGGATCCATCGTCCGGACGGAGTGGCGGACCGGAGAAATTTGGCTAAGAACCAGCTTTCGACTAGGCTCTGTTCCGAACAACCTGTCTCTCAACGTCCACCATGACGAAGACGTTTCGATCTACCTGAACGGCAAATTGATCAAAAAGCTTTCGGGACACGTCTCGAAGTACGAAACTCATGACGTATCGAAGGAAGCCGCCGACGTACTGCAAACGGGCAAGAACGTAATCGCCGTTCATTGTCGGCAAACCAGTGGCGGTCAATACGTCGACGTAGGAGTTGCCACCTCCGACAACTACGCTGATCTCGCGTCACTGATGCGTAAGTTCGGTAGGGACTATATAGGGGATGCAGCGGTCAAGAGCTATCGTCGATTCGAGAAAGACCTGACCAATCATTCCGCCCAGAAACCATCAGCCAGCAAATACGACGTCATGGCCGTGGCCGAGTCGGGTAACCATGTCATCAAGGTGCTTAGGCGAGGCAACCCCGTGCTTGAGGGAGACGTCGTGCAACCTGCTTTCCCCAGTGTTCTCCGTCCTCCTGAAGCCATCATACCTGATGATTACAAAACCCCCAGGACTTCGGGACGACGCCGTGTTCTCGCCGAATGGATCACTTCCAAGAAAAATCCCGTGTCCGCCCGCGTGATGATGAATCGAGTGTGGCAACACCACTTTGGACGTGGAATCGTGCGAAGCACCAGTGACTTCGGCTTTCAAGGGGTTCCTCCCACTCATCCGGACCTGCTAAACTGGTTGGCGACCGAATTCATGGCCAAGGATTGGGACATCAAGGCCATGCACAAGCTGATCATGACCTCCGTGGCCTATCAACGCTCTTCGGCTCCTAACAAAGTAAATTTTGAAAAAGATCCCATCAACGACTTGTTTTGGCGGTTCGACATGCGCAGGCTGACCGCTGAAGAGGTCCGTGATTCAGTCTTGGGCGCGTGCGGAACACTTAACTTGAAACCTGGCGGTCCCAGCATCACGCCTCCCCTGCCCCGGATCGTCTTGGCCACCGCCTCGCGCATCGGAGCCGGTTGGGGTAAATCTTCACCCGAGGAATCCAATCGCCGCAGCGTTTACGTCAAAGTGAAACGTTCCATGCAAATGCCTATCCTGATAAATCATGACATGGCGGACATGGACACCTCCTGTCCGGTTCGGTTTGCAACCACCGTACCCACGCAGTCCCTCAATATGCTCAACGGCAAATTCATGAACGACTCAGCCAAGCTATTTGCCAAAAGATTGCGTGAAGAGGCTGGCCCCGATCCAGCCGCTCAAGTAGCTCATGGATTCAAGATCGCCTTTTCAAGGAACCCCACCGACAAGGAAATCGCCGCAGGGCTTGCCATGATCAAGGATATAAAGGAAAAAGCCGGCATTTCGGATGAAGTCGCGCTGGAACGTTTTGCCTTGCTCGCCCTCAACCTGAACGAATTCATCTATCTGGATTGAACACCAAAAGCTTTAAGGAAAATCACTATGAAAAAACCACAAAACACATTCTGCGGCCAAGTGCATCGCCGTGAGTTCCTGAAAGACCTTGGTGGAGGATTCGCCTCCTTGGGTTTAGCCGGCATGTTGGCCCAAGACGGCTTCTTTCAGTCCAAGGCCATGGCCAAGGAAATGGCTGGGTTCGTCAATCCGCTGGCGCCCAAGGATCCTCACTACAAGGCCAAGGCCAAGTCGGTCATCTTTCTCTTCATGTATGGAGGCCCCAGTCACGTCGACACCTTTGACTACAAGCCCAAGCTCTATCCACTCGACGGCAAGACCATTAACGTAAAGACTTTCGGCAGAGGCGGGAAGCGCAACAAAAGCCGGGTGGTCGGACCCAAGTGGAAATTCAAGGAATACGGTCAGTGTGGAAAACTCGTCTCCGATCTCTTCCCCAACGTGGGTTCATGCGTGGACGACATCGCATTCGTCCACTCCATGACGGCTGACTCCCCGATTCACGGATCCGCCATGCTTATGATGAACGCCGGTCACTTACTCTCCGGTCATCCCTCGCTCGGGTCTTGGGTGAACTACGGGCTGGGCAGCGTGAACGAAAACCTGCCCGGTTACGTCGTAATGCTCGACAAGACAGGTGGCCCCATCAGTGGCGCCAAGAACTGGTCCAGTGGCTACATGCCGGCTAGTTACCAAGGCACGGTACTGCGCTCACAAGGTTCTCCCATTCTCGATCTCGAAAACTCCCACGGGATGAACAGGCTGGAGCAACGCACGATTCTGGATCATTTGCGAAACGTAAACGAGGGCCATCTCTCCGAACGTTACGACAACACGAACTTGGCCGCCCGCGTGGCCTCCTATGAATTGGCTTACAAGATGCAGGCTTCCGCTCCCGAAGCGGTCGACATCGACAAGGAACCCGATCACGTCAAGAAACTCTATGGCATCGAGGGTTCTCGTACCGAGGACTTTGGACGCAAGTGCCTGCTCGCTCGACGAATGGTAGAGCGCGGCGTGCGCTTCGTGCAAATTTACTCGGGTGGCAATCATAACGACGCCAACTGGGACGCTCACGGAGATCTCGTCAAGAATCACACTTATCACGCAGGAAACACCGACAAGGCAATCGCGGGGCTTATCAAAGATCTCAAGCAACGCGGTATGCTGGAAGACACCCTGATCGTCTGGGGCGGTGAATTCGGTCGGCAGCCCACCGCCGAGTACGCCAAGGGCACGGGCCGTGATCACAATTCCTACGGCTTCACCATGTGGTTGGCCGGTGGTGGCATTAAGGGAGGCATCAGTGTAGGCGAGACCGACGAACTTGGTGCCGCAGCTGTTACCGACCGCTTCCACGTGAAGAGGCTCCATGCCACCATCTTGCATCTACTGGGACTGGACCCCAACGCTTTGAGCTACTTCTATGGTGGTCTGAACCGCCGTTTGGTAGGCGTCGAGGGCGCCGAACCAATAGACAAGCTCTTGGCCTAGCTAGGCCCGCTCGATATCTTCAAGAAAGTGAACGGGGCGGACGATTGTCCGTGAAAGCCCGAGGGCGGCGGATTGCCCCAATTAGCAACAGCTTGGTTTACTCAAACCAAGGCTTGGCAGAACGTGGTTTGCTGAATTGAATGAATCGAAGGGAGTCTTCAAGTCAAAGAAATGCAACCCACCACTAATTAAAACAGTTCAGGTAGAAGCATCATGAAACCCATCCGAGTCCTCATTGTTTCCTTTTCCCTCTGCTTGTGCCTTACGCACGCTTCAGCTCAAGTCGATAGTTCCAACGTGGACGTCAACGCCCTGCCTAACGTGGCGGATGGATTTGGCGTGAACATCGTGGCCAAGGAGCCGCACTTCATAAACCCAGCCGCCCTCGCCTTCGACAAGAAAGGCCGCCTCTTCGTCGGTGCAGGACCACAGTACCGCAAGCCCAGTCCGGATACTCCCGGTGACTATATAAAGATTCTATACGATCACGACGAGGACGGTGTGACGGACGAGGTGAAAACCTTTGCCGAAGGATTCAACAACGTGCAGGCGCTGGCTTGGAAAGGAGACGAGCTATGGGTGGCCAATTGTCCGGACGTAACCGTCCTGCGAGATACCGACGGGGACGACGTGGCCGACGAGTACGAACTGATCTACACCGGACTGGGTCACCTGCGACATGGATTGCACGGGTTCAATTGGGCTCCGGACGGGCGTCTCTACATGACGCAAGGAAACAGCCGTGTGCAGGAACATGCCCCCATGGCCTTTCGCAATCTGATGAGAGTAAAGTCCGACAAACCGGACAACCAACCGCTCAACCAAGTATTCACGCGAGAGACCTATAAGAAATCGTATATCGGCGGTTGGCCCTCCGCGGAAGGCGGCATCCTGAGATGCGAAGCAGGAGGCAAGAATCTCGAGATTTTCACCCGTGGACTTCGCAACAGTTGGGACATGGCCATGGACACCAGCTTCAACTGGGTAGCCACGGACAACGATCCTGGCCCTCAACACGATCGGATTTTCATGCCTTTCCAGGGAGCCCATTTCGGCATGTCTCATCCTTGGAGTTTCGACTGGATGGCCAAGGATCATCTGCCTACGGCTCCCAGTATCTCGAAACTACCCACAGTAAGCGGATCCGGAGTCGGGGTCGTCTACTACACCCATAGCCATTTTCCTGAAAAGTATCGGAATTCCTTTCTCATCGGAGACTGGACGAACAAACGAATCTATCACTTCCCGACCACTTGGGACGGCGCCCACATGAAAAGCTCCGACGTCTTCGAAACCCTCGCCGACGCAGGACGTACCCAAGCGGGCGACCTCGGGCACAAACCGCAAGCAGGCAAATCCCTGTTCCGTCCTACGGATATAGCCGTCGCTCCTAGTGGCGCCCTATATATTGCAGGTTGGGGAGCGCACTATGGATCTATCTACGCCTCCTTTGGCGGAGCCGATTCCAAAGCCAAGAAAAACTATGGTCGCGTCTTTCGTCTCTTTCACAAGGAACGGCCCTTGCTCGAGCGCAAGGACTGGCTGTCGGCAAAACGGAACAAACCTCATTCCAAGTGGACCTTCGAGGAGCTCCTTGAGGACTTGGGAGAACAAATTCTGGCATGGCGGGTGAATG
>PBLJ01000029.1 GCA_002721705.1 Opitutia bacterium
CTTCTCCGTGAAGGCGGCCGAAAAGAAAGTCATCGAGATCGGCGTCAAGCCGGAGAGCGTCTGCCGAGGCTTCGGCGGCAAGCTCTACGTCACCATGATCAACGGCGACGAGCCGGGCGATGGCGAGATCAAGGTGCTCGACGGAGACAAGCACAAGGTATTCGCGAAGGGCCTCAACAACCCCAAGGGCATGGCTTTTGTCGGTGGTTTCCTTGTGGTTTCCGACGAAACCATGGTCCGCAAGATCGACAAAAAGGGCAAAGTCACTGTCTTGGCCGAAGCCAAGGATTTCCCCAAGGAAGTTACTTTTCTGAACGACGTGGCAGCCAGTCGCGACGGACAGAGCGTGTACGTCACCGACATGAGCCACCCGAAGTGGATGTTCGATCCCAATGGCGAACGCAAGCTATGGCCCATAGACAGCGACAAAGCGGTGGCCCCAATGACCGGTTGCGTATACAAGGTGGCATTGGATGGCAAAGTCTCGGTGGCGGTTCCTCCCGGTGACAAGCGCATGCCGGGACCCAATGGTGTAACCGTGACGGGTAAAAAGGGTGAGGAAACCTTGCTCATGGGCGACTTTTTCACTGGGAACATAGTTGCCTATGCCGACAAAAAATTACGCGTCGTGGCCAAGGGCATGCGGGGAGCCGACGCCGTGGAGGCATTTGGGAGTAAGATCTATGTTTCCAGTTGGCCACTGGGAAAAGTCTGGGCCTATGACCGCAAAACCAAGAAAACCACTGTCTTGGCCGACGATTTCACCACCGCCGCCGACTTCTATCTCGACCGCAAAGGCAAACAGTTGGTCATTCCCGACATGCTGGCGGGCAAGATCGTGTTTCTACCGCTTGAGTAGTCCCAACATACCGAGGAGATATCTTTAAAAGTTAAAAGTCACCCAACGCCTCTTGTTGCGAACGATTCTCAAGAAGGGCTTGACAACTGTCCGCGGACCAGCTAGGAAAACTAATTAACTTTGATTCGTTTACATAATGAATACTAATACCGAAGCCAAGCGACTGCCAGACGACAAAAGTAGGGTAATAACCCTCTTGAACAATCGTGTCAAAAGCAGTGACCTATTGGAGCGGTGCAAGAAAGTATTCATTATACATAAAAATGAAGAATACATGCTAAGGCTTACCAACAAGGGAAAGCTAATTTTAACAAAATAAACCTGTAGCATGCCACCAAGCCAAGCAGTCAATCGACTAACTTCAGCCAGGCAGCCAGTCAAAGCGCAGATGAAACAACAAGGAGAAAACTATGCGACGACTACTATTGCAATTGGCCTGCTTGGGCACACTCTCATTGATATCCAGCCATTCACTTACTTTGGCTCAGGAAGAGAAAAAACCTATTTCGCTGGAAGAAATAACGATATACGCCACCCGGAGCCCGCAATCGAGTTTCGATGTACCGTCGATAGTTTCCAAGATAGACGCCAGAGCCCCCGGTATGACTTTGGCAGGAGACATTGGCGATCTGTTTGAATTTACTCCAGGCGTGGAAGTGGATGACGGTCCTCGCCGAAATGGACAGACCATATCCATTAGAGGTTTTGACGATGAAGCGATCCTCACACTTATGGATGGTCGCCGCCAGAACTTTTATTCCGCTCATGACGGCCGCTTCTTCATAGATCCTTCACTGATAAAATCAGTTGAGATCGTCAAAGGAGCCTCTTCTGCAATCTATGGAGGCAGTGCCGTTGGCGGCGTTGTGGCCTTTGAAACAATCGAAGCCTCTGATCTCCTTGCCCCAGGCCAAAGTAGCGGAGGCCTCGCGTCGCTTGGCTACCGCAGTGCCAACAGCGAATATTCTCCAACCATAACACGGTTTGGTCGTAGTGGCGACTGGGACCTATTGGGAAGTTTCTCGTATCGAGACTCGGGCAATATAAATCAAGGAGGCAGCAACTCGCTTTCCACCGATGATCGAGTGCTGCAGGCCCTGTTAAAGGCAGGATACTCTCCAAACGACCTGCAAAAGTTAAAGTTTCAAGCACAGATATTCAATAATGACGGTCAGGAACCTACTAATGGGTCCAGTGCCTTAAGCACGTCAAATCCCCTTGTTGACAAGGAAATCAAGGACAATCGATTCAGCGTTAAGTATTCATTTGAAAACCAGTCATGGATGAATCCAGACTTACACCTTTATTACAATGACACAGAGATCGAGGAAACTAATCTAACGGGTGCCAATGCAGGTCGGATTCAAAGCAGGGAACTCAACACGCTTGGCTTTGCCTTCGACAACCAGACTACCCTATCGGCAAGCGACACGAACACCCAAGTCATCTCCTATGGGTTTGAAATTTTCACGGATGAACAAACAGGATACAGTTCTACCACAGGAAAACGCCCTGGCGTACCTAATGGAGAGGCCACCAATTACGGCTTCTATTTTCAAGATGAAATCAGCTTGGATGCGGAATCTGGCAAATTCCTGATCATACCCGCAGCTCGTTTTGATCAATACGAAAGTAATGATGAGAATGGGAACTCTCAGGATGAGAATGAATTGTCTCCCAAACTCTCCTTTAGCTACAAGCCATCGGAAGCGATGGTTTTCTTTGGCAGTTGGGCACAGGCATTCAGGGCTCCAAACTTGACCGAAATATATTCTTCGGGTCTGCATTTCCCAGGCATTCCCTTTGTCTTTCCTGACAACAACTTCATAGCTAACCCCAGCCTAAAGCCGGAAAGAGTAACCACCATTGAACTTGGAACCGGATACTCCTTCGCCGAGGATAAAGGGCAAGTAAAGGCATCTTGGTTTACCAGCGATGGAAAAGATTTCATCACTTCGGAAGTGAACGTCTTTGCAGGCACTACAACGATCCTCAACATACCCAAAGCCAAAATACATGGCTGGGAATTGGAAGGCGAGTACGAGCAAGATTCTCTCACCACAAAGTTAGGACTGTCCTACGTCGAAGCGGAAAACGACGCCACAGGCGAATACTTGTCCAATAACGTTCCTCTGACCCTGTTCACCGGTATTTCATACAAGTTGGCCTCATCCAATGGGGTGATTGGCTGGCGAGCCCGATTTGCCGAGGCTAACGACAAAGTCGGCGCGAATGATACCGCTACCAGCGGCTATGCCATGCATAGCATCTATTACAGATGGAGACCTGAGAACGAGGGACTGGAATCATTGACGATCGACCTTGGAATCGATAACATTTTCGACAAGGCGTATACAAAACGATTCGCAAGCTTGCTCGAAGAAGGACGTAGCTTTGTGGCAAAGGTATCGTATGAATTTTAATAGCCTATCCCCAAAAGATTAAAGGTGATACCCAACCGAAGAACCCAAGCTGAAAATCCACCTAAGGTCTGAGTAATTCCAGCATGCCCTTGCCGAGGGCGTCCCCAATAAGAAAGTAGCTTTCCGCATTGCCGAACCAGTGGTGGCCGTGCCCCATGTTGGGGGATTCCTCCTTGGGGCGGGCGAAAGCCGTGGTACTCACGAATTTCACGTTGCCCTTGAAACCCTTGTGTTCGGCAGCTGCCTTTTGAGCGGCCCGAATGGCCAGCATGTTGGCTCCCGCCTTCGGACCACCATTGCCCAATTCCCCGATTACGACAGGCAACTTGGGGCTCTTGAATTCCTTGCGCAGGTCCTTCACGAGGTGAACGAGGTTCTGCTCGTACTCCGCCAACGCATCCTTGTTGAACATGTCGTTCCAGCCCTGAAACCAAATGAAGCCCGCCCATTCCGGCTTGCTTCCCTTGAGCGAAGGAAATTCCTCGTCCACGGACGCGAGGGCATCCTTTACCTCGGCCAGCATCTTCTTGTAATACTCGCCGACCTCGCCGCCTGCGGAGGGCGGGCGAAAGTCCTTGAAGAGGCTCTTGCCGCCCCAAGCCGTCTTGATCAAAAGAATGGGTTCCTTGTGGGAATCACCCAAAACGTGTCCAATCTGTAACTCGGGTCCGATGTGATGACGACTCTTGTCGCTCCCATAGCCCGTGAACCCTATGCTAACACCTCCCGCCATCACGCCTTGCTTATTGCGAAAGCGTATGAAGGCGTCGTCCCTCACCACCCATTTGCCATCCTTGTCCTTGAGGTGGGCGTAGCGCTTCGTATTGGCGGGATCGGCCATGACCCGGTTCAATATGCCTTTGCCACCGTTGTAGTACTTAGGATGGTCGAGGTCGACCACGCCTTGGCCTTCCATGTTGGATTGTCCGGCCAGCAGGAAAACCTTGAAGCTGTCTTTGCCGTGGGCCGTAAGCCCGATGCATGCGAACAAGCAGAAAAACGGCCAAAGTTCTTTGGTCATCAGAGGGAAAGCTGGTGACTGCCAATCAGTCCGGGGCTCCGGGCAATCGCTCACCGTTCACCGAAAGAATACCCGCCCTCATGACCTTGGCGAAAGAATAGCTGAGTCCCTTGACGTTGCCGGAACCATTTACGCTGACAGTCACTTGCCCCTCTTCGGTCGTGGTGGCGCGCAGGTAAACCCGCGTTTTGCCGTCCAAGGAACCCACGAGGATCATTTCATTGGCGAAATTCACTTCCGGAACTTTTTCCGTCGGTCGCCATGCATGCCACAACTCTTCCCAAGTTTCCTCGTCGAGAACGTAACCGTTCTTAGGCAAGCCGAAACTGGGAGCTCCATTAGGGCGAAACCCAACCCACTGCTGATAAATGCGCACACTTCGGGCGCGATTGACCACGCGCCCCGGAATGGGAACGGCGGGCTTGATGCCACCGCGAATCACGCCGTCGACCTTCACTTTCGGTGGAAGCACTTTCCTAGGTGGGATCGGCTTGGGGACGACGGGTACCGGTTTCGCTTCCACGACTATTTCGGCACCATTCACGCCCTCTGCAATCTGGACGTTGAAATCACCTGCGTCCGCCTCCACCACGACACGCGCATTGCCAACGACGACGGCATTACCTTTGGCTTCCACGACTTTGAGATCCACGCCGGGCAGGGGAGGTGGAGGGACGCCCTGCCCCTGAACGTTTACAGGTTGCGCTCGAGCCACTTTCCAAGTCGCGTTTTGCGGCAAGAGGTAAAGCTTGGAATGAAAACGAAGGTCCTTCGTCAGACCGGGGGTATAATGAAAAACAACATGGGGCTGGTTCGGTTTCTTCAGATCAGGCTCCGCCTTGGGGCTGAGGCTATCCTTGCCCGAACCGTTCCAGCGAAACAACAACACCTTCTGTTTTTCGAAATCAACGCCCTTGCGGAGAACCATCATGTCCTTGCCCTTCCCGAAAATGGCTTTCAAGTCTTTCCTTTTGAGAATCTCCAGCGGCTTGTCCACTTTGCTGAAGCCGGGCTTCAATGCTGGAATTTCCAAGCCTTTGATTTCCTTGAAAGAAGATTGCTTTTCATCGGCTGCCTCGATCTCACTCACCGCAAGCGGAGAGAGGAAAGCCATGCAGGTCAGCAGGATGAAAAGGGAAGAAAAATAAGTTTTGTCTTTGTCCATCATATTTCCTTTTGAAGCTTTTCTAGCGCCTTCGAAGGCCAACTGTCAACCTGTGGGGCATGCAATTTATTCATGACACCCACATAAGTCATTCATTTCATGAAAATCACCGCGCCAAGGCTTTCGGGTTTGCCATTCACCGATTGGGGAGGTGAATTATTGTCCTGAAATCCCTTCCATCTCCCATAAACCCATGAGACCAACACTTCTCTTCTTTCTCTTCGCAACACTTCTTGTCGGATCCTCCCTATGGGGCAAGACGCACCTTTTCATCCTCTCCGGCCAATCCAACATGGCGGGGCTCAACCCCGCTATCTCCTTCACTCCCACGGTGAAGAAACTCCTCGCCAACGATGAATGCATCGTGGTCAAGAGCGCCAAAGGCGGCGAGCCCATTCGGCGCTGGTACAAGGCATGGAAGCCCGCCAAGGGAGACGGCCCCAAGGCCGACGGCGCCCTCTACGACAGGCTCATGACCGCGGTTAAGAAAGCCGTCGGCGACAAGAAATACGACACCGTGACCTTCGTCTGGATGCAGGGCGAACGTGACGCCAAGGAACGCCACGGGGAAGTCTACGAGAAAAGCTTCGCCGGACTGGTAAAGCAACTCAGCGACGACCTCGGGCGCGACGACCTCAACTTCGTCATCGGACGCCTCAGCGACTGCATGAACAAAAACCCCGGTAAGTCCCACTGGATGGAAGTCCGCAAAGCCCAGGTCGCCGTGGCGGAGAAGAATCCCCGTGGGGCATGGGTCGACACCGACGACCTCAATGGCCCCAAGGACGCCCTCCACTACAACAAGGAAGGCTACGCCGAACTAGGCAAACGATTCGCCGAAAAAGCTGTCGCGCTAGTCAAGAAGGGGAAGTGAGCAAAACCTACCTCCAGCTGGCCGAATCCTTTAGATAAAATGGGAGGCAAGCTTAGGCCTGAAAAATGGATGCTATGATTGAGAATAAAAGTATCGTCATAATCGGAGGGGGATTCGTTGGTATAAATGCGGCCAAAATCCTTGGCAATAGCCATGGCATTAAAGTGACCTTGGTGGACCGAGCAAATCATCATCTTTTCCAACCATTGCTTTATCAGGTTGCCGTAGCAGGATTGAGTCCGGCCGAAATTGCAGTTCCCATAAGGAGCTTGCTGAGTGATTTCGCGAACACCAAGGTCGTTCAGGACGAAATCAATTCGATCAACCTAAAAGAGAAGCTGGCTTGCGGCCATCAGGGAAATTACTCGTACGATTATTTGATCTTGGGAGCGGGGGCCACCCACAATTATTTCGGAAACGAGGCTTGGGAAGAGCATGCGCCCGGGCTCAAGACACTTGCCCAAGCGACCGAAATAAGAAGACGCATAATGATTGCCTTTGAAAAAGCTGAAATAGAAAAAGATCTAAGCGAAAGAAAGAAGTTGCTTACCTTTGTGGTCGTTGGTGGCGGGCCGACGGGAGTTGAGCTTGCGGGAGCAATTGGTGAAATGTCCAGGTTCACCTTGGCCCGTGATTTCAGAAGCATCGATCCAAAACTTACTCGTATCATCTTGATAGAGGCCGGTTCGAGAATCCTCCACAGCTTTGATGAGAAATTATCTAGCCGGGCTGCTCGGGATCTTGAAAGTTTAGGTGTGCAAATCTGGACGGAAAGCCCCGTGACTAAACTTACCGAAAACTCGGTCATGGTTGGTAAAGAGAGGATATCTTCGGCTACCGTATTGTGGGCCGCTGGAGTAAAAGGATCAAGGATTGGGGCACAAATGGAGGTAGAGGTCGATCAGCAAAACAGAATCATTGTGGAAAAAGACCTGAGCTTGAAAAATTCTCCAGAGGTATTCGTGGCTGGCGATCAGGCTTACTTTCTAGGAGAAGATGGCAAAGCCTTGCCTGCAATCGCACCAGTAGCCATGCAGCAAGGAAGGCACATAGCCAAAAATATCCTCAACGAGCTAAACTCGAGGCCTCGGATAAATTTCCGCTACAAAGACAAGGGACAAATGGCGACCATTGGACGAAAGAAGGCAATAGCCGAGCTGGGCACTTTGCGGTTCAGCGGCTTCCTTGCATGGATCACTTGGCTTTTCATTCACATTTTTTATCTCAGCGGATTCAAGAACAGGATCATCGTCCTGATTCAGTGGGCCTATAGTTATTTTTCCTTTGCGAGGGGAGCCAGGCTCATAATTGATCGCAATTGGCGTTTCTTCAAGAAGACCAAGTGAAACAAGCTTTCAAGCAAGCCAAGCGCTTTAACTAGTCCTTCTCCAACCTGTCGAGAAAGGCTTGGCAGGAGAAGGCGACGAACATGGCGAGGTCCTTGTCGCCCGGCAAGACGATGACGGGGGACAGGTCAGGTGGTCGGATTTTCACGGCCCGCTCGAGAGCTTTTTTCATCTGTGGCGCGGCGGAGGTCGCTTTCTTTCCCAGCAATTCTATGGTGCGTGCCGCATGGGTCACGATGATCAGGTTTTCGTGGGCCAAGTCCTTGAGCAGGACGGGCAGAGCGGTCTTGACGTCGCCATGGGCGGCGAGGGCGTTGGCCGCCTCGATGCGGACGGCGGCCGACGTATCCTTGAGGGCGGCCTTCAGCTTCTTCAATGCCTTGCCCGAGGGCTTGTCCAGGGCGGCCAAGCCAAGGGCTCCCCAGTAGCGGACGCTGGCGTCCTTGGAGGAAAGGTTCTTGAGGAAAGCTCCTTCCTTGGCCACGCCGACCTGGGAGGCGGCTTTTTGAGAAGGCCCCACGGGCACTTTGCCGCCTTGGCCCATTTCCCAACCGGAACTCCCCTCGAAAAGCGACCAGGCCTCGCTTTCGGGTAGAAACCCGAGGTCCACCGTGCTGCGGATGTGCTTCTTATGTTCCTTGCGAAGGCGCTGGAGAACTTCCTCGTGATCCTTGGAGCCCGCCAAGTTGTTCAGGTTATGCGGATCCTCCTGGCAATCGAACAATTCCTCCACCGGACGAGTAGGACCTGCAAAATGCCACTGGGCCGCATTCATCTTGTCGGGAGTGGCGAGACGGTAGAACTCGTGGCGTATTTCGCCGCGGTCGGGCCACACGGTAGGCTGATTGTAGCCGAGATGCGGCATGTAATTCCTTATATAGAGATAGCGCTCGTCCCGCACCGAGCGGGCGAGGTCACGTACTTCATCCACCCGGTCGCGGTGTCCGTAGACGTATTTGCGAGGCTTGACGTTCTTGGCCCCGAGAAAGGGTTTTCCTTGCATCTCCTCGGGAATAGGGGTGCCGGTGAGGCTGAGCACGGTGGGCCCGAAGTCGACGAAAGCGACCAAGCGGTCCGACGTAGTGCCTGGCTTGCTCGGAGCAAGGTGCTGCCATTTCTTGGGGAAGCGAATCATCAAGGCGACCCGCATGCCGCTCTCCAGCAAAGCCCGCTTGTGGCGTGGCATGCCCGAACCATGGTCGGAATAAAAGAAGACGATGGTGTTCTCGGCGAGACCGTCGTCCTCCAGTTGCTTGAGGATGGCCCCGACTTCCTTGTCCATCGCGGTCACGCAATCGTGGAAGCGGGCCACGGTGCGCCGGATGACCGGGGTGTCGGGATAATAGGGGGGTAAGGTGATCTTGGCTGGGTCATGGATCTCGGAAGGCTTCAACTTGCTTTGCACCTCCTTGAGGAATCTTTCGCGGGGCCAGACCATGGAACGGCTCTGGTGCGACGTCATCAAGTTGAATACCGAGAATATGGAAGCCTTCTTGTCGGCCCGCTTGCGCCAATGAGCGGTGGCGCTGCTCTCGTCCCAGGAACTCTCTATGATGTCCTGATAGTTGCCGCTGTTGTAGTCCGTCTTGACGTTGTTCGTGGTGTAGAAGCCTTCCTTGCGCAACAAGGCGGGGAAGCCCTTCATATGCTCAGGCATCGGAAAACCGGAGCGCATTTGCTGGGTACTGAGGGAAGGAGGGTAGCAACCGTTGATCAGGCAGGAGCGCGAAGGCGAGCAGACCGGGGCGCTGGCGTAGGCCTTGGTATAGCGCACGCTTTGCTTGGCGAAAGCGTCGAGGTTGGGCGTGATGGCGTCCTTGTCGCCGTAGCACCCGAGAACCGGACTCATGTCCTCGGCCGTGATCCACAGAACGTTGGGGCGTTCCTTGGAGAAGCCGACGGCGCAGGGGAAAAGGAATAGAAGAGATAGAAGGAAGCGTGTGGTTTTCATAGTTAGGGAAATGGCATCATGCGTTGCCTCGGCCCTTCGTCCAGCAAACGTTTCCATGAAAACCTACTTGTCGATCAAAAGCTTGGATTGACTAGATGCCCCGAAAAAAGAAGTCTGCATGGTTTCCCTTTTACCCGATCAACCCGCATCGTCCAATGAATCGTCTGTTTCGCTGTTTGCTCGTTGCCCTCGCTTTGCTGGGCTTTCATTTCACCGCCTCGGCCAAGGCCAAGCCCAACGTCTTGTGGATTTTCCTCGAGGACGTCAGTGGTTGGTTTGGTTGCTACGGGGACACCTTCATCAAGACCCCGAACATCGATGCCTTGGCAAAGAGCGGCAAAAAGTACGACCGCTTCTACACCACCGCCGGCGTCTGTTCGGCGATGCGTTCGGGTATCGTCACGGGGATGTACCAAACTTCGATAGGGGCCCATAATCACCGTAGTTGCCGATCCAATTTCCGCGGAAAGGGAATGGGGAAGTTCGATGAGAATATCCTTTCCATAAAGACCATTCCCGAGATTATGCGAGCGGCCGGTTACTGGACGTTCAACGAGGGAGGCAAGGACGACTACAACTTCACCTTCGACGCCAACAAGCTCTATAATTACCTACCGAAGAAAAGAGGGTGGGGACCCGCCGACCTCGTCGCGGGCAACTGCTGGAAAGGAAAGAAAAAAGACCAGCCGTTTTTTGGCCAGGTGCAACTGGGCGGAGGCAAACTTGGACGCAGGGCCGACAAAGTGATGGACCGCTCCAAGGTGCCGGTTCCTCCGTACTACCCAGACACCGCGCTAGTGCGGGAAGAAATCGGTCACCACTACGACTGCCTGCTCAAGACCGATGAACAGGTTGGCCAAGTGATCGCCGCCCTCAAGCGCGACGGGCACTATGAAAACACTCTGATCCTGCTTTTCAGCGACCACGGCTACAAGCTGCATCGCCACAAGCAGTACCTCTACGAGGGCGGCATCCACATGCCCCTGATCGTGGTGGGGCCCGGCATCAAGGGTGGCCAAGTGACTCAAGAATTAGTCAGCAGCATAGACGTCAGCGCTGCCACCGTGGCGGCATCGGGCACCCCCGTGCCGGATTACATGGAAGGCCAGGACTTTCTCTCATCGGACCACACGCCGCGCTCCTACGTCATTTCCGCTCGCGACCGCTGCGATTACACCATCGAACATATCCGGGCAGTGGTCACCCCCCAGTACAAGTATCTCCGCAACTACCTGACGGACCGCCCCTTCATGCAGCCCAGTTACAAGGACCCATGGCCCGTCTCCAAGGAATTTCGACGCCTCATGGCGGAAGGCAAGATGAACAAGACCCAGCTCATCTTCTTCGGCGACAAGAAGGAACCCGAAGAACTCTACGATCTGGCAAAGGACCCCCATGAAATCAACAACTTGGCCAAAGATCCCAAGTACCAGAAAGAAATGGCCAAGCACCGCAAGATACTCGCTCAATGGATCAAGGAAACCGGTGACAAGGGGGCAAAGCCCGAGTCAGACATCGGACTCTTGAGCACCCTCAAGCGGTGGGGATCCAAGTGCGTCAACCCGGAGTATGACAAGGTGCGTCATTTGTTGAAACCGGCCGCCCCCGCCGAGAAACCGGGGCCAAAGAAGAAAAAGTAAAAGTCTAACAACGCATTTTCCTTCAATCCTACAAAAAATGAAGCTGCTGCTACCGATCGTCTCTCTCCTCTGCCTTTGCGGGCAGGCTCTTGCCCAAGACCCCGCACCCACTCCGATTCGCGTAACCGATGGCCCCATGCTGGGCCGCCCGGCAAGCGATTCCATGACGCTTTGGGTGCGCACCGTACGGCAGGGCGAGGTCGTGGTGTTTTACGGAACGGATGCCAACAAGCTCGACCGAACCGCCACCTTTACTACACGCGGCCCCGAGCATGACTACACCGGTACCCTGACCATCGACAAGCTCTTGCCCAACACACGTTACCACTACCGCATTGCCGACCACCAGTTGAGCGGTTCCTTCCGCACCATGCCACGGGCAAAGGATTTCAAGAACCCCAAAGGCAACCCCAAGGGATTGTTCAACTTCCGCTTCGAGTTCGCTTGCGGCAACAACCCGAAGGGAGGAGGCGGCAGCGTGGGGCCGACCCTGCCCGTCTTCGACACCTTGAACGCCCAAGTCCGTGACAAAATAAACTTCGCCATCCTCAACGGGGACTGGCTTTACGAAACACGCCGTGACTACCCTCCGCAGGAATGGTTGCACCAAGTCGGTCTCGCCGAGAGAGATACCCCGCGCATCGTCCGTCACGCTCCCACCGTGGTCGGGGTCTGGCAAAACTACAAGGATCTGATGCACCGCGGCCGCAACCTTGCCGAGTGGCATCGTCACGTACCGTCTTATTTCACCGCCGACGACCACGAGTTGATCAACGACATCTACGGGGCCGGGGAAACCGGTTACGTCAACCGACGGGCCGTCTTTAGGGACATCGGAACAAGAGCCTGGTTCGACTATTTGGCGTGGGCCAATCCCACGGAGCATGACGCCCCGGCTCATTTCGGCGCCGCTCACTTTGAAAAAGGATCCAACGTACTGGAAGACCCCGATGCCGACTTCACGAGTCTTCCTCTGGCCGAGATGGCCAACCTGCACGTGCACTGGGGCACGCCCACCGCGGGAGTCCCCGATTCCAAGCTGGACGCTCAGCCCGGCAACCCCAACTCGGCAGTCTACGAAATCGTGAAGGTGCTCGGACCAACCAAGCTACAGGTGAAACCGTCCGCCAAGGCAACCGGCAAGGCATCGTATTCGATCGGACGGCGCTGCTACGGGAAATTCACCGTCTCCAATTGCGATTTCTTCCTTCTCGACACGCGCACCCACCGCAACCTGCACAACGTCGACAAGCCGGACAACCCCAAGGCCACCATGATCGGCAAGGATCAACTGAAGTGGCTCAAGGACGGCATACGCAAGAGCAAGGCCGACTTCATCTTCGTAGTCTCCTCGGTCAACTTCATGGTGCCTCACGTCGGAAGCGGAGGGGGGGACGATAAGCAGGCAACGATCAAGAAAGACGATGCTTGGACCGTGTTTCTCAAGGAACGCGAGGAATTGATCGAGTTCTGGGACGACCTCGACAAGGCGGTCTTCATCCTCACCGGCGATCTCCATAACAGTTTTGCGATCAAGATAACGGAGAACGTCTGGGAATTCGCCAGTGGTCCCCACAACTCCATCAACCACGCTCCGATGAAGGACGAGGGAGGACGCCCTCCCAACGGGAAATTCAAGTACGGACCGCGATCCTGCGACATCCGCTGGTCAAGCTATGCCATGGCCGACATTCCGCGGGCCCACCGCACTTTTCCTCACTATTGCGTGGTTCAGGTCAACAACGTCTTCAACAACCCCTTGGAACGCGACGGCGAGCGCTGGTTCGCCTTTAAACACCCTCAAGTGATCTTCCAGTTTCACGACGCCTTTACCGGCGAGCTCCGCTACTCGGAGACCATTGTGCTTGGTCTGGACTGAAGAAGCCCCTTACGAGGGAGGCAGATTGGGCGGCGACGGCGCATTCGCCTTGTAGAGGAAGAAATAGGCCACAACAACTGGCCCCAAAGCCAAGGTGGCCACAGCGTAGCCCCAATGCTCAAATAATCTCAGCCCGATTACGATGGCTTTTGGTGGTTCGCCTTCATTGAATGCGTTTCCGGTGAAGACGAATCCCATCCAAAGGATCGTCAAAAGAATCGATTGAAGTACGGTGGAGCCGACGCGGTTCATTTATCGGCCAAGTGAGCCTCTACTCCTGCAACGGCACGATGGGGTTGTCCCAGCCCGCCATGTCGCTCGGCTTGGTGCCTCCCTTGCGTCGGCCTTTGCCCCGCGCCCAAGTACCGTTGAAGGGACCCACGAAATCGACCTTTAAATCCGGTTTGATGGCGTCTTCCAAGCCAACCGCCCAGATGCATCCGTTGATCAGCAGGCGGCGGTAGCCGTCGCTCTCGATGTCGTTGGACGCTCCGTAGGTGCTGGTGAAGACGCGCCCCTTGGTCTTGCCGTCCTTGCCGACGTAGTGGCGCGTCCAAGCGCCGGGTACGGGCTTGCGGGTTTCGTCGTTGGGTGAATCGGGCGACATTCCCTTGAGGGGCTGAGCCATGGCCAATGCAGTGTATGGCTTCAAGGGATTGGCGTTATATCCGCCGCACTGGGCCCACATGTCCTTCACTCCCCTAAGAATGGGATGCTTGGCCTGCTCGGGCACAATGTCAAGGCGCGTACTGGAGCGATGGTTGCCTCCGTAGTGACCGGCCCATTTTTCGCCGAGAACCTGACGTCCAAAACCATCCTTGTACTCTTCTCCCTTATAGCCGTTGTTGTACTTTGCATAGGGACTGTCCTTGGGAATTTTGTTGAACCCGTGAGTGGCGGTACGCAGTCCCACGATGGGACCGGCTCGATCCAAATAGTTCACGAAATGCTTCATTTGGTCCTCGGGCCAGTTTTGGAAACGGGTGAAAATCACCATGAGGTCGGCTTTTGCCAACTCTTCGATCCCGGGTACGTTATTGGCTCCGGGCTGTATTTCGCCTTTGCCGTTCACGCCGAACACGACGGAGCACTTGAAACCATGATGTTTAGCAAGAATGCGAGCCAAGGCGGGCAAGGTCTCCTCGGAGCGGTATTCGTGGTCGCTCGCGATGAATACCAAGTGCTTGCCTTTGCCCAGGCCTTTCTCGCCTTCGTAGACAAGAGGAGCCTCGGCCAAGCTACTGATCATGGGACTAAAAAGAAGAGAGAGAATAAGGATCGTTTTGTGATACATGCCAACAAACCTAGGCAGAGCGTTTTCCTTGGCAAGGCTTAGGCCGCCCTTAACTAAGAATATTTTCGGGAAACACCTTGGGTCTTGAGTCCCCGTGTAGTTGCGGGCAATTATTGCATGCAGAACAAAGATGTTCGGTCCTTTTCACAGCATTCAAGTTGGTAAAACTGCGGGGTACGTGGCGGCGTTGGCCTTTGGATGGAACCTTTCGGCCGAGCCTCTCCATGTGCGCATCGACGACTTGGTGAAGGCCAAGGCGGAGAAGGCGACCTTTGCCGAAGTTGCCGACGACGCCAGTTTTCTGCGACGAATCAGCCTCGACCTGACCGGAAACATTCCGACCGCCAAAGAGGTTTCCGCTTTCCTGGGGAACAAGAACCCGGGCAAGCGCGCGAAGTTGATCGATGAATTGCTGGACGCCAAAACTTTTGCCATCCATTGGTCGGAAAGGCTCAGCGTGTTGCTGCTGGAACGCTTGGACCTAGGCAAGGTTTCCAGTGAGGAATGGAACGATTTCCTCCAGCAAGCTCTCGGGGAGAAGCCATTATGGGACGTCATGATTCGCCGGATGATCGAGGCCAAGGGGGAAGGCCCATCGCGTCCCGCAATGAAATTTCTGGGCAATGCCGATCACCATGCCATGACGGAGAGCGTCGCTCGCATGTTCTTGGGAATGGATCTGACCTGCGCCAAATGCCACGACCACCCCTCGGTCAAGGAGTGGAAACAGGCTCATTACTGGGGTTTGTTCGCCTACCTCAACCAAACCAAGCAGGCCACCAGCAAGCAGGCCAAGCAAGCCTATCTGGTGGAGGGATTGGCAACCGAGAAGGTGGAATTCGAGTCGGTGTTCGACTTGGTAAAAATGACTACCGGCCCTAAGCTTCCCGATGGAGAAGAAGTGGAAATCCCCCAATTCGAGAAAGGCGAGGAATACGACAAACCGGCGGACGACGGTCTCCCTGCAGTACCGAAATTTCGGCCTCGCGAACTCCTCGCCAAGGACCTGACCGCCAAAGGAAACACCTTGTTTGTCCGCAACAGCGTAAACCGAATTTGGTTTCTCCTGATGGGAAGGGGCCTGTCTCATCCGCTCGACGAGATGCATTCGAAGAATCCGCCTTCGCACCCCGAGTTGCTCACCCTGCTGGCAGATGAATTCGTGGCTCACCAATACGACCTGAAGTGGTTGATTCGTGAAATCACCTTGACCGACGCCTATCAGCGTAGCAGCCGTCTTCCCGCGGGAGTGCTCAAGGTCGAACCGACCAGTTATCGGGTCGCTTCGCCCAAAGGCTTGAGTCCCGAACAATTGCTACGAGCCTTGTTGCGGGCAACAGGCAACACCGAGCAGGCAGAGGCTCTCGAAGTCGACCCGGAAGCCGAGAAATTCGACCGCAAGGGATATTTCACGGGCAGCAACCTAGAGCTTCCGCCTTCCTTGGAGGAGATGGAAGCGATTTTCATTCAAACCTTCGGCCAACCACCCGGCGAGAGCGAGGAGGACTTCAACCCAGGAGTGAACAAATCGCTCTTCCTCATGAATGATCGCCTCATTCAACATTGGCTGAAGCCGCGCGCCGGCAACTTGATCGATCGCTTGGCCAAACTGGAAAGCGTCGAGTTGATTACCCGCGAAGCGTACCTCCAAGTGCTCTCTCGTTTGCCTGACGCTAAAGAGCAAGAATGGTTCAGCGATTATCTTGCCAAGAACGGGGACCGCAGGACGGAGGCCCTGGGCGACTTGGCCTGGGCGTTGCTGAACTCAGCTGAATTTAGGTTTAATCACTGATGATCTCGAAGAGACGAAGTACTGCCTGCGGCGACGCCGTCCACGGTATCACCAGGCGCCGTATGCTCGGCTCCTTGGGTGGACTGGTTGGCTTCGGGAGCTTGCTTCATCCGGCCATCGCCAAGGAAATCGCGGAAAAGAAAAAGCAAGTCTGCCTGATTTGGCTGGATGGGGGCATTAGCCAATATGAAAGCTGGCATCCTTTGCCGGACAGCAAGTTCGCGGGGCCGTTCCGCAGCATAAAGACCAGCATACCCGGCATCCATTTCAGCGAACTGATGCCTCATACCGCAAAGATTGCCCACAAGATATCGGTCATCCGAACGATGGCGACGAAGGATCCCAACCACTCCACCGGCGTACCGCGCATGCAGCGGGGCGATCCCTTGGACCGAGGAGTCGATTATCCTTACATTGGCTCAGCCATCGCCAAGTTGCTCGGGCCAGCCGACCCCGAACTGCCCCCCTACGTCTGGATCAAGCCGGGCAACGGTGGCTTCATTCATCGCGAGGCGGGATTTCTCGGCGCCCAGTACGGCGCCTTGGCCTTGGGCGACGGGCGACCACCAGTCCATATACATCGTCCGGACGGCGTCTCCTCCGAACTCGACGCCGCCCGCAACGCCCTGCGCCAAAAGGCAAACGAGCGCTTCCGTGCCTACCGGAACACTTCGGAGATCGACGCCTTCGAGACCAGCTACGAGATGGCTCGCAAGTTGATGGCGCGCAAGGAAATCTTCGACGACGACAAGATCGAGCCCAAGGACCGAGAGCGCTACGGAACGCACCCTCTGGGTCGGCACGTCCTGCAGGCTCGGCAATTGCTCGAGTCAGGCGTCCGCTTCGTCAAGGTGAACAGCTACCATTGGGACACCCATGGCGACAATTTCAACATGTCGCAGCGCCTTGTGCCGCAAGCGGACCAACCCTTTGCCGCCCTTGTCAACGATCTCGACGATCGTGGCATGCTGGATAACGTGCTGGTCGTCATGATGAGCGAGTTCGGCCGAACCCCCCTGATCAACTCTCGGCTCGGACGCGACCATTGGCCCGACTGCTGGAGCCTGGCCTTGGCCGGTTGTGGCATCAAGCGGGGCGCCATCATCGGCGAAACCACCGAGGATGGAGGTTTCGTGGATGGGAAAGGGTACGACGTGGGAGATTTATTTCATACGATCTACAACGTCTTGGGAATCCGTTCCAAACGTGCAAAATACCGCCACAAAGGTCAGAAACTGGCCATTGCCCACGATCACTGCGAGCCGATCGAGGAGGTTATGCTGTGAGTGTTTCCACGCTCGAGGTATCCAAGGCCTGGCCGTCCCGTGAACTGGAGCACGAACGCCAGTTGTTCCGGGCCCAGTTCAGCCCGGATGGGCGGTGGATTGCGGCGGGCGGGCAGGACAAGCTCGTTCATTTGTGGGAACTGGAGAACGACGGTAAGAAGGCCCTCTCAGGGCACGACACATGGGTTTCCTCGCTGGTCTTTCATCCCAAGGAAAAGAAATTATTCACGGCCGATTACCTCGGCGTGATTTATTGCTGGAACTACGAAAAAGGCGACCAGCCGCAATGGATCATAAAAGAGGCGGACCGCGACAACGTGAGGGCCTTGGTGGTGAGCAAAGATGGCAAACATCTCATTAGCGCGGGCGACGATGCGGTGATCAAGGTATGGAAAACAAGCGACGGCCAGCAAGTGGCGAGGATGGAAGGCCACGAGGAATGCATCTTTAGCCTCGCCCTTTCGCCCGATGGCAAGCAACTCGTGAGCGGCGACCTCTTCGGCATCGTGCGACAGTGGAGCGTCGGGAAGTGGAAACAAGTTCGCGAATTGGACGCGAAGTTGCTGCATACCCGCAAGGAAAACTTCATCGCCGACGTGGGAGGCGTCCGCAGCTTCGCCTTCAGTTCCGATGGCAGCCTGCTCGCCGTCGGCGGCATGAAGGAGGCCAAGAGCAACGCCTTTTGTCCCGGCAAGCCCACCGTGTTGGTCTTTGATTGGGCCAGTGGCAAAGTGAAGACCGAGCTGGGCATCAAGGGGAAGAGCGACGGGCCCTTCAATGCCTTGCGCTTTCTCGAGGATGGCACCTTGTGCGGCCATACCGAGATTCTGCACAGCGCCTCCGAGTTGACCTTCTGGAAAATAGACGAGCCCGAGCCTATCCACTCCATAAAGAACGGATCCGGCTACGATCTCAGCCTGCACCCGGACAAGCGCCAACTCCTCGTCCCGACCTACGTGACGGGAGGCAGCAGCGGAAACGGAGGTCGCGGCAAGACGCCCGAAAACTACCTTACGAACACCACAGTGTTGCGAATCTTCAGCCTTTTCGCCAAACCCGAGGAAAAAGGAGACGAAAAAAAGTAATCGTCTTCCCCCCACACTTGTTCTTGCCCTCATTCGTTGCGCCTCCAGCATTCCCCACCATGCGTAAATCCTTTCCCCTTTTCGCTTTTCTTGCCTGTGTAACCCTGCTTGTCGCCAAGCCCAACGTGGTAGTCTTTCTCACCGACGACCAAGGCTGGGGCGACCTCAGCTTGAATGGCAACGTCGACCTCTCCACCCCAAACGTCGATTCGTTGGCCAAGGACGGGGTAAGTTTCGACAGGTTCTACGTTTGCCCGGTCTGTTCGCCCACTCGAGCCGAGTTCCTAACCGGGCGTTATCACCCGAGGAGCGGCGTCTACAGCACATCGGCCGGCGGCGAACGGCTCGATCTCGACGAGACCACCATCGCCGAGGTCTTCCAAGAAGCAGGATACCTCACGGCGGCCGTGGGCAAATGGCACAACGGCATGCAGTATCCCTACCATCCCAACGGACGAGGATTCCGAGAGTACTACGGATTCTGCTCCGGCCACTGGGGAAATTACTTCAGCCCACTTCTCGAGAGAAACGGCAAGCTGGTCAAGGGAAACGGTTTCTGCATCGATGACTTTACCGATCACGCCATGCGCTTCATCCAGAAATGCGCCCGGGCGAAAAAGCCTTTCTTCGTCTACTTGCCCTACAACACTCCACATTCGCCGATGCAGGTGCCGGACCGTTTTTGGGACAAATTCAAGGACAAGGAGCTGAAGATGCATAACCGCGAACCCCACAAGGAGAAGCGGCTGCACCAGCTCTGCGCCCTCGCCATGTGCGAGAATATCGACTGGAACGTCGGCCGCCTGCTGGCCATGCTGAAGGAACTCGAGGTGGCCGACGACACGATCGTCCTTTTCTTTCACGACAACGGTCCCAACGGAGCCCGCTGGAACGGCGACATGCGGGGCCGCAAGGGCTCCACCGACGAAGGAGGCGTGCGATCTCCTTTGCTCGTCCGCTGGCCCAACGGTATCAAGCCGGGCACAAAGGTTCCCCAAATCGCCGCCGCCATCGACCTCTTGCCCACCTTGGCCGACCTCTGCGGCATACCCGCCAAGACGGCCAAGAAACTCGATGGGCGAAGCCTCAAGCCGCTCCTCACGGGAAAATCCAAGGATTGGCAGGAACGCATCCTGTTTTCCCACTGGAAAGGCAGGACAAGCGCCCGCAACCAACGATTCCGCCTAGACAACAAGGGGAAACTCTACGACATGACCGCCGATCCCGGACAACGCGTGGAAGTGGGCAAGAAGCACCCGAAGGTGAACGCCGAGCTTTTGGCCGCAGTAAAGAAATTCGATGCCGAGGTGGTGTCTGAGCTGGGCACCGACGACCGCCCCTTCGTAATCGCCCATCCCAAGGCAAGGAGAACGCAGATTCCAGCCCGCGACGCCACCGCCCACGGTGGCCTCAAACGTTCGAACAAGTTCCCCAACTGCTCCTATTTCACCAACTGGACCAAAACCGAGGACAAGATCACCTGGCAAGCCGAGGTGGGAGCATCGGGAAAATACTTGGCCGAGATGTGGTACGCCTGCCCGAGGAAAGACTTGGGGGCTCTCGTGCAATTGTCCTTCAAGAACGCCAAGGTACAGGCTAGAGTGGCGGAAGCCAATGACCCACCGTTGCGAGGAGCGAAAGAAGACCGCTCGCCCCGTACGGAATCCTACGTGAAGGATTTCAAGCCCATGAAACTGGGTGTCATCGATCTGGAAAAAGGAAAGGGCGAACTCACCTTGCAGGCCTTGGAGATACCCGGCTCCCAAGCTCTCGAGTTCCGTTTGCTTATGCTGACCAGGGTAGATCGCTAATCCCTTTTGATGCGCTATACCCTGCTGTCTTTTCTCGCTGCTTGCATCAGCTTCTCCTCGCTCACGGGAAAAGCGCCCGAGTGGATTTGGGGGAAGAATGAGCGGAAAGACAAAGTATGGGCGGAATTCACGCAAACCTTCGAAGCGCCCGGGCAGATCTCATCGGCTCGCTTGCAAGGCATCGCCGACTTTGCCTCACTCAGCATTCGCATAAACGATCAACCCGTCGGACAAGCAGTCGCCCATGGATCGCTGATTGATGAAGACGTCTCCCGATTCCTACTGAAAGGAGAAAACCTCATTACCTTGAATGCGGTTTCCGTCGGATCCGCTCCGGCAGTGGCCCTCCAGTTCGACTTGACCGATGCAAAAGGCAAAACCACGTCCTTGGTGACTGACACGAAATGGGAGTCCGCCATCGGTCGGGCGAGGTTTGTTCAACCCACAGCTACCTTTGGTTCCTTGTCCAAGGAGCCATGGTGGAACCTACCGCCCCTGGCCTTGGATTCGATCGATGACTACACCCAGTGGAAACGCGCCTCCAACGCGGAAAAAGGAACTGATCCCTCGACTTTCCAGACTTTGCCCGGCTACGAGGTCGAATTGTTGCGCTCGGCCGGCGAGGACGAGAGCTCCTGGGTGAGCCTCGCCTTCGATCCGCAGGGCAGGGTGACGATCGGGCGGGAGGACAAGGGCCTGCTGCGGTTCAGCTTTTCCCAGGATGGGAAGAAGATCACCCACGGGGAGACCATCGAGGACACATTGAAGGAGTGCCGAGGTTTGCTTTATGCCCATGGCTCCCTCTACGCCAACGCCAACAACTCGAAGGCCTTGTATCGCCTGCGTGACGCGAACGGGGACGGGAAGTTCGACGAAAAGAAGTCCTTGTACGCGTCGGAGGGCGGGGTAGGGCACGGCCGTAATGACTTGGCCTTGGGCCCCGATGGCAAAGTCTACGCCATACAAGGAGATTCCGTCCGAATTCCCGCCGACCTTGCCAACCGCACCTCCCCGCTCAGGCGAGAACGCGTTCCCTACAGGCCGAACGAGGGGCACGTGCTGCGAATGGACAAGGACGGCAAGAAAATCGAGGTATTTTGCGGCGGGCTGCGCAACCCCTATGGCATCGCCTTCAACCGGCATGGCGAAGCCTTCACCTATGATGCCGACGCCGAGAACGACATGGGCACGCCGTGGTATCGCCCGACCGAAGTCAAGCACTTGACCAGTGGAGCCGATTTCGGTTGGCGTGCGGTCACGGGGAGCTGGCCTCCATACTATCCCGACCATCCCGACAACGCCCAAGCCAGCGCCCATATCGGCAAGGGATCGCCCACCTCCGTGAAATTCGGGTACCAAAGCAAGTTCCCTCCCGCTTACCAAGAAGCCCTCTACGCGCTCGACTGGACCTACGGACGTATCATCGCCGTCCATATGGTCGAACGGGGAGCTGGCTACGTCGGCGTTCCCGAGGTATTTTTGCGGGGGCGTCCCCTAAACGTGACCGATTTGGGCTTCGGCCCGGACGGGGCCATGTATTTCGTCACCGGCGGACGTCGTACCCAAAGCGCCCTGTACCGGGCGCGGTACGTTGGCTCGAAGGACGAACCTCCCGTCGCCACGGTTCAGCAAACCGCTCGCTCAAAGTTGGCGGGCAAGGCGAGAGAGGTTCGCCGCAAGCTGGAATTCCTCCACGGCAAGCCCAGTCAAGCTATCGACGACGACCTGCTTGGTGATGGTTCCGCCGGAAAGTTGGTCGTGCTTTGGCCTCATTTGGGCAGTGCCGACCCGCGCATTCGCTATGCCGCCCGCATCGCGCTGGAACACCAACCCTTGGAGCGTTGGCGAGACGCCGCCTTGACCGGAAACGGTGCCCCCTTGACTATGCTGACGGGCTGGACCGCCTTGCTTCATGCCGATGCCAAACAAGCAAGCGCAGTTCTTCCAAGGCTAACCAAACTCGATCTTAAATCGTTGGAGCAGGACCTGATCCTTCAGGCAGCCTACCTATATTCTCTTTGCCTGCCTGAAGCCGACCCCACGACGAAAGAGGCTGTTCTGAACCAACTGCGCCCGCTCTACCCTAACCAATCGGACAAGCTGAACTGGGCTCTCGCTCCGCTTCTAATCGAACTGGATCCAGAACAAGCGGTCGGCCTAACCATTCAGCTATTGGAAACGAGTGACGACCCGATCCAAACGGTGCATTACCTCCATCATTTGCGGAAGGCTCAGGATGGCTGGACAAAAGCTCTACGCGAAACCTACTTTCGCAAGATCGGCGAAGCCACGGGGTATATCGGTGACAGCCGCGGCTTGCCGAGAAGCTTGGGCAGAATAAAGAAAGACGCCTTGGCCTCCGTGCCCGAGGGAGAAAGGACAGCCTACGAGGCCTTGGCCGGCAGCAAAAGGAAAATGCCTCCCTTGCCTGATTTCACAGGCCGCAAGTTTGTTCGGAACTGGAAGGCTGCCGATTTCGCCAAGGATCTGAATTTTCGCCGGGAACAGCGCTCGGTGGCAAAAGGGAAGCAAATGTTCGCCTTGGCCTTGTGCAGCCGTTGCCATCGCTTCCATGGAGAAGGCTTTCCCATTGGACCTGACCTTTCCGGCGTGGCCAACCGCTTGGGGAGAAAGGATTTGCTCCAGGCCATCGTTTCGCCTTCCGAATCCATTGCCCAAAACTACCGGGGCGACGTCTTGGAATTAACCGATGGCCGCATCCTGACCGGCCAAATCATACCGACTCTGGATTATCGCGCTCCCCACCTCCTGCTGGCGGAGAATCCATTGCAACCAGACCAAGCGAAGAAAGTGCAGAAAGTGGAGGTGGTGAACCGAAAGCGCTCGGAACAGTCCATCATGCCCCCCGGTTTGATGAACAACCTCACCAAGGAGGAAATCCTCGACCTCCTGGCCTACTTGGAAAGCCCGCCCGACTAAGCGAGGACTTCCTTCATTTCGCCGGTGCTGTCGGCGAAGGAATCAGCCTTGGCCCCCAAGCTCTTTTGCATCGTGACGAAGAGGTTGGCGAGGGGCACGTCCTTATCGAATTTCAAGTACTGCCCGTGCTTGTAGCCGAGGTTCTTTCCTCCGGCCAGAATCAGCGGATAATTGTTGTTGTTATGCGTCTTGCTGTTGCTGCTGCCGTAAAAGAGGCAGGTATTGTCGAGCACAGTACCGTCGCCTTCCTTCATCTCGCTCAGGCGCTTCATCAAGTAGGCTAGGCATTCGGTCTGGTAGCGATCCCATTTGCCTCGATTCTCAGCCCCCGCTCCCTTGCCGGCCCCATGAGCCAAGCCATGAGCTTCTTTAGGAAACCCGAGCAGGAGAGGGAACTTGTTGGCGATCGAAATGGCTCCGTGCATGCTTGCCAATTGGTAGGTGACAAATCGGGTGGAATCGGTCTGGAAAGCGAGCGCTATCAAGTCGAGCATGGCGTGGATCAGCTTGCCTGGGGTCTCGTTGTCAGCGTCCAAGTTGAGGCCCTCGGCATTCACCTTGGGTCGGGGCACGTTAAGCCATTGGGCGGAGCGCTCGACGTCCTGCTCGATCTCACGCACCGCCGTAAGGTACTGGTCCAGCTTTCCTTGGTCCGCCTTGCCCAGCTTACGATGCAGACCCTTGGCCTCGTCGAGCAACAAGTCGAGGTGGCTGCCGGTTCGGGTGAAACCTGTTCTTTGGGCGTCGATGGAATCGCCCTTCAGTCCGAATAGCCGTTCAAAGACAAAGGCGGGCCGATTCAGGGAAGGTATGGGTTGGCCGGTGCGGGAATAGGAGAGGGTGTTGGCCCGGGTCGGCATGCCCACGCCGCCATCCGAGGAAAGAACCAAGCTGGTGAAGCGGGTGCTTGCCCCCAACCTTTGTGACCGGGCCATGAACTGGTCCAGGGAAATGGAGTTTTTCAAGCCCGTCGTGGCCAAGCTCATTTCTTCGCCGGTGAGGAAGGTATCTCCGCTGTCGTGCCCGCCGATTCTTCTTACCTTTGGATGAGAAAGCCCGCCCAGCACGGTAACTTGGTCGCGCATCGGCTCGAGGGGATCGAGCGACTTGTTGAAGGTAAAGTTCTTGCCTTCACCCTTGGGGAACCAGTGCCATTGACCATATTCACCATCTTGGTTGGGGAGGCTGACGCCATAGGGAAAGTAAATGGAGCAAAACCGCTTCGGGGGGGCTGCGGCCCGTGGCCCCGCAAATGACTCCATCCAAGGCAAGGCCAAGGAGATGCCCGCCGCCTTGAGCATGGTCCTGCGATTCATCTGAAATGGCTTTTTCTGCATAAAGTTTCCCCTCGCTTTCTCTAATACCATGAAGGGTTGAGGTGGTTACCGCGACAAAAAAGGTTGGCTTTTGGCGATATTCGCCATGAGGGCAGGCAAGCGATAACCGTTCTGGGCAAAGGACCTGCTCAATTCCTCGATCAAAGGGTGGTCCCCAAACTCCAAGTCACGCCCGAGGGCATAGATGAGCATTTTGGAGACCAAGGCATGGGCGAATTGGTCGCGCCTTTCATTGAGGAGGTATTTCTGCAGGCCAGCCAAGCCGCTGACAGGGTGATTGCCGGGGAGCACCGCGTCGGAAGCGACCGGTTGTTTTTGGGTGGCCGTCTTTTCCCTGGGCAAGCCGATGGCGTCGTATCGTTCCAAGGCAATGCCCCAAGGATCAATGCTACGGTGGCATTCGGCGCAGGCCGCCTTTTCGCGATGAATCTTGAGTTGTTCCCGAATGGAAAGCTTCTCGAAATCAGGCACGCTCTTGGCCAATTCGGGAACGTCGGGTGGAGGCGGATTGGGCGGATCATGGAGGAGATGTTCCCTGATCCACACCGCCCGCTTGATCGGGTGAGAGTCCGCCCCGTCCGAGCCGGCCAAGAGGGTGGACGCGTGACCGAGCAGACCGCCCGGGCGGTTCGTGCCTTTCAAGGATACCCGCTCGAAGAACTGAGATTTCGGTCCGCTCAATCCATAGTGCTTGGCCAAGGTGGCGTTCAACATGGTGAAATCGGCGTCGAGAAACTGGAGAGCCGAGCTGTTACTGCGCAGAATTTCCCGAAAGAAGGCTTGGGTCTCGCCCACCATGTCAGGCTTCAAATTGTTGTCGAAACTCTTGTAGTATTGTGGATTGATGGCCACACGGTCGACTCCCTCTAAGTCGAGCCATTGCATGCTGAACTGGTCGGCGAAGCGATCGGCCTTCGCATCTGCCAACATACGCTCAAATTGTAGCCCGAGCACCTTGGGATCGAGCAAGCGGCCTGAATCTGCCAAGGCGGACAGTTCCTCGTCCGGCATCGAACTCCAAAGAAAATAGGATAGCCTGGCTGCCAACTCATGGGCGTTGAGTTTCCTTGGTTTATCGGACTTGAGAGGTTCGCTGAGATACAGGAAGTGGGAGGAGGACAAGGCGGCCGAAAGGGTTTCCTTGAGGGCCGAGACGGGTGTGTCCGACTGTTTCGAAATGACCTCGAAGTGGGTTTGCCATGTCTTGACCTCTTCCTCGCTGACCGGCCGTCTCCAGGCACGGCGTAGGAAACGGCTCAATATGCTCGTAACCGCCTCGGGGTCGGACAAGTCCTCTCCTTCGCGAATGATTCTTCGATGGAGCGGGGGAGGCCAGGACGGGTAGTCGTTGCGGACGAACTCGACGGACTCGATGATGATTCGTGGAAAATCAGGATCCTCGGGGTAGACCTTGGCCTTTTTCTTCCTGATCCTCGGCTGAGGTTTGCGGGCTTCATAGGCAAAGAGTTTCGTGGTCAGGGAAACCCACTTGGAGTCGACGTAACGAAATTTGGGCACCAAGTCCTGCCGCTGTTTTTCGTCGAGAGATTCGACACCACCCAAATTTTCCACGGCATCCAGCAGGCTGATCCATGCCATGCTGCTCGACTGGCCATCGAGTTGGGGAAGAAGCGAAGATGAAACGGAAAACCTAGGCCTTCCAATGACGTGGCTTGCATTCTTGTTAAGGTAGTCCAACTCGAGAGTGAATACCATGCCATCCTTGTGTTCGACGGCTTCGGCAAACTCGAAGAGACAGGCATGGTCCTGACCAACTCGGTTGCCCGAGCCCCATCCAGTGTCACGAGGATTGTCGTCGATAGCCAAGGCCGCGGAGAATTTTTTGTTGTCTTGCAACAAGTCGCTCCGGGGATTGATCAACTTGACCTGTTTGCCTTTCCCTTCGGCGCCGATTGGCTTGGCGAATACCCTCAGGTCGCTGAGGACGAAATTTCCGTTGCCGGCTCTTCCCGGCCCATTTTTCTTCAGCGACTTGTCGGTCAAGGCCTCGATCCGAATGGCTCGAACACTAGGCAAATCCACCTTGGCAGTGACGACCCAACGGTCAGATTTCGGGTTCTGCCCGGAAAGAAGAAAGGAACCATCTTGCTGGGGCACGAAGGTTGCCCCCTCGAGGGATTTTGGCTCAGCGTTGCCCAGGGTGGCCCAATCAGGTGGAGCGGGAGCTTTTGTCGGGAGCTTCTGCAACCATTGCTCGAAGCGGTCGGGAAGTTCCTCCTTTTCGAAGAGCTCGCGTTGGGCAACAAGTTCAGCCAAGGCCTTCTCCCACTTGGCGACTTTCTCTCTCGTGGCCTCGGCATTGAGCTCCTCCTCGATTTCCTTGTTGATGGCCTGGGGAGGCTCCTCACCATCGTAAAGGGCGTTTTGCAAGGCGATGATCCCGCTCAGTTTGTCATCCGGCACACGAGCCTCGGGTTTCGGAAAGAACTCGGGCCATCCGGAAATATCATAGTATTTCGGATCGCTCGAGGTAACTGCAATTTCTCCGGCATCTTCCATTATGTTGAGGGTTAACCCGGAGACGAAATATCCATACTGGGCGTAGAGAATGGGTGCGGGCTGACCAGGTTTCCTATCCGTCGAAGCCTTCACCCGAATGGTGAATTTACCTGTGCGCGGCAGACCATTGAAGGAGCCGTGCCAAAAGTTCACCCGGCCCAGACGCTCCGAGGAAAGCCCGCTGAAACGCCTGCTGTTGGGACCTTTCATGCCGCCATTGTTTCGATTGATTGCGGCGACTTCCCTTTTTTCCTGCTCACCTTCCACGAGGATAAAGTCCAAGGCTTTCCGCGCGGTATTCAGATAGCTTTCGACTTGGAGGGCAGTCATGCCCAAGTACGCGCCGTTGTTCTTGAAGCCCTCCCCTGAGCGGGCATCGGACGGCAGGTTTTCACTGTAATCCATTTCGAAGCCCAATAGATCCGTCATGGTGTGTTGGTACTCCGCCCGGTTGAGACGCCGAAGGACCGCTTGCCCTCCCGTCTTATTACGCGCTTTGGCGGCCCGCTTCAATTCGGCGTTCAACCATTGCGTGAGCGTGGTTCGTTCCGAGGGAGTCGGTTGCGGTTCGTCCTCCGGAGGCATTTCTCCGAGATTCAATTGGTTCAAGGCATCATGCCAAGTCTCGGCGGCATTCCCGTTCACCATGTCGGGATCCAATTGATCCAAACGCAATTTGCCCTTTTGTTTCTCCGGTCCGTGGCAACCATAGCATCTTTTCGCCAAAATCGGCCTGATTTCGTCCTCGAACGCCTTCTGGTCAGCAACCAATAAGGAGCCAAACAGCAAGGCGCTTGACGACAACAATACGGTCAATCGGAAAGAAATTCCCATCTTGAAACGTCGCAACTCTAAGTGGAAAACCCACGTCGGTCACGCAGGAAAAGCGGGTTTGCACGTAATTTTTGAAGAACCGCGTCAGGATTCAAAGCTCCTCGGCGAGATCCTCCAGGGGATAGGTCCAGATTTCGGAAAGGGTGGGATGATACCAATCGGCCCGAATCAAATCCTGAACGTTAGCCCGTAGGGAAACTGCAAGCGACAAGGCTTGAATCAATTCGCCGGCGTCCTTGCCTACGCATTCGGCTCCCAGCACCCGCCCGCTCGGCTTTTCCGCAATCACCTTCACATGTCCGCGCATGGCATTCATAAGGATGGATTTTCCGTGGTCGTCGAAGGGATAGGAGGCCGTGAGGAAAGAAAGGCCGCGAGCCCGCAACTCGTCTTCAGTCAATCCGACGAAGGCGATTTGCGGATCGGTGAACACGACCTTCAAGAGGGCATCGTAGCTCATGGGGTCGGGGGCTTGCCCGAAGGCATGGAAAGCGGCGGTCTCACCCTGTCGGATTGCAACGTGCACGATTTCGTGAGGTCCGGAACAATCACCGGCGGCATAGATGCGGGGATTGGTGGTTTGCTGAAAACCATCCGTCTTGAGGTGACCACTGGCCAACAGTTCCACCTGAGCAGCCTCAAGGCCCAGATTCTTCGTGGCTGGTTTGCGCCCGAGGGCATTGAAGAGGTGGGCGGCCTTTCGTTCGACGAGGGCGCCCTCATGCTGAAAGCGCACCGATACGCCGCCGTCGGTTTCCTCAACCTGCTCCAGTTGGGTGCCAGTAAAGACCTCTATTCCTTCGTCGCGGAAGGCTTGCTCCACGCAAAGAGAGGCTTCCTTGGAGAATTCCTTGAGTATCCGTGGACTTCTTTGGACAAGGGTCACCTTCGCGCCCACACGCGCGAGGAACTGAGCCAGCTCGCATGCCACCACGCCGCCGCCCAAGGTGATGACGGACTCGGGCAGCTCGTCTAGCTCGAGCACTTCGTCACTAGTCCAGAAAGAAGTCTGGTCCAAACCGGGAACCTTGGGAGACGAAGCCACCGAGCCCGTGGCCACCAGAAAGGCATCCGCCTCGATCACGGAGCCATCGGTCAGTTCGACCGATCCCTCGTCGCGAAAACGGGCTTTTTGACGAAACAACGTGAAACGATCGGATTCCAGTTGTCCTTGACGGTATTCGGCGAATTCCGCGATGACCTCTTGCTTGCGTCGCTGCATGGCGGCCAAGTCCGCTTTCGCGTTATCCGCGGCAAAGCCGAAGGTTTCGCCGTTTTGGGCGAAATGCAGAGCCTCGGCGGAATAGATCAAAGTCTTCGAAGGCATGCAGCCGCGCAAAATACAGAGTCCACCGAGTTCTTTCGCGCCATCGACGATGGCTACCTTTTTACCGAGTTCGGCTGCGGTGCGGGCGGCCGCATAGCCCGCGCTGCCTCCCCCAATGACCACGAAATCGAAGCGCGAGGTGGGTTTTGATTGAATTGCCGGTGATTCCTGCATTGAAAAAGTCATGTTACTCTTTTCCTCTCCCTGCATGAAGCGTTTTTTCTTCCTTGCCTCTCTCATTCTCCCTTGGGTCTCCGTCCTGCGGGCTGCGGAAGAAATACCGCAAGGACTTATTTCCGAGACTTGGATGGAAGTCAGGATGTTCAATGCGAAGGTAGGGTACTCCCATATCACGATTCGCAGGAAAGACGACGTCGTGCATACGCGCACCGAAACGACAATGAAGATCAACCGCGCAGGCGCTAACGTCGAAATGATCTCGATCGAGTCTACCCGGGAAAGCATCGACGGCAAACCCCTGGATTTTTTTAATTCAGTTAACCTCGGCAATTCGCCGGTTCGGAGAAAAGGAGAGTTTCAAGATGGAAAAATTATAGTTACTGCGACGCAATTGGGCAGGGAGCAGGTCACCGAGTACCCATACGACGAGAAAGGCCTGATGGCATGGGGGCTTGAACTGTTGTCGAGAAAACATGGCCACGAACCGGGAACCAAGTACGAAGCTTGGCTCTACTCACCCGACTTCGGATTGGAAGCCCCTACGCGGATCACGGTGGAAGCGAAGCCGAAAGAGAGTTACCCTTGGCGCAACGAGCAAAAGGAGGGGGTCCAATTACTCACCACGATGCATTCGAAAATCGGCGATGTGACGCTGAGTAGCTGGCTCGACGACAATGGGCTCCTAGCCCGAATGACCATGGAGATGGCGGGCATCCCCATTGAAATGTTGGCAACCGACCACAAGACGGCGATGGCGGAGTTCGAGCCGACGGACCTGTTTACCCAAAGCCTGTTGATCCTCGATCGAGAAATTCCCCGCGACGCCAGTTCAGTGACCTATGAAATACACCCCAAGAAGGAACAGAATCTGGATCTTTTGCCCGAGAACGGTGATTTCCAGAAAGTCTTGCAACGAAAGGACGGTGTCTTGGAAGTCACCGTGAATCGATCCGACCACAAAGCTTTACGGGATGCCAAAGGCCACTCCGCAGGCATCGACCTGAAATACAAAACCGCCAACCTCATGATTGATTCCGATGATCGACGCATCCAACGCCTCGCTCAAAGGGCCTCGCTCGGTGCCAAGAACGTCTTTGATCTCGCCCATCGCCTCAGACACTTCGTCTCTCATTACGTGCGGGACAAGAACTTGGAGGTTGGCTTTGCCTCGGCCAGCGAAGTGGCTCGAGACAGGGAAGGGGACTGTAGCGAACACGCCGTCCTCTTGGCTGCCATGGGGCGGGCCAAAGGCTTGCCCAGCAGGATTGTAGCCGGGTTGGTGTACGTTCCGGAATTGGCTGGTAAAACCAAGGTCATGGGCTACCACATGTGGACCCAGTTTCATTTGCGGGGACGCTGGGTGGACTTCGATGCTGCCCTCGGTGAAAGTGAATGCGCCCCCACCCGCATCGCCTTGATGACGACCTCTCTTGGCGATGCCACGCTGACCGAACTGGGATTGGCTTTGCTCGACTATATCGGCCAAGTTGAGATCAAGGTGAAAAAAGTGGAGTGAAAACCGATTAATCGGAGTGCGTTTCCTCTCCCACTCGACGAGCCATTTCTTCCCCCTGCAAGGCCCTAACCAGAGCCAACCCGAAGGCCACGGCGGTTCCCGGTCCGCGAGAAGTGATAAGGGGAAGATCCTCCACCACCGCGCATGCCTCCTTCATCTCGGGAAGTTCTCCCACCACCGCGCCATGAGCCGTATGCTCCTTGCCCGTCAATACACCTGCGTCCTTGAGCAACAAGGGAGCTGCGCATATGGCTGCAACAAGACGTCCTCGCTGCGCCTGACTGGCAATCAAGTCGAGAACGCGGACGTCCTCTCGCAAGCTGAATACACCGGGGCCTCCCGGTAAAACGAGAAGGTCGTATTCTTTGTCCAAGCAATCGGCCAGCTTGGAGTTGGCCTGTATCACGACACCCATTTTTCCGGTTATTTCCAGAGACTCGGTAGCCGAGGCAAGGGTTACCTCCACTTCCGCTCGGCGAAGAAGGTCGATCGGCGTGATTGCTTCGATTTCCTCGAACCCGTCGGTGAGAATTACGAGGGCTCTTTTTTTCATGGATTTCCTTCTGTCCGGGAGAGCAAGCCATCGCCAAAGGCGCGTATGGCTTCCAAGTAGGTGGCTCCTCCCACAGTGGAAAGATTGTTGTGAGAAGCCTCGGGAACCGCCAGGAACTCCTTTGGCTCGGGAGCCGCCTCATGGAGAGCTCGACCATGCCAAAACGGCACCACTTCATCGAGTTCTCCGTGAATGATCAGCGAAGGACATCCAATGTCGTCTATCTTGTCGAGGTTCATAAAGCGATCGAAAGGGAAGAGCTTGATTCTCGTCAGCACGCGAAAGGCGCTGACGAAAGGGCTCTCAAGAATGATGCCTCCCACTTCGTAACGGGTAGCGAGTTCCACGCTCGGGCCACTACCCAGGGAACGCCCATGGAGGATGAGTTTCCTGGAATCGATGCCACGCTTCTCCACCAAGTAACGATAGGCGGCTTCGGCGGCTAGGTAGCAACCTTCCTCGGAAGGGCTTCCTTCCGACAAGCCATACCCCGGATAATCGTAAGCAAACACTGAAAACCCGATCGCTCGAAGTTCATTCAAGAATTCGCGCATTCGTCCGATGTCTTCGCCATTGCCATGACTGAAAAGGATCGTCAGCTCGGCATCTGGGTTTTCAAAGAAAACACCAGACACGGAAGCGCCTTCACTGGTTCGAAGAGTGACCGAAGGATAGGATTCATCGTAGGAAGGCTTTGGGGCGGGAAACATCATCGGACCGGACACCGCGCAAGCCACCAAGCAAAGGATCAAGTAGAGCAAAACGCCCAGGATAAAAAGTTGAGCCACGGGATGGATCTGCTGAAATTGAATTGTCATACTGGTAACTTTCTCTATTTTAAGTCGTTCAGAATCAAGTACGGAAGCAGGCGCTTCCTACCCCAAAAATTTCTTGGAATGAAAATTTGCTGCATTGGCGCTGGATACGTCGGGGGGCCCACCATGGCCATGATCGCGGATAAATGCGAGGATATCCAGGTCACCGTGGTCGATCTCAACGCGGAACGAGTGGATGGATGGAACTCGGACGACCTCCCCGTCTTCGAGCCCGGTCTGACCGAGATCGTTCTTCGTCGAAGAGGGAAAAACCTTTTCTTCACCACCGCGGTGGAGGACGGCATTCGTGAAGCCGACGTCATTTTCATCAGCGTCAACACGCCCACCAAGACGTCCGGAGTGGGCGCGGGCAAGGCGGCTGACCTGAGATACGTGGAAAGTTGCGCTAGACAAATTGCCGAGGTCGGTGGCGGTGACAAGATCGTGGTCGAAAAATCAACTGTACCCGTGCGTACCGCTCATTCCGTCCAGGAAATATTGAGCTCCGCCGAGAACGGTCATTCCTACCAGGTTATCTCCAACCCGGAATTCCTGGCAGAGGGAACCGCCATGAAGGACTTGGAGAAGCCCGATCGCGTGCTGGTAGGAGGAACCGTAACGCCGGAAGGCCGCGCCGCGGTAGACGTCATTGCCTCGATTTACGCTCAATGGGTTCCCCAAGAACGCATCATAAAGACCAACCTGTGGTCATCCGAGCTTTCCAAGCTGACCGCAAATGCCTTCCTTGCTCAACGCGTATCCAGCATCAATTCGATCTCCGCCCTCTGCGAGGCCACCGGCGCCGACGTCGACGAGGTATCGCATGCCATCGGAGCCGACTCCCGCATCGGCCCCAAGTTCCTCAAGAGCTCCGTTGGGTTCGGAGGCTCCTGCTTCCAGAAGGACATCCTGAACCTGACTTACCTGTGCGAGCATTTCGGACTGCCGGAGATCGCCGAATATTGGACCAAGGTCGTAGAAATGAACGACCTCCAGAAAAAACGTTTCGTCACCCGTATGATCGACGCCATGTTCAACACCGTATCGGAAAAGAAAATTGCGGTGCTAGGCTACGCCTTCAAGAAAGACACCAACGACGTACGCGAATCACCTGCAATCGACGTTTGCCGCTACCTCCTCGACGAAACCGCCGAACTACGTGTATATGATCCCAAGGTCGAACCGGAAACGATTTTGAGCACTCTGGGAACCAAGGAAGGCGAAGATTCGGTCTCCATCTGCAAAGACCCATACGAAGCCTGCGAAGGCTCCCATGCCATCGCCGTGCTGACCGAGTGGGACGAATTCAATGATCTCGATTTCGCCAAAATCCATGCCCAGATGAAACAGCCCGCCTTCCTTTTCGATGGACGCAACGTCCTCGATCTCAAGGCCCTTGAGGAAATCGGTTTCCGGACCTACGGCATTGGCAAGGGCTGAACGCTTTACGCTGCCATCGGACCTGGCAAAAAGTTCGGTTCGGCTTTTTGCATTATTTTATAATGGTTGGCGAATGTCCCATCGAGTAGGCTGCCCCAATGAGATTGAGCAGAGGAAACTCCATTGTGCTGAAACCCGGCCAGCAAAAAATAATAGGCATGGGGTGCACCTTTTCGATATTCGCTGGATTGGGCTTGTTCATGAACTTTATGCTCCCACAACACAAAGGGGCAATATTACTCATGATAGGTTTCGCCTTGGTCTTCATTATGGGCGAAGCGCTAGTCAAAAGTTCTCCCTCCACCCGCATCACCATGACGAGGCGTTTCCTCAGCGGAGGCACCCTGCGACGCAAAACCATTGCTTGGGAAAAGCTGGGGGCAATTTGGTCGGACGAGGGAACAATCAAATGGAAAAGCAACGACGCCCAGTCGATCTCCTGCCAAATACCCTGGCATGAAACAGGGTGGGTATGCGCACACAACGGCCGTCCTGTCTCTCTTGCTTTGGCCATGGACTGGATCGAAGCTTTGCGGGACGCTCAATCCGAAGTCGAACGAGATAAGCTGCTACGGAAATTCAGGAAAGTAGCTCCGAAAACCTTTACTCCCTTGAATAAGCTTTCCACCACGGATCAAGCCAAGGCCGATGAACTGTTGCGGGGCATAAAGAACTTTCAAGGAGCGGAGCGAAGCCGGCGTGTAAGTGAAACCATACAACTCTTCAGGGAAAAAGGATGGGCTCCACCCAAGGCGAAACTCTTGATGAACCTACTGACTCCCAGTACGGTCATTCGATGCGGCCTCCTCGTAGCGATTGGAGTCATAATAATCAGCATTTTGCTTGGAAAGGTCAATTAAGCGTCGATAAGCGACAAGAATAGAGAAAACGCAACCTAGCGAGGTTGTGAACCAACGCCTACCGTCATCAAGAGAGCGCCTGCCTAAAAAACTACGAAAGACGCAGACTCCACCAGCATTCCGGAGGTATCTGTTCAGGCCTCAAGGCAGTCGAAAGCTCTTGGTCCTCCAGCCATTCCTCGATGGCCTTGTGGATCGCTGGCTCCTCGGTCCGAGCCAACCCACCGATTTGCTTGCGTCGGCGGGTGAATAGCCTTCGAATCAGCTCGCGAGTCTCCTTGGGGAAGAGACCGGCAGGTTCCTTGCGATCCAGACGAAGCAGCACGGAATCAACCTCGGGTTTAGGGTAAAAACAGGTTCGTGAAACTGGATGTTGATCGGCAACCTCGTAAGCGGCTGCGAGGAAAATAGTCAGAGCCCCATAGTTCTTTGAACCCGCTTCGGCTTGGTATCGCAAGGCCGCTTCCTTTTGCAACATGAGCACCATGCGAGTGGGCAGAGAGCCCCCCGCCAGCACAGCCTCCAGCCATGGGGAAGCGATGGCGTATGGCAAATTCGCAACGATCTGGAAGCCTCCCTTCTCCGCAGGCAGGCGAGCCAAGGGGAAATCCATCGCATCCTCTCCAAACAAATCCAACCTTTCTTGTTCCAAGGCATCTGCGTGACAAGCTCGCAGGTGCTTCACCAAGACAGGCTCTCTCTCCACCGCATAGACACAATGTCCGGCATCAAGCAAGGCGCCCGTCAGCGCTCCAAGACCAGGCCCGACCTCCACCACGGTGGATTCGGGCGGCAAATCCGCCATCTGCATGGATTTGCGGACTAAATTGCCATCGACCAGAAAATTTTGCCCCAATCGCTTGTCTGGACGATGCCCCATTTCCTCCAGCAGGGCTTTGGTTTCCGTGGGAGTGAGGGGCATGGGCAACGAAAAGTCTCAAGCTTCCTTCATGGCGGCAACGAATCCCTCGGGGTCATCCGAGCGCATCAAGGCCTCTCCACATAGCACGGCGTCCGCTCCCGCATCCCGAGCTCGCCAAGCATCCTCTGGATCGACGATTCCGCTCTCACTCACCTTCACGACCTCGGGAGGGATCATCGGCAACAAACGCTCGGTCACCGCAAGGTCGGTCACGAAGGTAGTCAAATTCCGGTTGTTCACGCCCACGATGAACGGTTCCTGATCCAAGATTCTCTCCAGCTCCTTTTCGTCGTGCGCCTCATAAAGGCAATCGAGACCCGCTAAATCGGCCACCCGCCGCAATTCGGAAAACTCCACGTCGTCGAGGGCTCGGGCTATAAGCAAGACCGCGGAAGCGCCTGCCTCCGCAGCTTCCAACACTTGGATGGGGTGAAAGATGAAATCCTTGCGCAGAGAGGGAACCAAGCGATCGTGGGAACGTATGAAGTCGGTCACGTTCCAGAGATCCTGCAAGGATCCACCAAAGAACTTCTCGTCGGTCAGCACCGACAGGGCATCCACCTCCGCGTTGAGATAAAGGCGAGCCTGCTCCTCCGCGGAGGGAATGTTGGCAATTTCACCTGCGGAGGGAGACCTACGCTTGATCTCGGATATGACGGACAACTCATCCGGAGAAGAAAGGACATCGCGAAAAGAACGATGGGAATCCCGGCGATCACCAAACGAAATGAACTCTTCGTCGCGAACGGGACGAAGTCGAGAGGACAGTTCCTCCCGCTTGCAAGCCATGATTTCAGCCAGTTTATCCATAATTTTCAATCCTTCGGGCGGATTTGATTGCTTCCGTGAAAAGCCACACCACGATGCCGTCTCGTGAGCGAAATTCAACGTTTAAGGGAAATAATGGCTACCTTGCGTGGTCCGGATGGTTGCCCGTGGGATCGCGAACAAACCCACCAATCCTTGACCCGATGCTTGGTAGAGGAATGCTCCGAGACCCTCGAGGCAATTGATGAGGAAAACTTCGAACATCTATGCGAAGAGCTGGGCGACTTGTTGCTACAGGTCGTCATGCACGCATGCCTAGCCGAGGAGGAAGGTCATTTCGATCTGGAAGACGTCGCTCGTCGCATCAACGAAAAGCTCATCCATCGTCACCCGCATGTCTTCGGTGACCAAAAAGGCGTGCATTCACCGGAGCAAGTCTTGCTGCAATGGGAAGAGTTGAAGGCTCGAGAAAAAGGGCATGAAGGGCAATCGAAACGATTCTTCAAGAATTTACCCCCCCAATTACCTGCCTTGCTTTACGCCCATTCCGTATACAAGCAGGGATCCGTTCAAAGCGCTCTCATGAAGGATTTCTGCGACCCCGAGGAAGCCCGCGAAAAGGGGGAAAAACTAGACGAACACGAAGCTGGCAGACTCCTTTTCAGCCTCGTGGCAGCATGCCGAGAGGCAGGCGTTGATCCAGAAGCGGCCTTGCGACGCTTTGCTGCAGGAATGGAGAAAGAAGTGGAAAGACGTGTCGACCTGTAACCGAGTCGAATTAGTTGAGTTGAAGGGTCGGCGGGAACGTTTTTGGGCACCTTGCCGGATTCGTCGATCCAAGAAGGCTCGACGAGTCAGCGCCAAGGTATTGGCAGGTGGTGAAATAGAACTCGTGCTGCCTCTGCGTCTATCCGAAAAAAAGGGGTTTGCCTTTCTGCGGGAACAAAGTGCTTGGCTGGAAAAACACATAGCCCGCAGCGTGGCTCCCGTATCTCTGCTGAAACACTTGCAGGACAAGCCTCTGCTCACCATTGACGGGATGCCTCGAAAGACGGAAATCGTATTCGTTAAATCTCGCGCTGCCCCATCATGGCAGCGGTCGACTGAAGGAGGCGTCCTCTTCAAGCTGAATCCAACGGGGTCGGATCCTGAATCCCAAATGCTTTCTCTGTCCAGAAAATTGGCGAAAACCTATTTGCCGATTCGTCTGGCTCGTCTCGGAGATCGCATCGGCTTAAAACCTAAAGCCATTCGGGTGGGCGACCAGCGGGAAAGGTGGGGCTCATGCTCTTCTCGCTCGGTGCTGTCGTTGAACTGGAGGCTACTGTTGCTCGATCCTCCCCTTCAAGATTACGTCCTATATCACGAACTGGCTCATCTAAAGATTTTGAATCATTCCGAACAATACTGGCGATTTCTTGCGAAACTGGATCCGAAGACGGTTCTGCACGACAGCCAGCTGTCCAAAGTCTCAAAGATTTTGATGAACGTGGGCAGACTCCCCAAAAGTTAAAAGAAAGAATGGTGAAGGATGGGCACGAGCACTGGCTTCCAGCTCCACTTACAAGCGCTTTCAAAGCCTTATTAGTTATAATCGCGCACGCGAGGTTTCCTAATCATTCAGATTAAGAGAATTTAATAATGTAACGTAGGAAAGAATAAGTTTGTAACGTAACCTCCAAGAATTAAAACAAATCTTTACACATTCGTAGCCTCGGAAACGAGAGAAATTACTAGTGAGCAAAGAACCCAGTTCCCGAAAGTCATTACTGGTAGCAGTCGCAGGTTCGTTGGCTGCCCTTCCTTTGCTGGCCAAATCATCCAGCTCTTCCGCTCCCTTGAAGGCACGGCAGCCCATCAGCAAGCTCAAGGTGCGAAAGGCTCCGGGAATCGTTTCCCGTAACGATTGAAGGTTCCAACCGAATTATCAGGATGGCGAATATTTTTCCAAAGTGGTCCAACACCCTCCCCTTGAAGATATTGATTGGACTCACCCTCGTTGGCGGTGGCGTCTCCTGGGGCACGATGTATTACTTTTCGCCCAAGTTCTCTCGCCCCGGCTACATGCCGGAACAGCCCGTTTCCTACGACCATAGCTTTCACGTCGGCCAACTGGGCTTGGATTGTCGCTATTGCCATAGCAACGTGGACAAGAGCCCGCACGCCAACCTCCCCGCAGCCAGCACTTGCATGTCGTGCCATGACACGGTGCTCAAGGACTCGCCGGCCTTGGCTCTGGTCAGAGAAAGCTATTATGGCGAGGACAAAAACAGAAATCGGAAACTGGATCCGGGCGAGGACCTAAACGCGAACGACGTACTGGATGGTGGTCCTCCCGTGCCTTGGGTTCGTGTTCACAAATCGCCGGACTATGCATATTTCAATCATGCCATCCACGTGAACCGCGGCATCAGCTGCGTGGAGTGCCATGGCGACGTCACCAAAATGAAGGAGGTTCGACACGAGAAATCTCTCGGCATGGCCTTTTGTCTGGATTGTCACCGTAATCCCGAAAAAGCGTTGCGTCCCTTGGACAAGGTGTACGACTTGACTTGGAAACCAGATCCCGAAGATCCACATCATCTGGGACTGGGTCAGGAATTGAAGAAAAATTGGCATATTCAACCCCCAACTAGTTGCACTGGCTGTCACCGATGAAAAGCCCATCTTCAGAATCGAATGGCTCAAGCAGCCCTACCGGACCTCGTTACTGGCGAAGCTTGGATGATTTGGCCGAAACCCCGGGATTCCAAAACTGGCTTGAACGCGAATTTCCCGAAGGGGCTTCCGAGCTGGATGCTCCCGGACGCCGCAACTTCTTGAAAATCATGGCCGCGTCTTTCGGCGTTGCAGGATTGACTTTTTCCGGATGTCGCCGTCCCGAGCAGACTATCATGCCCTATGGCCGCCAACCTGAGGAAATTATTCCCGGAGTCCCGAATTACTATTCCACCTCCCTTCCAGGTTCTCGTGGCAACGTACCATTGGTCGTGGAAAGCCACCAAGCAAGACCCACGAAGGTCGAAGGCAATCCCAGCTACAAACAGTATGGAGGGGGCACCTGCGCCCATGCTCAAGCCAGTGTGCTGGATCTGTACGACCCCGACCGCGCCGCCAAGAGCCAGTCCCGGAGATCCCGCAACAACCCGAACTGGAACGCCATGACCAAGTCCGCCCGCGACGATATCGTCGCGGAATGCGCCAAGGCCATCTCCGAGGCCTCGCCCAAAGCCAAGGTCGCTTTTCTGGCATCCTCATCAAGTTCTCCGACCAGAGCTGCCTTGGTGAAGAAATTACAAGGTAATGCCAACGTCATTTGGGCCGAACATGACGCGATCGATTTCAGTAATCCGGAACAAGCTTTGGGTAAAGTGGCACAAACCAAAAACGATGCCTACATCCGCCCCGTTCATCATTTGGCCAAGGCGAAGAGAATTTTTTCATTGGATTCCGACTTTCTCGGGATCGAGCCCGATCATCTCAGATGCAGTCGTGATTTTTCAGCAGGGCGTGACGTCGAATCCGAAAAAGACGTCGCCAAGATGAACCGACTCTACGTCGTCGAGGCAAACCTTACCTTAACTGGTTCCATGGCGGATCACCGCCTGCGACTCGAAACCTCCAGGATCACGTCTTTTGCTCGGCTCCTCGCAGCCGAAGTATTGTCGCAGGCTGGCATCGAAGCAAAGGGGGCCGCCGTTCTTCGCAAGCATGAGAAAAGTCTCGGCATCGAGCCCAAATGGCTACAAGAGGCAGCCAAGGACTTAGTGGAACATGCCAAGAATTCGGCATCCGTCGTCTTAGCCGGTTCTCACCTTCCGGATGAAGTCCATGCCCTGACCTTTGCCATGAATCAGGCGTTGAATGCGATTGGTAAAACGGTGGAATACGTCGAGGTCGAGCAAGGCTCGAATGCCTCCATCGAGGACTTGGCAACCGAACTGGAAGCAGGGAACGTCCAGACCTTGATCTTCATGGAGGGCAATCCCGCCTATACCGCCCCTCGCGACTGGCCAACCCTGTTGAAAAAGGTTAAAGGCAAGGTCATTCGTTTCGGCTATTCATTGGATGAAACCAGCGATCTGGCGGACATCCATCTTGCCTCCACCCATTATTTGGAGTCTTGGTCCGACGGCTTCTCCTATGCGCAAGATTCACTATTCCCCGTCCAGCCCCTGATCCAGCCGCTTTTCGACGGCATTTCCGAATTAGACTTTCTGGCTCGCGTATTGGGCTCGAGACAAGACGCCCATGCCTTGGTCAAAGCTACTTTTGCAAGGCATTCAAAAGGTGATTTCGACAAGTTTCTCAGGGATGGAAAATCGAGCCAGAGCCCGACCAAGTTCGAGCAGCCCATCGCTTACGAAGATCTACTTGCTTTGTCCGCAGATCAAGCCGACCCTTCCACTCTCTCCGCCGATAACTTGGACTTGGTCCTCGTCCCCAGTTTCCACAATTGGGATGGGTCTTACGCAAACAATGGGTGGATGCAGGAATGTCCAGACCCCTTGACCAGATTGACTTGGGACAATGCAATTTTGATCAGCCCAAAGTTGGCCAAGGAACTGGAGTCTTCTTCTGGGGTTCAAATTCTCCCCAATTCGACGATGCTCAATAAAAGTGGTGTCATCGCCCCCGATACCGCGACTTTCGACTTAGGCATGCAGAGCGCCCCTGTGGCCAAAATCAAGGTGGGAGACACGGTGGTTGAAGGACCGGTGCACGTGCAACCGGGTCTCGCCACCTATTCCATCGTCGCCTCTCTCGGATTCGGCAGGCGAAAAGTCGGCCGAGTAGGGGAGGGTACCGGATTTGACGCCTATCCTCTACTGGTGAGTGGTGAACGAATCGTTTCGGGAGCTGAACTTGATCTTAATAAAGACTTGGGCCGAATGAAATTGGCTAACGTTCAGGAACACTGGTCCATGGAAGGGCGCGCCATTATCCGTGAAGGCACCACCGAAGAGTACGCAAAGAAACCTGATTTTGTCTCCAAAATGGGAATGGAGTCTCACTCACCTCCGATCTATGGCAAGGACAAGCATCAATCCGTCAAGGAAAAGGCCCAGTCGACACCTCGAGGAGCATCTTCCTACGAACTTCCTGATCATAAGCCTGGCAAACATGGTGAAATTCTCGGTGATCATCAAGCTGATGAATACGGCTTGCATCAATGGGGCATGGCCATCGACTTGAATCGTTGTACCGGATGCAGCAGTTGCGTCATCGCTTGCCAGAGTGAAAACAACATTCCGATCGTCGGAAAGGACCAAGTCCTGCGTGGTCGAGAAATGCATTGGATTCGCATGGATCGCTATTTCAGTTCCGAGGAACGAGAGGGCGCCGAAATCCCCGAGGACGTACAAGTCTCGTTCCAAGGCATGTCTTGCTCCCAATGCGAAACGGCCCCCTGCGAGAGCGTTTGCCCGGTCAATGCCACGGTACACGACGAGGAAGGCTTGAATGCGATGGCCTACAATCGGTGCGTAGGCACCCGTTATTGCGCCAATAATTGCCCCTATAAAGTGCGTAGGTTCAATTTCTTCGATTGGAATAAGCGAGCCATCGGAGAGTTTTACGAAGGCCCGCTCGGCGACAAAAACGATCCCTTGCCTTCTCTTCAGAAAAACCCCGACGTATCCGTCAGAATGCGAGGCGTAATGGAGAAGTGCACTTATTGCGTGCAACGAATTCAAGAGGCGAAGATACAGACCAAGATCAAGGTTCAACAGGCCAAGCAATCGGCTACCGGTCAAAGTGGAAGTGATCTAAAGCTTGATAGAGAAGAGCTTAAGGTACCAGATGGTACAATCAAGCCAGCTTGCCAGCAGTCCTGCGGATCAGATGCCATTGTTTTTGGCGACATTTCCGATCCCGAGAGCAAGGTATCCAAGCTCAAGGCATCGAATCGCGACTATTCGGTCTTGGGCTACTTGGGTACTCGCCCCCGTACTACTTACCTCGCCAAACTCCGCAACCCGAACCCATCCATGCCAGACAAGTACTCATACTCTACGCCTCATGCGGCTGGAGAACATGACAGGCGCGCCCACAGCGGAACAGGCAGTCATGGCCATGGGGATGACCACGGGGATCATCATGAAGGTCACAAGGGCGATTCGGGAGGACACCATCGATGAGCGCTTCCCCCAAGGAAAAAGCTGGCGCTCCCGCTGTATTTAAGAAGATACAACCGGCCGAATGGTCGGAGCCAGCTTTGGTGTCCAACGGTCGTAGTTTTGGCTGGATCACGGACAAAATATGCGGGATCGTGGAGTCCAAGACACCGAAGTGGTGGTGGTGGTGCTTCATCGTTTGCTTGGGGATTTGCAGCTACTTGGGAGTAGGCCTTTTTTATTTGGTTTCCACAGGCGTAGGAACATGGGGATTGGCCAACCCAGTCAACTGGGGATGGGCCATCACCAACTTCGTTTTCTGGATTGGCATCGGGCATGCCGGCACCTTGATCTCCGCTGTTTTGTGCCTGCTTAAGCAGCGATGGCGAACCTCGATCAACCGCGGAGCCGAGGCCATGACGATTTTCGCGGTAATGTGCGCAGGCATATTTCCTCTTTTTCACGTAGGCCGTGTGTGGTTCGGATGGTGGTTGCTCCCATTACCTAACGTAAATGCCGTTTGGCCTCAATTTAGAAGCCCTCTGGAATGGGACGTGTTTGCAGTATCCACCTACTTTACGGTCTCTCTCCTTTTTTGGTACATGGGCATGGTTCCCGATTTCGGGGTTTTGCGCGACCGAGCCAAGAAAACTTGGAGGAAATACTTCTATGGAGTCCTCGCAATGGGTTGGCGCAATGCCACCAACCACTGGCGTAATTACGAAATGGCCTACCTGATCCTGGCGGGCTTGTCCACACCGCTGGTGCTTTCCGTACACACCATCGTTTCCTTCGACTTCGCCGTGGCCAATCTACCCGGTTGGCACACCACGATTTTCCCACCTTATTTCGTTGCTGGAGCCATATTCTCGGGATTCGGCATGGTGCTGACCCTTTTGCTTCCTCTGCGATCCATCTACGGTCTGCATGACCTCATTAATCAAAAGCATATCGACAACATGTGCAAGGTGACCTTGGCCACCGGCAGCATAGTAGGATACGCCTATTCGATGGAATTTTTCATCGCATGGTATGGGGCAAATGAATTCGAGGGATTCGCGTTCATCAATCGTGCCTTTGGAGTGTATTGGTGGGCTTACTGGATAATGATAAGCTGCAACGTTATTTGTCCGCAGTTGTTTTGGTTCCGTAAAGTGCGGGAAAACATAGCCTTGGTCTGGATCATCTCAATCTTCGTGAACGTCGGCATGTGGTTTGAGCGATTCGTGATCGTTAACACCACCCTAGCGAACGACTTTTTACCATCAAGCTGGGGCTATTACTCGCCCACGGTAGTCGATATCTTCACTTTCTTCGGAACTTTTGGATTCTTCGGGCTATTGTTCCTGCTGTTCATACGCTTCTTTCCCCTCATGCCCATGAGCGAGATTAAAGCGGTCGTACCTGAAGCTGATCCGCATGGAGGTAAGCACGAATGAGCGCCAAGCAGCAAGCGCCCGCTTACGCCTTGGCGGCTACCTTCAATTCTCCCAAGGATATTTACAAGGCGGCCGGCAAAGTCCGGGAAAAAGGATTCACGCATTGGGAATGCTACACGCCTTTCATGGTACACGGCCTCGACAAGCAAATGGGTATGCCTCGTTCGAAGGTCCCTGTCTTTACGTTCATGGGGGGAATCACGGGATTCTTCACCGGGATGCTGATCGTTTGGTATATGAACGCATACGATTACCCGCTGATCGTTGGTGGCAAGCCTTACTTCAGCCCCATCTATCCCTTTCCAGTCTTTTACGAACTGACGATTCTGCTGGCGGCTTTCGGCACCTTTTTCGGCATGTTCCTGTCCAATAAATTGCCGCGCCACAACCATCCCGTCTTCGCATACAGTCGTTTCGCCGAAACCTCCGACGACAAGTTCGCCTTGGTGATTGAAGCCATCGATGCGAAATTCGACGAGGACGAAACCAAGGATTTCTTGAAAAAGATAGGTGGCAAGCGAATTACCTTGATCCGAGAGGAGGAAGGCTAGGATGAAATATTTTCTGGCCATATACGCCCTCGCGGTGGCGGCAACGATTTCGATCCTCGGCTTTCGCGGCGAAAATTCCAGAAAGCCTCCCTTGGAGATTTTTCCCGACATGGATCGTCAGCTGAAGGTTCTCGAGCAAAGCGGCAATGGTGTTTTCGCCGATGGGAGCAGTGATCGCATGCCTCCCGCTTATTCCGTGCCTCGAGGAAATGGTTTGGACCTGAAAACCGCTTTTTCGCCGGATAGTGACGCCAGGGATAAGCTCGCCGACAAAGTTTTCAATACTGGTCTCGAGGATGGGGTTGTTGGGCTCTCAGGCTTTCCCGACCAACTGGAAGTGAACGAGGAATTGATGCGTGAGGGCAAGAGCCAATACACGATTTATTGCAGTCGCTGCCACGGTGATTTGGGCAATGGCAAAGGGGTATTATCGAAATTCGGACTGAAGCCGCGTAACTTGACCGATCCGTTGGAACCCGATTACCTCAAGCTCCCTGACCTTCCAGACGGAAAGAAGCACGGGATCGAAGGCTATGTGGTCCACGTAATCGCCGAAGGGAAGAACACCATGCTTGGCATGAAGGATCGCGTGGGTCCAAAACAACGTTGGGCAATCGCCCTTTACGTGAACGCCTTGAGGAAATGGTTGGAGTCCCGAGATAAACCCACGGCCGAGCCGGTGGCTCTGGAACAAAGTGATTCGACCAGCGAAGACCCCGCTCTCATCGCCCAAGGAAAGGCACTGTTTCAGACAAAGGTTTGCTTTACCTGTCACCAGGTTGATCCCGCTGTCCCAGCTCCCGCGGGAGGCCCTCTCAAGGCTACCAAGTTCATAGGCGAATTCTGGGGTACTTCTCGGGAAGTTCACGTGGGTATCGGTGGCCCTATCCAAAAGGTAAAGATGGACGAAGCCTATTTTCTGGAATCAGTTGAGAATCCCATGGCCAAGATCGTCAAAGGCTCCGTGGCGGGCATGGCTCCCTTGCCGACGACCCTGGAAGAACGCCAAGCATTGATGGCATACGTGAAAAGCCTGAGCAAAGCGTCTACAACCGGAGAAGAACAAGAATGAGCGCCGCGGAAGGCAAGGATGCGCACGCGGGTCTCAAGACCAAGTTTCTCGCCGCCGCCGTTGCGGGATGCACATTGGGCATGATCGGTTTGTACATGGGAATTACCAACGACGAGCCTGACCCAAGGCCTATCTTGGGCTGGTTGCTGGGGTTGGGGTTTTGGCTCTCCATCGCGGTGGGCATGCTCATGTTGACTATGCTCCTCAGAATCTTTCGGTCGAGCTGGGGCGTGGTGGTGCGTAGACAACTGGAACACGGTTTGCACGCGTTCCCCGTCTTGGCCGCGTGCTTCGCCCCTCTCTTGCTGATCGCTTGGTTTGGAGAAGGCCAAGCGGGCATCCTATGGCAATGGATCAATCCCGCCAACGAGTTGCCCGAATTGGTAGATGGAAGCCGCCATCACGTCAGCGAAGACATCTTGTACTTGAAGAAAAGCGGCTATTTGAACATACCTTTTTTCAGCATCCGAGCAATTATCTATTTTGGTATATTCTGTGGGTTGGCTCATTGGATGCGCAAGTGCTCCTTTGAGCAAGACAAGGACGGTTCCCCGAAATGGACGGTCTTGGGTCACCACATTTCAGCAATTGGTATTCCCGCCGCCGCCTTGGCTCTCACTTTCGCGGCTTTCGACTGGTTCATGAGCCTCGAGTACCACTGGTTCTCGACCATGTTCGGCGTATGGTTTTTCGCCGGCTCCATGCGGGCGGGCTTGGCCGTGACCATAATCATTTGTTTCTTCCAATCCACAAGAGGTCAACTGAAGGGAATATACAACCAAGCCCACCGCTACGACTTGGCCTGCTTGAGTCTGACCTTCACGATTTTCTGGGCATACATTAGCTTTTCCCAGTATTTCCTCATTTACCAAGCGAACATACCGGAAGAAACCTTTTGGTACCAGATCAGAGAAATAAACCCCATCACCGAGGAAAAGATCACTTGGTGGTGGGTTAGCATGGGTTTGGTCTTCGGTCATTTCCTCGCCCCTTTTCTCTACCTCTTGTGGTATCGCAACAAGATCGACGTGCAACGCTTGCTGGTTGCCGCGTGTTGGATTTTGTCTTTCCACCTACTCGACATGTATTGGAATATCCTCCCGGGAAGAGTATTGGCCGACAACAGCCTGGGCTACCTGCCACGAGAGTTTACCATATCTCATTGGGACATTGCCGCCATCATTGGGATAGGAGGCCTTTGTGGATTGCGGTATCTTCAGAGTTTAAACCAATCCGAGGTCGAAGACATACCTGTGCGTGACCCTCAAATCCTCGAGTCGATTCACCACCATGAGTGACCCCAAGCCAGATATCATGGACGGTTGCGGCGTCTCCTTTTGGCTGATCGTCAGCTTGTTCTTGCTGTTGCTTGTTCCGGTAGGCATTCGCACCTGCTCCAGCTCCGAAGAAGAAATGCCGGTCGACGCGCTTACCGAACAACGACGCTCCCAAAGAATTGAGCAAGCCAAGGACGAAAACGAAGAAACACGCGAGCAATTAACCATTTCACTGGAGGAAGCTGAAGGACAAGTCCTGAGTGAAATCCAAAGCTCCGATCGCAACGCATCAGTGGAGGCAAGCAATGAGTGATTCGAGCGAAAGTATCCTCGATCAATCCTTCCGAAAGTTGGCTGTCTTCTTTCTTTATTCCGGTGCCGCCTGGCTCGTTTTGGGAACGTTGCTGGCATTATTGGCGGCCACCAAGATCGTAACGCCCGCTCTCCTGAGTGAGTGGGAGTGGATGTCTTACGGGCGTTTGCGTCCCGCTTTCGTTAATGCCTTGGTTTACGGTTGGGGCGGCAATTTGGCATTTGGGGCCACGCTCTGGCTTCTGGCTCGCCTATCTTGGGCTGAAATTCCCTACCCGGGCATAGCCGTATTGACCGGCATGTCATGGAACGGCGCCGTGTCCTTGGGTGTCATTGGTATTCTCGCTGGCCAAGGCACACCCTTCTCGTTGCTGGAAATGCCCCAGCACGTATCAATCTTGCTTTATTGTTCGTTTTTGGGTTTAGCCGCCTGGAGCATCATAATATTCCACACTAGGCTGGAACGTGAAACCTACGTCACCCAATGGTTCGCCATCGGCTCGCTCTTTTGGTTTGGCCTTACCTATTACTTGGGAAACTGGGGCCTATTTTGGGAACCACTTCGTGGAACCGTACAATCCGTGGCGGCCTCTTGGGTTGCTCAAAACATCCTTTGGCTCTGGTTGACGCCCGTGGCTTTCGGCATCGCATATTACCTTGTGCCGAAAACCCTTGGGGTCGCGGTGCGTGGTTATTCCCTGGCCTTTTACGGTTTCCTTTCCCTTGCCTTGATCGCTCCGTGGACGGGGTTGGTTGAACTGCGTGGAGGTCCCGTTCCCGAATGGATACCTTCAGTTGGCTCCGTAATGGCCGTCGCCATGTTCTTTCCCGTCACCGTGTTCGCAGGAAACGTACTAGGCACTGCCTGCGGCAATTTGCAGAAGGTTTGGGACAACGTCAGTTTACGGTTCGTGATAGCCGGCACCTTGCTTTTCACGGTGTGCGCCTATCTTGGCATTCTGTTTTCCTTTCCTAGCCTAGTATCCGTCACACAATTCAGTCTCTTGGGTAATTTTCAGTTCAATTACCTGATACACGGTCTGTTCGGAATGGTGGCCTTTGGCTTGGCCTATTACTGGATACCTCTTTTATTCGATGGCAGACGACCCAGCGATCTAATGGTCTCGACCCATTTTTGGGTCGCTTTCAGTGGAGTGTCCGCTTTGCTCGCCGCATCCGTTTGGGGAGGCTTTGCGGGTGGCNCCATTGCAAACCTCGGGACAGGAGACTGGACGCAAGCGACTAAGCCGTTCCATGCCTTGGCCTTGGCAGGAGAAGGGATGGTTTTTCTTTCCAGCANACTGTTCGCCGTAAATCTTTATTCGGCCGTTGGATTTCCTTTGACGGCTTGTTNCCCCAAAGCCGAGGAGCCCCAAGAAACAATCGAAGTCGAAGCAGAGGAGNCGGAAGAAGAGGAAGGCAAGCTTTCCAAAGACGAATTGGCGGCGAAAAAGTCCATGCACTTGACCACTGTTACATTCATCTTGGCCACGATTTTGGTCATCGCATTCGCGGCCGTGATATTCACCCTTATTCTTTAATCCATGACGAGAAGCCTTATAGGATTGCTGGTTCTTTCGAACGTCTTGCTCTTCGTCTCGTGGAGATTTGTGATCGTCGCCAGCGACAGCCAATTCGGGGATCTCGTTACAACGACGAGCTCGCTGGACGAAGATGGCAATCCGACGGACATTGGAGATGTTTATCCCCAATCAATCCCAGGCATCGCACGGCAGGGTATGCAAGTCTACGTTTCCATGGGGTGCATCTCTTGCCATACCCAGCTAGTTCGACTGGAGGGATTCGGTAACGACCTAGCTCGAAAATGGGGCAAACGTCCTTCCGTGCCCCGCGACTACATCAGGCAATCGCAACCCTTGCTGGGAAGATTTCGCATGGGACCCGACTTGGCTAATGCTGGCACCAGAGACGAACTCACCCAAGAAGCCCTTCACCTACACCTGTACTCGCCGCAAGCGGATTCTCCGGACTCCATATGCCAACCGAACCCTTTCTTGTACGAAGTCAGGGAAATCGAAGGGGACAAGACCCCGGGGGCGATTGACTTGGGCAATGGCAACGAAATATTGCCTAGACCAAGGGCCATGAAGCTTGTCGCCTACTTAAGAAGTCTGCGACAAGACTACGACCTGCCTGAAATGCCAATGCAAGTGGAGCTTCCCGATGACGCGGGCGCGCCGCCTACAACCCCTCCTCCTGCAACAACAGTGAGCGGGAAACAGGAAAACAACGAAAGCAAGAAATGAGCAAAAAGGGTAAAGGCAAAAGCGATCCCGGCGCGGATGGTTTCACCGACCGCGAATTGCAGGATACCCACGGGAGCGAGAGAAAGGTTCGCGAAGGCTTGTTCCTTCCCTTCTTCCTTTTCCTGATAGCCTGCGCATGGTTCGCTTGGGGAAGTATTTCTTTGTTCGTCGATGCCAACGGTTTCTCCCTTAATCCCGAGCGCCAATTGACGGAAGCGGAAATCGAGGCCCAGAAAATTCGCGCTCAAGAGATGCAAACTGAGATTTTGTTCAAGAATTCTTGCGGTGCGTGTCACCAAGCAAACGGTGCAGGAATTCCAGGCAGTTTCCCCCCATTGGATGGATCCGATTGGCTGGATAACGGCCAGCGCGTAATCAGCTTAACCCTAGTCGGAATGTCCGGTCCCGTCGAAGTCATGGGCCAACAGTACAATAGCCTCATGCCGAAGATCGCCGAAACTTATAATTTGAAAGACGAAGACATCGTCTCGGTCGTGAACTACGTCCGGCGCTCTTGGAGTAATGCTTCAAAGGAATACGCCGAAGTAACACTCGAGGACGTTGCAGCTGCCAGGAAAGCCCTTGAGGAACGCCCTGATCCCGCTGCCCCTTGGACAGCCGAGGACGTGCTGAAACAGTATCCCCTCGGCGCCGCAGACTGAATCCAAAGGCTTGGGCTTGCGACAGGGCAAGCCTCGCTTCTTATTTTGAACTCGCTTCGCAATAGGGATTTGTCAGCATAGCATTCCCCACCCATGCGAGTTCTTCGTTCATGCATTTTCTTTGGAGTCTGCTTGGCCAACTTCCCTTTATTTGGCCAAGACACTCCCTCCGCGCCTCCAAATTCGAATAGGCAAGTAGACGCCTTCGCAAGCTCTCGCGGCATGCCGGAAGAGTTTTTTCCGGAACTCCGCAAGGTGCTCGCCGATTTGGCGGAAACTTCGCCTCTACTTCGCATCGAAAGAGAACGAGAAAACGAAGCCCTCGCTCGAAAAGTCGTCAGCGACGGCCGGCGCGGCTGGAAGGCCGGCATATCCATAAACTCCTATTCATTAAGCGAAAACAGGGCCGGTGGAAGCTTCGACCATCGTTATCGTTTTCTGGCATCGGCGCACGCCAAGCGTCCTCTCTATGATTGGGGAGCCTTGGAAGCGGAAAGTCGAATTGCCGAGCTTGGGGTACTGGAGAGCAGATCCAGCTTGGTAGAAATACGCAGGCAAGTGGCCACCCATACGCGCAATTCGTACCTAGACCTTGTCTTGAGCGGTTATGCCCTTGAATTGGCTGAGGACAGCTTGACCTTGGCCAAGGAAAACGAATCAACGGCCAAGCGAAAGAGAGACTTGGGATTGCTTACCGAAGTGGACTTGGCGGAAACCAAGATCGCCTCGCTCCGGCAAGGCATCCGGATTTTCGAACTAGAGCGAGACCGGCGGGCTGCGAAGCAAATGTTTGCCCATGAAACGGGATCCAAGGAAACTCTTGGATTCGAGGTGCCGGACAACTTTCGCTCCTTCGTGTCGAAGTTCGTTCAGGATAGGCCACGGGTTCCCGAAAGCGGTACCTTGCACAGCGGTTTGCTGGAAAGCTTGGACCATGCCATTGCGGTGGAAAACGAAAAAGTGATCGTGGCCGAAGCAATTCGCAAACCAAGAGTGAACTTGGTCGGCTCGATTTTTCAAGACCAAGTGGATGCGCTCGACTCAAGCCAAACGCAAGACCGCACCAATCTCGTGCTCGGTCTGCAGGTACAATGGGACGTGTTCGATGGTCGAGAAAGCGAAGGACGCAAAAGCGAAGCCTTGTCACGTAAAAGACGGCTTGAAATGCAAAAGACGTATGAAAAGAAGAATCTCACTTTGTACAGGAACAAGCTGCGAGCGGATTTGGAAACGAGAGCCGAGTTAGTCCAATCCCGACAGGAATTGGCGGCCATCAGCAGTGAGAAATTTGAAAAAAGCCGCATCGAACTGGATCAAAATCGTATTACCATGGAAGACTTCTTCGCTTATCGCCTGGAGATGGATCAATCGAGGCTCGACCTAATGAGAGCCGTGGTTGATTATATATCGTTGCTTGGCGAATACTTGGTGCTTCACGGTGAAGACGCTCTCTCGCCCACAACGACCCCACCAAAATGAAAACGTCCATCGTGATTGCCTTTGTAGTCGTTTTGGCATCCGGATCGGCATGGTGGCTTTGGAGAGACGGCGCAGCCGAAGTAGTGGTGGAAACCGTAAAGCAAGGGGAAATCAAGCATTCTTCGCCAGGGAGGGTTCATGTTTTACCACAACGACTTCAAGTCTTGAAATCTCTTCGACCCGGACGAGTAAAGAGCGTGTTCAACAATTTGGAGCCTAAATCCGAAAGCCTCCCCGTAGCGGTGAGGGAAGGGGAGGTCCTCGTTCAGTTGGCTACACGAGACGTTGAATTGGCCTTGGAGAAGATTCGAGTGGGATTGCGAGCCGCGGAGGCGCGATTGCAGTTGCACGAACACAACCAATCGGAAATCGCCCCGAAATTGGCTGCAGACCGTCAAGAAGTGAAAGCCTTGGAAGTTTTGGCGGAAAACGGAAGGTATCCGAAAGCGGAACTTCGTAAGAAAAAAGCTCAAATCACGATATTGGAAGCTCAACTGATTCGCGAAAAAGAAGAATGGGAAGAACAAAAGATTTCCTTGAACGAAAAAGTGGATACGGCCCGCGTCGAAGAAGCCCAAGCCCTTCGACATTTGGAAGAGTTGTCCATCAAAGCCCCATTCACGGGAATACTAACCGAAATCAGGGTATCTCCAGGCGATACCGTATCCCTGGTGGAACCGTTGGGGGTTCTGCAATCCAAGAAACACTTGGTGGAGGTCACTCTTCTGGAGGAGGATTTCCAAGGCATTGAAGCCAACCAATCGGTTGCAATCAGCTTTCGTTCGGAAGGCACTGCCATTTTTCATGGCAAGATATCGGGCTATTCCGGCGCAAGCGGTTACTTCGACGCAAACGGCTTTTCCGATAATCGGCGTCGAATCTTCGTCGACATGGCAGACGGCAACGAACGGTTTGCAGTGGGCAGTACGGGAGAAGCGGAAATCATCAAGGCGTATAAGCAGGACGTCGTCTTGGTGCCCAGAAGAGCCTTGGTGGGTGAGAACTTATGCATTTGGAAGAATGGTTCGATCGAAGTACGCAAGGTGAAAATTGGCATACACAACCTACTGGTGGCTGAAGCGCTTGATGGTCTTGAGCTTGGTGAGCGCGTCGTTGTGGATACACCGCATCTGTTTCGGGATGGTCAACGCGCCCGATTGGCTGGAACCCAAAAATAACCCGTACCTTGGGGACCAACCTGCAGATCGCCTGGCGTTTCATCGTCTCGCGCAAACGCTCCATGGCAATGACCTTGACGGGGATCGTCTTTGGTATCGCTTTCTTCGTGGTTACGCAGGCCCAGACCACCGGTTTCGCCAAGTTTTTCGAGGAAACGATTTTGGGCACCAACGGGGCGATGCGTATATCCGACCGTTTTCAACAAGTGGGAGGAGTGAACACAGTGACCGAAGGGAACGAGCAATTCGCGCTGCAAGCAGGAGAGGGTACAGACTACGTCGAGGGCATCGACTACCCGAATCGCCTCCGCCAAGCCATTGAAGAATACGAGGACGTGAGCGGAATCTCCGAAATCCTGGAAGGTCGCTTATCGGTGGATGCCAACGTCCGGTCCCAAGTCGTCCAAGCCATGGGCATTCGCCTGAAGGATCACCTCATGGTCTCCAATCTGGCCGACCAAATAGTATTCGGATCGTTGGAAGACTTCGACGCAGATCATTCCGGTCTGCTCTTGGGACATCGTCTAGCGGAAAGGCTCCATTTGCGCCCAGGCGACAAAGTGGACGTCGTGGGATCGTCGGGAAGGACGGAATCACTGCGAGTGTCGGCGATATTCGAGACAGGAGTAAGCGACATCGACAAGCGTCGACTTTACTTGGACTTGGCGACGGCACGCTGGTTGCTCCAACAACCTTCCGGTGGCGCCGTGTTTCAGATCGGGCTCAAGGATCCGTCCAAAGCGCCTGAGGTCGCAGCTCAGATGCAAGCGACTATCGACCACCGAGTGGTAAGTTGGCAAGAACGAGAAAAAGTCTGGCTCGACGTGTTTTCGGTGCTCCGGTTTTCCTCGGCGGTGACTGTATCGACGATTATTTTGCTTTCCGGGCTGGGAATGTTCAACGTCTTCGCCATGATGGTGATGGAGAAGCGACGAGACATCGCCATCCTTCGTTCAATGGGATTTAGTCGAGGCGACGTTTCGAGCATCTTTCTCTTCCAAGGTGGCATCATCCTGTTAAGCGGAGCTCTGTTGGGATGCCTACTCGGAGCCTTGGCCACCTATGGCATCTCTAAGATACCCATCCGGATAAGGGGAGTCTTTTCGACCGATCACTTCGTCGTGAATTGGGATCTTTCCCATTATCTTTGGGGCGTCGGCATAGCGGTCGTCTTCATGACCTTGGCGACTTGGATTCCAGCTCGTCGCGCGGCTCGAGTGGAACCAGCCAAAATCATCAGGGAGGCTTCATGAGCGAAATCCCTTCTCAGCCCCCTATTCTGCAGGCAAAGGACCTCAAGCACTCCTTTGGCGAAGGAGAAGCTCGCAGCACCGTGCTGCAAGAGATTTCACTTGAATTAAAGGCAGGTGAGACCTGTTCCATAATAGGACCATCAGGTTGCGGAAAGAGTACCTTGCTATATCTCCTCGGATTGCTCGACAAGCCGGATTCAGGTGAAATCAAAATCAACCAGCGACTGGTGTCGGAAGCTTCCGAGATGGAACGGACGGCTATACGCAACGAGCTCTTGGGCTTCGTTTTCCAATTTCACTTCCTCATCCGCGAATTAACGGCCTTGGAAAACGTCTCCTTGCCTCTCCGCAAAGCAGGCGATTCCAAGAAGGACGCCACCCTCAGGGCGGAAAAACTGCTTGTCGACTTGGATCTTGTGGACAAGCGGCATCGACTGGCCAACAAGTTGTCCGGCGGCGAGCAGCAACGCGTGGCGATAGCTCGGGCCTTGGCCACTTCTCCAGCCATCGTTCTGGCAGACGAGCCGACCGGCAACTTGGACGCTCGCAACTCGAACAAGGTATTCGATCTTCTCGTTCAATCCGCTCGAGAAGAGGGGTCTTCCATTATCTTGGTGACGCACAACCCTGATTTGGCTGAGCGCGCCGATCGTTGCCTCCCCATGCTGGACGGTCGTTTCGAGGAGTAAATCCGCGAGCCGGGTCTCGCCTCATTTCTTCTTGGAGAAAGCTTCCTTGACCAGCGCCTCGGTGGTAGCTTCCGGTCCAAGCGATTCCACTGCCTTGCGAACCGCCTTGTCCGCTTCACCCACTTTATAGCCAAGAGCGACCAAGGCGGACACCGCATCCTTGAAATCTTCGTTGTCGGCGGTGGAGGGGGAATCGGCGCTTCCTTTTGCGCCAGCCCCCTGAATGGCTGTCGAAGGCCCTACCTTGTCTTGCAACTCGACAATGATTCGCTCCGCGGTTTTCTTTCCCAAGCCCGGCGTCTTTGCCAGCAGAGCGGCATCACCGTCTGCAATGGCGTTGCGCAAGGTCTGTAGGGACACTTGGCTGAGCAAATTCAAGGCTATGCGGGGACCGATACCCGAAACCTTGTCGATGACGAGTCGAAAAAAGTCTCGGGCGTCCCGAGTGGAAAAGCCGTACAACGTTTGGGCGTCCTCGCGGTAGGCAGCGTGAATGAAAAGTTGTACGGACTGACCAAGATCGGGCAACGACTCGGTCGTGGTAAGCGGAACATGCACCTCGTACCCCACACCTCCCGTCTCCACAATCGCCAACAAAGGCTGAGATTCAGTCAGTTCACCTCTGAGAGTTGCTATCATTGCAAGCCCAACACGTCTTGCATGGAGTAAAGTCCGGGCCCCTTGTTCACTACCCAATGGGCGGCTCGCAAGGCTCCGGCGGCGAAGATCTTTCGATCCGTCGCTCGGTGCGTGAGCTCGACTCTTTCGCCTTCACCGGCAAACCACACCATATGATCACCCACTACGTCCCCGCCTCGCAGGGCATGCGATCCGATCTGATCACCGGGACGTTTGCCGGTGATGCCGCTTCGTCCATGACAAATCGACTCCGCAGGCAACCCTCGGGACTCGCGGATAACTTCCAGTAAACGCTCCGCCGTTCCACTGGGAGCGTCTTCCTTGTGACGATGATGGGCTTCCACCACCTCGGAGTCAAAATCTTCACCCAGAACCTCGGTCGTAAGCCTAGTGAGGTAAAACAAAAGGTTCACTCCGGTCGAGTAATTGCCGGCCCAAACCATGGGAATGCTTGAAGAATGGGAAGCGATACGATCTTTTTCCTCGGGGGTATGCCCGGTTGTGCCTATCACGATCGGCTTTCCAACCTCGACTGCCCGTTCGACAATACCTTGGGTGGCATCGCGAAGACTGAAATCGACGACGACGTCAGAATTCGCGAGAAAAGGTAGCGGATCGTCGCCTAAATCGACGCCCCCGGCAATTTCAACGTCTTTCTCGTGAGCGATTTCCGCAATGGTTTTTCCCATGCGGCCTTTCGCGCCGTTCAACAAGATCTTCAGCGGCATGGCAACAATCGTCAAAGGAGACCGAGTTCGGTCGCGAGTTGATCCAATAGGTTTTGGTTTTCAGTGGAAAGCCTCGAAAGCGGCAAGCGTACTTCATCGGACTGCAGAAGCCCCATACGCTTCAATAGGTACTTCGCGGGCACCGGGTTGGGCTCCACGAACAGATCCCGGAAAAGGGTATGGTAGGCGTGATGAACTGCCCCGGCAGCTTGAAAATCGTTATCGTTGGCCAAGGCCGTCATCTGGACGATTTTCTCGGGAATGAGGTTGGAAGCCACGCTGATCACACCCTTGGCTCCACAGGAGATAAAAGGCAAAGTGAGGCCATCGTCACCCGACAAAATCGAGAAGTCAGAACCCAACTGACGACGTAACTCCGAAACTTTGTCGCAAGAACCACCGGCTTCCTTGATCGCTTGAATTTGTGGATAAGCCTCGTGTAGACGCGCCACGGTATCGGTTTCAATCTCAATGCCGCACCTTCCTGGAATGGAATACAGTACAATCGGTTTTTCGGTAATTTCGGCGATGGCCCCGAAATGATTGAACAACCCATCTTGGCTGGGCTTGTTGTAATAAGGAGCCACGATCAAGAAAGCATCTGCCCCCGCATCGTCGGCGGCCTTGGTCAAGGAAACCGCCTCAGCGGTCGAATTGGATCCCGTGCCAGCCAATACGGGGACGCGACCTGCAGCGGCTTGCACCACGCAACGTATCACCTCGAGGTGTTCGGCATGGGTAAGGGTAGGGGACTCCCCAGTGGTTCCCGCCGGAGCCAAACCCGCAATGCCGGCCTTCACTTGTCCATCTACACGCTCGGCTAATTCGTCCAGTTGCAACGACGCATTCAGCATGGGTGTGACCAATGCCGTATAGGCACCCTCCAGATTGCTGACATTCATGTAAAAATTCCTTTTATCCTTTAGTTTCGTATTTTGTTGATCTTTTCGCGTTAAAAATTGTCCTCAAACCTTTTAATGGGAGACGTCAAACGCATTCGCAACTTCTGCATCATCGCTCACGTCGATCATGGCAAGACAACTTTGTCCGATCGACTGCTTGAAAATACCCGCACGGTGGTCAAGCGAGAGATGAAGGAACAGTTGCTGGACTCCATGGATCTGGAGCGTGAACGCGGAATAACAATCAAGTGTCATCCCGTTTCGATGATCTATCGGAAAGAAGAGGGCAAGGAGTATTTATTCAATTTAATCGATACTCCCGGTCACGTGGACTTCTCGTATGAAGTGTCCCGTAGCTTGGCAGCATGCGAAGGAGCCATTCTCTTGATCGATGCCGCCCAAGGAGTCGAGGCCCAAACCTTGGCCAACGCGCAGTTGGCCGATGCCCAGGGACTGGCCTTGATTCCCGTTCTCAATAAAATCGATTTACCGGGAGCGGACGTCGACCGCGTACTCCGTCAAATCGAGGAGGTGCTCGCAATACCGGCCGAAGATGCATTGCTGGCGAGCGCCAAGTCGGGAGAGGGCATAGACGAAATACTGGCCTCCGTGGTGGAGCGAGTGCCACCCCCACGCTGGACCGAGCACCAAAAGACCAGGGCACTGGTCTTTGACAGCGAATTTGATTCCTACAAGGGCGTGATTTGCTACGTCCGTCTTTTTTCGGGCCGCTTGTCGAGGGGAGATGAAGTAACGTTGATGAGCGACGGTCGTCGCACCCAAGTGAAGGAAGTGGGCAGGTTCAGTCCGGAGATGATAGCCAGCGACGCCATGGAAGAAGGGGAGGTGGGTTACGTCGTGACTGGCATCAAGGACGTGGCGGACGTGAAGATTGGCGACACCATCACGCTGTCATCCGATCCGTCCAATGAAATGCTACCCGGCTACAAGGAAGCTCGTCCCATGGTATTCAGTGGGCTGTATCCCTTGGACACCTCCGATTACCCGAAACTGAAGAAAAGCGTGGGAAAGCTTCGTCTCAACGATGCCGCCTTCCATTTTCAACCGGAAACCTCCGCGGCCTTGGGTTTCGGCTTTCGTTGCGGGTTCCTCGGCTTGCTCCACATGGAAATCATTCAGGAACGCCTGCGTCGCGAGTACGACTTGGATATCATCGCCACTTATCCAAGCGTGGTCTACCGGGTCACCACCACGCAGGGCAAGACCCTGCTCGTGGACAATCCACTCGAATTACCTGAAGTGACGGAGATCGACTTCATCGAGGAACCCATGATCAAGGCTCGCTTGCACGCGCCCAACGATTCGATCGGCGACCTGCTCGCGCTTGTGACCGAAAAGCGTGGCGTCTGCGAACGCACCGAGACCATCGACGAAACCCGCGTCTTGCTGACTTGCGACTTGCCACTCAACGAGATATTGGTCGATTTCAACGACCGATTGAAAAGCATCACACGCGGCTATGGTTCCATGGATTATGAAATGGCGGGCCATCAGGTCTCCGATCTCGTGCGGATGGAAATCCTCGTGAACAGCGAACCAGTCGATGCCTTTTCCACCATCGTGCACAATGAAAAAGCCGAGATCCGGGGCAGGGCGCTTTGCAAGAAGCTCAAGGACATCCTCCCTCGACAACTCTTCAAGATTGCCTTGCAGGCCGCGATCGGAGGGCGCATCGTAGCGCGAGAAACCATAGGTGCCATGAGAAAGGACGTGACTGCTAAATGTTACGGTGGCGACATAACCCGTAAAAAGAAACTGCTGGAAAAGCAAAAGGCCGGAAAAAAACGCATGAAACAGATTGGAAACGTAGAGATACCACAAGAGGCCTTCGTGCAAATCCTGAAGAACACGGAATGACCACCGAAGAAGAACAACCTGAGCCTCCCATCAAACCGCGCAAACTTCGCAAGCTTGCCAAAGAAGTCCTGCGAGTCAGCCAGAAGGCCTTCTTCCACAAGCAGGACCTACTTGCCCCGGAAGACGAAAAGGAATGGGAAACCGCCATGGAGGAACTTCATGCGCTCATTCGCGACAAGAAAACGGAGCCGGCCGACTTGCGCTCGCAGGCCGAAAAGGTGGACGAGCTGGTATCTCGACACGGAGGAATGTTCTATCACAAGAAAAGCAGGGTAGAGAACGTGGAAATGTTTCTTGTCGCCGCCATCGTGGTCTTGGGAGTTCGAAGCTTTTTTCTGCAGCCTTTCATTATTCCGACCAATTCAATGTATCCGACCTTCAACGGCATGCAGCCACATGTGTATGAATTGGGCGAGGAGCCCAACATGGCTGAACAAGTTGCCAACAAGTTACTTTTCGGCGCTTCTCACTACCGCGTCGTCGCCGAAAACGGGGGGACAACAGCTACAATTTCGGGACCTGAACGAGTCCGAGCCTCGTTTCCGAATGGCAGGTTCTTCGTGCTACCCACCGACGCGGATAAATATACCGTTACAATCGATGGTCGGGAAGATCACACGATTCTGCTCCCTCCCGGCGTCAAGCTTCCGCCTCTTCGATCAGGGCCTTTTTCCAAGGGAGATACCGTATTGGCGTTCGACGTCGAACTGGGAGATGCTTTGTTCGTCGACCGCTTCACCTATAATTTCTTCCCTCCCAAGGTCGGGGACCCCATTGTTTTCAAGACCGAAAACATAGCAGCATACAATCGGGACGTCCTGAATCAAAGGGTCTATCAACCTTTATTGGATTACCAACGCGGCTATTGGGAGGAGAGCCCCAACCTTAAGGTCCAATTTCCGCAGGACCTACAAAATGCCGATGAAATCAAGGCAAAGGACGGAAAAGCTCTTTTTACTAAAACCGGAAAAGAAGAATGGACTTTGACGGATCACGGCAAAAGTCGCCTTCGCAGAGACGTTCTCGATAATTGGCCCAGTGAAGGTAGAATCTACCGTGCCCAGTTTGATCCGAGGGAAATTCAGCTTGATCCCGTTCAAAGGACAAATGTCTATTTTCTTCACCCCATAGATGATGAAAAGACTCTCTCGGAAGGTGTATATTTAACAAGCGAAGGTAACGCCATCAAGTACGTGCCGCTTATCGCATTCGATGAAAAAGGCACCTGCTACAAAGTTAAATCGAGGAATGAGGAAAAATATTATATCAAGAGACTCGTAGGAATTGCTGGCGATGTCCTAG
>PBLJ01000030.1 GCA_002721705.1 Opitutia bacterium
GTGGAGGCGTCCTCAACCGATTTTTGTAGCGGAGGCAATTGGCTTTGGCCAAAGGCGCTCGCCAAGGAAAGCGAGAGAGAAATGCAGATGATTCGCAAGGTGGTCATTGGTGTCTTCCAGGTTGTGTGTTTACGGATAGTCGAAATTAATTAGCGCCGGATTTGTTCGTCTACCAGCCCTTTCTCTCGATTTATTGATTTTCGAGCCGAAAAGGTTTCCGCAAAACTTACTTTTTCGATGATTCCACTTTATCCGAACCATTCCATTGGAAGCATTTCATAATTCGAGGCTAGCGAACCTTAGGAATTGCGGAACATATCTCACATGATCAATTGACAAATCCATCATTCCGTAGAAGACCAATTGCCGGTAAGCGGGCGCACCCAAGCTTCCCGTTTGACTCAGCGCATGATGATAGATCGAGGGTTCAGAAGCGCCGTATGGCTATGGGCAACGACTGTTTGGCTCCTAGCTGGTTGCGACCAAGTCCAGACATCCAATCCGACACCAGATTCCAGCAATTTCGTAACACCAAAGACGAAACGGGAAACAACCGCCTCACCAATCGTTACGGCCGCCCGCAGCCAAGTCGGGAAAACAGTAAGTTATGATCCCTCTTACGTTGGTTTGGCGTATCCCAATGGTGACTTGCCCATTGAGAAGGGGGTTTGTACGGACGTCGTGATTCGAGCTTTGCGGGATGCATTCAAGATAGATCTCCAGAAACTGATGCATGAGGATATGAAAGCTGCCTTTTCCGCATACCCAACTATCTGGGGCCTCAAAAAACCGGATCCCAACATCGACCACCGTCGCGTTCCCAATCTCAAGACCTATTTCAATCGCCGTGGTTTTTCCCTTCCCGTCACTCGTCTAGCCGCAGACTATCTGGCGGGGGACTTGGTGACCTGTACGGTTGGTCGCAACTTGGCCCATGTCATGATTGTCAGTGACAAGAAGACAGCCCGTGGGGTTCCATTGGTGATTCATAATATAGGTAGTGGAACCAAGGAAGAAAACCGACTCTTCGATTTTCCAATTACCGGTCACTACCGCATCAAGGAGTGAAGGGCAACCAGATGGGCGTTGATTATTGGTTCACGCCGAATTCCGATCAACCGCGCCTCCGTGGAGCCTCTACTTTGCAAAGATCTGCTTAAGGAAGTCGGCGCTGTTCATTTTGGGTTGTTCGTGGCCTGTGACCGAGAGGTGGCACTGGATGCCGACTTTCTCGCACTTTTCCTTGAGCAGGCGACCGAAGCCTGCGTGGTGTATGCCGTCGCCCTTGATCACAGGCACGGGAGCGGGCTTGCCGTATCGTATCCAAACGGGCGGATCGTCCTTGGTGACGTGAGTGAGGGGTGAGCACTCGAGGGATAGCGACTTGTACTTGTCCCAGTCCTTCATCAGTTGCACATGGCTGGATGCGCCTACGGTCTTCCAGATCATGGGGTGCTTGATGCAGGCCAAGCCGATCTTCTTTTCCAGCAGGAAAGGATCGAGGGTGGTTTGTCCGCCGATGGCAACGGCTCCACATACGCGGGAGGATTGGCGTAAGACAGGATCCTTGCTCTTGGGGTCGGCCATATCGTCGTGGTAGGCGAGCCACATGCTTGATGCGGCTCCGGCGGAGCCTCCCGTCACGGCGATACGCTTAGGATCGAAATTCCATTCCTTGGTCTTGGTGCGCAGAAACTGGATGGCTCGGGCGGCGTCGTGGACTGCGGCGGGCAGTAGTTCCGTGCCGGCGAGACGGTAATCGATCGAGGCGTAGCTGTATCCATGCTTGAGCTGATTGGCCCCGATTGTCTCATGCTTCTTTCCGCCCAGCCAACCACCGCCGTGAATATGAACGAGGAGAGGCGTAGGCTGCTTGGACTCGATCTTCCAGAAATTGAGTTTCATGTCCTTGTGCGACCCGTAGGCAACGTGCTTGTAGGTGGGATCAACCTTCTGGGCAAAGAGCGGCGTGGCGAAAGCTAGGGCGAGAAAAAGTGGGACGTATTTCATGTGCTTCTTTATTGTGAGCATTATGTGTCTGGCGTTCTATTGAAATTTCAAGGTGGGTCCGACGGGGAGTCGGTGCTTGGAATAATCTTCCTTCAGATCGGCAAAAGCGGGGATTGGCAGGGGTGTGTTTTGCTCATCGCTTCGCAGGAGCACGCTGCGAAGCACTTCGATCGAAGGGCAAACCAAGGGGGATAAGCCGTCGAAGCTTGCGGGATCGTGGAAATGGTCATCATCGCCGGCGGCGGTCGACATGGTCAAGCGATAGCGCTGTCCCTTGATTAGCTTAACCTCCTCGGCGAGTTGGACATAGCGGAATTCACCTTCCAGCTTGCCCTGCTTTTGCGGAGTAACCTCGGCGCGAGCAATCAGTTTGGCCGCGACGTGGTCATTGAGAGCGTGAAGTTGCAGTACGTGAGGAGCGGAGATGCCTCTTTTCTTGGGTCCTGGCAGCGAAGGCTGATCGCGATCGTCTTCGGTCGGCAGGTTGCGGGCGGGGCGCACGCCGGCGTCCTTATTCTGGTCGTCCCACATCCCAAGATGAGTCACTGCCCGGTCTTCCTTCATGCGAAATTCGAAGCCAATTGCCCCGTCGACGTCATTCCGCAAGTTGTGCCAACCGTCGTCCAAAATCAGGGCCTCGCTTTTTTTCAATCCCAAGTCGCGGGCGTGCCCGCGGTTGTGAATGGCCAGCAAGCGTTGACCCATTTCTCTGGCCTCCTTGCCTGGCACGCTGTCTAGGAAGTCGCCTGTCTCGTAGAGGTTGTTCTTGAGGTCGTAGAACATGGCGATGTTCACTTCACCCCGGCTGCCGCCTTTCATGGAAGGCATGGCCAAACCGCCGTTCACCACCAGTTTCTTCGATCCCTCGCGGATGGCGAGCGTGTCGTTGAGGTAGGGAGAACCCAAGTTGCAGAAAAACACCCGGGGCCGCAGGTCTTCGCCCTTAGCTTCACCGATCCAGTAGAGGAGGGCGTCGTGACTATCCCGTGCCTCCTCGTGCCCGAGTTCATGGCCCACCAAGTTGGCGAAGGTCGCATAGAGGTCGGTGAGCGAAAGGAGATTGCGGTTAATGCCCTTTTCGAAATGCCCCTGCCAATAAAGCAGGAACGGCACGCGATGACCACCTTCCCAAATCTTTGCCTTCTTGCCACGCAACCCTCCGCTTTCCTGCACGAGGTCCTCGTTTTTCACGGTGCTCAAGTTGGGGCCGTTGTCGCTCGTGAAAATGACCAAGGTATTCTCGATCATCTTGTGCCCGGGCCAACGGGGGTCATCCGTTTCCTTCAGCTTATCGAGGATTTTTCCAAATATGACGTCGTTTTCCAGCACCATGTCCTCGCGGTCACCGGCCTTGCTTCCGTCCGTGTAGCGGCTTTGTCCCTTGATCTTGACGCCGCCCACCTTCTCGGGCACGGCGAATACGCCGTCGGCGTTGCGTTGGTTGTGGTTGGCGTTGGGGGCGAAGTAGAGGAAGAAGGGAGCATCCACCTTCTTTGCTCGCTGGTCCAAGTACTTCAGCATTTCCTTGAGGTATAGCGGGCCGAGCTGGCGGAGATCCCAATCGGGGTCGGCTAATATCTTGTCTGCTCGACGAGTGATGCCGATGAGCTTCATTTTTGACCGCTCCGTGAATCCGTGTCCGTCGTTGACGATCATGACTCGGGGCTCGGTATCGAGGGAGTCCTCAGTGTTGCCTGTCACCCCGAAATATTCGTTGAAGCCGTGGTGGGTGGGGCCATCGAGGAGCGGTTTGGTGAAATCCACGTCATGAAAATAAAAATGACTGGCGGGTTGTCCGTCCCCGTTGTCGTAATCGATTCCGACGTGGTATTTCCCGACGCCTTTCGTGTGATAGCCGTTCTTGCGAAGCATGCCCGGCAAGGTCGGCATGTCCTTTTGAATCATGGGGCGGTTGGGCCCATGGGGTAGCCAGCCTTGCTGCTTCAGATAGGGGCGATGGGCAAACCTGCCGGTCAACAGGGAATAGCGGGTTGAGCTGCACATCGAGGCAGGGGCATGAGCATCGGTGAAGATGACCGCTTGTTCCGAAAACTTCTCGATGTTCGGTGTAACCAAGGTTTTTCCTATGGGCTTCGCGTTTTCGGCCAAGCGAATGCCCTTGTAGGCGCTGGTGTCGCCTAGTCCCATGTCATCGACCATGACAAGCACGAGGTTGGGCTTGGCGGGGCGAGGTTGCGGCTTCGGTGCCTTTTGCGCCACGAGGTAGTGGGGCAGGGTCCAAATGACCGCCCAAAAGACAAGGAGGGCCAGTTTCATCGCTTTTTCTTTTGCTGGTTCAGGCGTTCCTTCAATTGGGCGAGCTTTTCGTCGTTGTCGTAGAGGTAGTCCTGTTGGGCGTTGTAGGCTGCGGCCCGGGTATCGGAGAGTTTCTTGAAGTCGGGATTTCCCTTGAGGGCTTGGCGGGCCTTGTTCCTTTTTTCGGTGATTTCCTCGTTGCTGACGAAGAGCTGAGGGTAGTCGGCCTCGAGTTTCCTTTGAGCCTCTTTGGCGGCAGTGACGAGTTTCTTGTATTCGGCGTCTCCTTGGTGTTTGATGCGGGCCCGTTCCAAAGCGGCCTTTTTGCGAGTGTCAGGCTGTTTCTCGATGGAGGGCTCTTTATCGACTAGGTATTGATCCATGGCCCGATTTGCCCGGAAGGTGGCGAATAGTGTTTCCTTGTAGACGGGATCCTCTTGGTGGAGCTTTTTGCGAAGCTTCTGGATCTTTTTCTGGAAAGACTTGTGGGAGCTGAATACCTCGGGGAAGCGTTCGACCTTCACCGCATCCAACCGATCGACTTCCTCCACCAGTTTCCGGTAGGCTGGATCGTTCAGGTGAAAGCGGGCGTGCAGGTTGCGCTTGCGGATCTCATGCTGGTCGGAAAGAGGCTTCTCCACGGGAAAGCGGCCCTGCATCTTTTCGATGTGGGCGAGGTTGGCCTCGCGGTCTCGGTGGCGGGATCCACCGAAGACCTGGAGGTTGTCGAAAGAAGCGCCCGCCTGGTCGACCTGAAAGGCGAAGTAGGTGCGTTCCTGGTCGATTATGGGATGCTTGGCATAGACGAGATGCTCGTGATCGAGGTGGGCGACGGCTTGGTCGCCGATGAACTCGAGCGTCATGACGTACCATTTGCCGGGCTTGAAGTCGTAGGCGCATTCGCCGTGGCGCATGGAGAACCAGGGGCCGCGGTCGTCCATTGCGGTCTGGAGGTAGAAGTGGTCCCGCCGAATATGAATGACGGTGTTGTAGTTTCCGGATGCACCGGTAACGAGACGGATGTCCTTGGCCTGATCGAAGCGGAACTCGAAGCGGATCACGGCATCCTTGAAGTTGGGTTCCTTGTAGAAGAGGCGCTTGTTCTGTCCTGCGACGTCGTTGCGGCGCAGGATGCCGTCCTCCACCTCCCATTCCTTTTGAAACCACCATTGTGGGCTGACCTGTCCCTTTGAGAAATGATCCCCGAAGTGCAAGTTCTTAGGGGTTGCGAGAAGAGGTCGGGAAGGAATGCGTGCTCCCGTCCGCTCGCGCCAAACGGCGAGTTTGGTTTGTAGGTCGCGAACCCGCTTCGGCTGATCCTTCGCCAAGTCCTTCTTTTCAGAGGGATCCTTGGCGAGGTCGAAGAGCTCGAATTTGGCAGGCCTCGCGGGGTCGAAGTACTCGATCAGTTTCCAGTCGCCTTCGCGTATGGCGCCGCCGGAGACACCGCCGAGGAAGTGTGGTCTGTCCAATGGGTAATGCCAATGGAGGGCCTTGCGCTTGGGGGCGACCTTGGGGTTTTTCCAGGTAGCGAGAGTGGATACACCGTCCAAGGTCTGGGAGGGATCGGGCTCGATGCCCGCAGCCTCGAGAAGGGTGGGGTAGACGTCGTGGTTGACGACGGGTTGCGAGCATACTTTGCCGGCAGGCACTTTGCCCTTGGGCCAGCGAACGATCAGCGGCACGCGGATCCCGCCCTCGTAGAGCTGGCTTTTGCCTCCCCGCAAAGGAGCGTTGGAAGTGACCTTCAATTCGCCGCCGTTGTCGCTCGAAAAGATGAATATGGTGTTCTCAGTCAGCCCGAGTTCGTCCAGCTTCTTGGCCAGTAGGCCGATGCCGTCGTCGATGCTCTCAAGCATGGCGGCGAGGTGGGGGTTGTGGTTTGGAGCCCAATGGGTACACTCATCTGTATCGAGCCCGGCATCCTGGCAAAGATAGCAATTCTTCCTGACACTCAGTCCCGGTGGATGTTTTTTGCGATACTTTTCGACGAGGTCGGGCCGGCCATTGAGGATGGTGTGCGGAGCGTAGTGGCTGAGGTAAAGAAAGAAGGGCTTGTCCTTGTTTCTCTCGACGAACTCGACTGCCTCCAAGTTGAGGCGGTCGGTGAGGTACTCCTTGTCTCCGAGCCGGTTCTCCTTGAAGTCGATCCAGCGAATCGGTTGGGTGCGGAAAACATAGGGCCAGAAATTTGCCCCGTTGCCCACGCCTTTGACCTCGCTCCCTGTGTTCCAGTCGAAACCGTGATCGGTCGGTCGAATCTCAAACTGGGCGTTTTGGTATTTGTAGCCGGTGAGGTGCCATTTGCCCGTCATCCCCGTGGCATAGCCGTTGCGTTTAAGAATCTTCGGCAGGGTGACGTGACTGACGGGAAGGGCGTTGGAGGAATTGGGCCTGAGGTAGTCGAGGATGCCTACGCGGGCGGGGTGCTGGCCGGTCAGGAGGGCCGCCCGGTAGGGTGAGCACACGGGGGCGGCGGCGTAGGCGTGGGTGAAGCGCATGCCTTCCTTGGCCAGTTGGTCGAGGTGAGGCGTTTCATTGAAGGTGTTCCCGTAGCAGGTAAGTTCGGCCCAGCCGAGGTCGTCGGCCAACACGAAGATGACGTTTGGCTTTTGCCCTTTCGCATGGGCGAATAGGCCGAAGTGACAGGCAACGAGTAAAGGCAGGAAAACTTTCATTGTTTGCTGAGGGAAAAGGATGCGGAATGGCTGGAGCCTTTGCTCTTTGATTTAAAAGCGATAAATCCTGGTCGTAAAGCTTTGATCGCTGAAAGAGTGCCACTTTTGAACAGAGGCGCGCGGCCCAATTTTTTTTCTTCCAGCCATGGTTCGATCACGACATGCAACGGGCAGTTCTCGATGGTAATTGTTTTTCTTGTCTCATCTGCTTTTCGTTGGCGCTCGATTCGCACTTTCGTCCAGACCGCGTCCTTTCTCATCGGAATCTCCAACTCCATCCAGTCCCAAGTGATGGGCATGGCGTCGCGAACTGAGAAGACGTCGTTGGGCAAAGAGTAGGAGATGCCGGCCAAACCCTCCAGATAAAGCAATATTTTGCCGGCGTTGAAGTTGGAATATTGGTCCCCGAACAAGGTGTTGTCCCTTCGGTAAGCCTCCGGGGCAACGGGGACGTCCCACTCGTCATTATAGTTGTAGTTCTCGAGGTGATTCAAGGTCAGTTCGGAGGCGGTCTTGGCCAGTCCTTGGCGAAACATGCCATCCAGCGTGAAGTAAGCGGTGTCCGGTGTGTAGCCAAAGGCGAGGTCGGCATTGGAGGCAAAGGAGTTCATGGACTGCTTGGCCATGGCAAGAGGGAAGAACTCGCCGAAAAATCCTTTCTTCCTGTCGAGGGCCCAAGTCTGCACCATTTTTTCCGCGTATTCCCGAGGGAAATGACGGGAACGCATGGACCAGAAGGCGTTGGTCATAAGCATGCCGTTCTTGGGGCCTAAGAAAAAGTTTTCGTGCCCGTTGACCGACCAGCGGCTTTCGAACATCCGCCGNATGTGCTCGGGATCACGCCGAAGGCTGGCCTTCCAGTGCGAAACGTCTTCCTCGCGCCNGGTCAACCGGGCCATTTCCTCGAGTGCTTCGGCGACCTCGAANTGGTTCATNGCAAAGCCTGAGACTCGCTTCCAGAAGATTTTNCGNAAATGGCCNTCGTAGCAGTNNCGGAGAAANTCCAAATCTCCCGTGTGGTGGTAGATTTGCATGGCGCCCAGTACGTGCGAGGACACTTCCCCACCGTATGCTCCCGAGTGCCAACCTATACCCTTGTTGTCGGAGAGCATCAGTAGTCCGTCCGGTCTCTCCTTATACCTTCCATTCTCGACCAGGTGCTTCCAAGTCAGGACGTTGCCATAGGCATGCCGTTGCTTGTTCCTGGCCCAGGCCCCGACCTTGATCTGAAAGCTGGCGTCGTAGCGATGCATCCCAAGGAAATTGTTCACTGCAGTCTGGGTGTGGTTTTCCCTTTCCCATCCTTTTTGGACGTCGATGTAGTACATCAGGTGCAAGGCCCAGAGAAAGTAGTAGATCTCCTCGAATTTCTTGTCGCTGCAGCGAAACCTCGGAATCTCGTTATTCAGCAAATGGTTCATCTCCGCCGTCTTCGCGGTGAGCATCTCTCGATCCTTTACGATGATTTCGCGGGCTGCGTCGAGGGCGGTTTCCGGATCATCGCGCATGGCCCAGGAGACAGTCACTCCCTTGGGGTCGCATGGCACCTCGAATTGGTAGCGCCGTTCGCCTCGGTCTCCTTTCGAAAAGGCAATGGTTTTGGAGAAGTCCCTCGAGCAGGAAAGAATAGTCGTCATCCCTTGGTAGACGGCTGGCCCGATTCGTTCGGGACCATCTGGATCGGGTCGAGATTTGACGGTGCCTCCCTCGGTGATGGCGATGGCATTGGCGTTGGCCTGATACTTGATCGTGGCGCTGGAGGCTACGCTGTGCCTGACAAAGAAGCTATGTCCCTCGAAACGCAGGGTAACTGGGCGCGACGAGGTGATGATCGACGCGGCGGCATCGTTGGATCCGATGAATTTCTCTTCCCGAATTCGAACGTCGCCGATCTCATATTCGCAAATCATCTTGTCCGGGCGCCAGAACATGCGGGTTGGCACGGGGTGTTCGTAGGTCTTTTCGTCGATGATTACGCTGCCGTACAAGACCCGGGTGTCCTTGTAGAATTCCCAGCCCTTGTAATCGTTGCCGATGCCGGTGTGTTCGCTACCCGACAGCTTGCTTTCCAGTAGGCCGACACCCCGGCTTCTAAGGTCGTGGTGGAATGGATGGGTCAAACCGATGGTTTCATCTTCAACTGGTTTCCAGCTGGCATGGAATCCTCCCACGTAGTAGCTGAGATTGCCCGCTAGAAAGCCATGTTTCTTGCCTTGGATGGATTGACTGAGGCGTTGGCAGAGATCTTCTTCCGTTCCAGCAAGTGAAGAGAAAAGGCAAAGAAATCCGAATGCGACGGATGCTTTTGGTCTATGCATTTGCTGATCGGTAAGCTCTTAACCGACGAAATCCGTTGTTAGGCTTTGGTCAGCAGGCCTTTATTTTCGCTTTTGAGAATAGAGCCAGTTCCAGAGTTCATCCGAGTTCCATACGTCGACCCAGGAGTTATGGCCGCGGCCCTTGATCTCGGAGTACTTGGGTGAGCCGCCGGCCGCCTTGATGGCTTTGATCATATCGCGGGAACGACTGACCTTGATGACTCTGTCCTTGTCTCCGTGCCAGGCCCAGATGGGAAGCTTCGCGATTTTCTTACCAAGGCTTTTGTCGCCACCACCGCAAATGGGAACGGCCGCAGCGAAAAGGTCGGGGCGCCGCTGGATGGCGTCCCAAGTGCCGTAACCACCCATGGACAGTCCCATGACGTAGACACGGTTGGGATCCACCTGGTTCTTCTTGTCTTTTATGAAAAGCTCGAGGGCCTGCAGGGCCAAGGCCATGGATTTCGAGGCCTTGGGCATCTTGTGCTCGAGCGTGTTCCAGTGAACGTCCACCCAGCGTTGGCTCTTGGGTACTTGCCCTGCGAAGACGTAGGATTGCCGCCTGGAGGATACGCCCTGCTTGGCGAAGGCCTGGACACCACCTGCATCGCTTAATTGTCGCTTATTGTCATCTCCGCGACCGCCTGCGCCGTGCAAAAAGAAAAGAAGAGGGTATGTTTCAGCTTTCTTCATCTTGTCCGGAGCGCGCCAACTGTAGTTGAACTTGTCGCCAGTAGGGCTTTCCCAGGAAACCGCTTCATAGCGATCCAGATCACCCTGCGCTTGCAGGGAAATCGCCGAGCCAACCATCAGGATAGCGGAGAGGGCGGATGAAAAAAATGTTTGTTGGTTCATGGTTGGAATTTCAATCGTGCCAAATAGAGGATAAGGTAGGGTCAATACCTTGCCATCAGCGCGCCACGGGCTTTCCATAGATTTGCATTTCGTGGATAGACCAGTAGAGGCCGCTGACCCGGCTGGTTTGCGTAATCTTGAGGTATTTGGCCTCGGTGGTGGGGAAGATGATGTCCGTGACGGGATGCTTGCCGACGCCTATGGCCAAAGAATCGGACCACTTTTTGCCGTCCACGGATGATTGCACTTGGTATCCGCGTGGGTAGTCGCGACTGGAGCCTTGGGAGTCCAGTTGTATGCGGTTCACCTTGGAGACCTTGGGCAATTCCACTTGTACCCACATGCCGGGCACTTGGGAAGCGCCAGTGTCGTAGCGACTCTTCGAATGGCCGTCGATGCAACCGTTTAAGGCACCACTGTTGTGACTGGCGGTGAGCTTCCATTGCTTGCGATTGGCGAGCAGGGGAGGTTCGAGTTCCTCGAGTTCGGCCTCGGTCCATGGAAGCAGGCGGTCGCCAGACTCCTTACGGATGCCGGCCACGAATTCCTTGGTGATGGGTCCTCCCTTGTTGCCGAAACTGTTGCGGATGTAGGTGGTCACGGCGGCGATCCATTCGTCGTCGTTGGCCCCCAAGGGCAACATTTGACCAGGATAGGTCTTGCCGTCGATAGGGCCAGTTTGTCCATGCAAGACAGTTCGGACGAGGCTGCCGCCGGATCCGAGTACGCGTGGTGAGCCTGGTAGGGGAGGTCCCAAGGTGACACCTGGTTGTCCCGCCATGGGAGTGCCTTTGCCGTCACCTCCATGGCAAGCGAAACAGAGCTGCTTGTAGATTACGCCGCCTTGTTCCATTTGCTTGCCGAAATGAGCGTCTAGTTTGCGCTGTTCGGCCAAGCGGGCCCGTTCTTGGGCAAGCTTGGCTCGGTTGCCAGCAATGCTTCTTAAAACGGGCTTGTCGCTATGTTTCTCAATGAGGGTTTCCTGGATGCCTGCAAGTATCACGGAGTCGGTGGCTCCGCTGTAGGCGATCGAGTTGATGGTTTGCAAGGCGACGTCGGCATGGGCATCCTTCTCAAGTTTCTGGAATGCAGACTCGATAGCTTTGTCACCATCCGAGAGAAAAGGCTCGCTTACCCGCACCGCAGCCATTCGCACACGGTGGTCATCGTCGGATAGTTTCTCGACCAGCAACTTGGGGTCAACGGCCTCGAGTCCTTCCAAAGTCCAAAGGGCGTGCACACGACCGAGGGCGGAGTTGCCCGAGCGAGCCACTTTCTCGAGAGCGGGAACCACGGATTTACCGTCTTTCCTCAAGATGATTAGCTTTTGGGCGGTGTCGCGCCACCACCCGTTCGGGTGCGATAGGTGGGCGACCAGTTCCGCCGTCGACTGATTCAGCATCTTGGGCTGAGGGCCTGGCTTGTGATCCTTGTGGACGAGGCGATATATGCGCCCTTTGCCAATGTTCTTGTCGATGCCCCATTTGTCGATGATACCTCGGAGGTAGCTTCCCCTGCGGGTCCAGTTTCCCTGTTGGATGATGCCGCGGTGCATGTCGATGAAGAACATGGTGCCATCAGGGGCGGTCTCTGCGCCGAGGGGGCGGAAGTTGATGTCCTTGGAGCGCATGAATTCGCTGCCTGGGGTGGCGTTGCTAAGAACGGTGAGGCCATTTTCGCGAGTAACCTTTGCTCGGCGAATGAGTCTGCCGACTGGTTCCGGAATGAAAAGGTCGCCATAGAGTTCCTTGGGTAGTCTGTCTCCCCGGTAAATGCCTTGTCCGGCGCATCCGGTAAAAGCATTGAGGCCTCCGTTGGCGCCTACTCGACGTCGACCACCTTGCACGTCGGGGACTGCGGCGATGGGGAACACGGCACGGAAATTGGTTTCTGTTTGGCCAGGGGCATCGAACATTCCGTAGATCGGTGGTTGTTGAAAGAAGAATGCGGGGTTTTCCCCGCCGCCGGTTGAATAGTACACGCGGCCGTCGTCGTCCGCGGTCAGTCCCCATTGTCCGCCGCCTCGCGGCAAACGTTCCGTCTTGAACTCGCCGTTGGTGTAGCGGTAGCGAACGTTTTGGTAAGTAATGTATATCCAGTTGTCCAAATTCCAGATTAGGCCGCTTGGTTGGTGCTCCATGTTGCCTCCTCGTCGGCCACCTTCGAAAACTTTGATCTTTTCATCAGCCACGCCGTCGCCATCGGTGTCGCGATAGTTCCAGAGGTCCAAGGTGTTGGTGATCCCGACCATCACGCGGTCGTCCAGTGGCAGCACCATTCGCGGAAGGAGCAGGTTGTCGATGAATACGGTACTTTTGTCGTAAGTGCCGTCACCATTGGTATCCTCGTGGCGGGAGATCCGGCTAAGCGGTTCCTGCTCGCCGGTGGCGTCTGCGGTCTGCATGTAGGTGCGCATTTCGACCACGTAGAGCACGCCGTTGCCGTCCCATGCCATGGCCACGGGCTCCTCGATTTGGGGTTCGCTCAAGACGAGCTGTAGGGCGTACCCTTCCGGCAGTTCGATGGACTTGCGCGCTTCCTCGATGGAGAGGAAGCCCCGTTGGTAGATTTCGTCTCCGGGGGCGGCCGTTGACTGCACGGCGAAAGCCAAGGGGAATAAAAGAAATGCAAGGATTGTGGCTGGTTTCTTCATGATGCTCTTACTTGTAGACCGTTAAAGCTTTTCGTTCCTTCAAGGGGTACCAACCCTTGATTTTCACGGCGAGTTTAGCCACCACGTCGGGATGGTCCCCTGCGAGGTTCTTCTTCTCATGGGGATCCTTGGAAAGATCGAATAGCTGCGGTCGTTTCTCGGTACGAGGATGTGTGCTCTTGTAGCGATTCACTTCTCCATCGTAGGTGAGAAGGAGTTTCCATTTGCCCTCTATTCGCCAGCGGAAAAGAAGGGAGGCTTCGGGATTTTCAATGTCCGCTATGTCGTGGGCGAAGCTTTCGCCGAAGATCCCTTTGCGCTCGATGGCTTTGCCTGTCTTCAGGTTTTCAATGAGGTTCAGTCCAGGCAAGTCATCCGCAATGGGTGCTCCGGCGGCGGCCAGGATGGTGGGGACGATGTCTATGCTGCTGACCAGTTCCTTGCGGTCGGTCGGCTTGAGCCCTCCGTTGGGCCAAGAGTACATGATTGGCGTGCGTATACCACCCTCATAGGGCGTTTGCTTGGAACGCGGGGCGTAGCCGTTTCGATCGGGGCGCTGGATCCATCCATTGTCGGTGACGTAGACGATGAGAGTGTCGTCGCGGATCTTCTTTTTTTCAAGATAGCCGACTAGTTGCCCGCAGGTTTCGTCGAACCAGTCGCACATGGCGTAATATTTGGCTATGGGGATGGGCCGGCCTTCCTTCTTGTATTTGTCTAGCAGGCGGGCTGGAGGATTGTGAGGGGTGTGTGGAAGGAAAGGGGCATACCAGAGGAAGAAAGGTTTCTTTTTGGAGACTGCGAGATCGACGAAGTCCTCGATGGGTTCCATCCCGTTGCGGCCAATCTTGAGGCCGTCGTCCCCATGACGTCCACCCGGTTGGGGAAACCCGCGGGACATGCCGTGGGTGAAGCCGCCACGCTTGAAGTTCCCTTCCCACCATTTGCCGCTTTGATGGCTTAGGTAGCCCTTCTCGCCTAGGAGTTCGGGCAAGGTGTCGAACTTGTCGATATAGGAAATAAGTTGGGCCCGCCGCTCGTTGTAGAGCTTGGAGTTGCGCTGGGCGTACTTGGGGGAGGGATCGTTGCCGGTCACTCCGTTGCGATGGGAGTAATGTCCCGTGACCAAGGTCATCAGGGATGGTCGGCAAAGAGCGGTGGGGACGTAGCCCCTGCGAAACAAAACACTTTCCTTTGCCAATTTGTCCAAGTGCGGCGTGGAGATGGCGTCGTGGCCCATGAAACCGTAGTCGGTCCACGCTTGGTCATCGGACAATATGAGCACGACGTTGGGCGGTTTTCCCTTTGCTTGGGCGAGGGCTGGGAAGAATCCACCACTTATGAATGTGAGAATTGCGAATAAACGAATGAAACGAAGCATAATGGATAAATGGATTTAGCATTGGGCGAATGGCACCCATTGAATTATCCATAAATGAATGTAGATCCAAGGGAAGCCCTTTCCTTTGGCATCACAATATTTTCTCCCCGAGGCGTCTCGGAGGTTGGTAGCTTGAGCCAACGCCTGGACGAGCTTATTTCTCGCGCAACGCGTTCCTCAACCTTTCCGAGAGGTTGGTGGAGGATGCTTGCGAAACTGGTTTGGAAGCAGGTTTTTCCTTTGCGCAGTCGGGCCAGATTTCCTTCAGCGTTACCCATGCCTCCATGCCGTCTTTCCATGCCAAGTCATTTTCTCCAGCTTTTCCAGACAAGAAAAGAGCCATGGTTTGTTCGGGAGAGAGGGGGCCATGTTGTTCACCACCGATGCTCAGGTACATATTGTCCGGAGGAGGGTTTGTCGTTTGCGTGGTGGGTTTTACTGATTCAGTTGAGGCCTGGTCAGGAGGCGCGGTTCCCTCCTCTTCGGGGTCGACCGCTTGCGCGTCTTTTTCCTCCATGGAATCTTCCGCAGGATCGCTTTTCTCAGGAGTGGTGGATGGTTCGGGGGGGGCAATGGTTGGAGATGCTGGATCGGGCGGGGGTAGCGTGGAATCCTCCATCCATTCAGGAAACAAATCCTTCAGAGGTTTCCATTCCGACAAACCGCTTTTCCATGCCAAATTTTCTTTTCTCAGTGTGCCCGCCTCCAAAAGGGCCTTCACGTCTTCCAGTTCATATGGCCCATTGCGTTTGCCGTCCAGTACCATGTAGATTTTCATCTCAAATTCTGGTTTTCAACCGGTGCGACCAGTGGAACTCGTGTCATCGGCTTCCATTACTTTGCCTTCGGACACAATATGCTGCACCTTGTTTTTCTTGGCTACTTCCCTGGCGATGCGCAGTGCTTTTCTTCTGCCCTGCACCTCCTCGATCACTTGACCTTCGAAAACGACTTCAAACCAGCCTGAAAAACTCGAATTTGCTCTTATTTCCACCATGCTTTTTTTAGGTCGAGGATTCGAGTGAGTGAAGCAACCGGTAGAGATCCTTACCTCGGATGTTCCTTGAGCGCTGGCTGCGGGTGAGACTTGCTGGCCGAGGTAGTTACGTCGGCTGTGAATAATTCAGGGCAGACCACGTCGAGTGGTTGCCAACCCTGCATGCCACTCTTCCATGCCAAGTCTTCCTTTCTTAACTGGCCTTCGGCAAAGAGACGGTGGATTTCCTGTGGCTCATGTGGACCATTACGCTTGCCGTGCAAAACTACGCACATTTTCACTTTTGAGTCTAATCTATCCATTTTTACTAGTAAGAACGCAAAAATCGCAAAAGAATGCATACAGAGATAAAAATATTTTAATGGATCCCATTGGCTTCAGTTTCGGCTTCCGGGTTTCCTTCAGTGCCAGCCAGTGTGAGCAGAGGGGATATCTTTCTCCGTGATTACTTTGAACCATTAAAAATGATGGTTCTTCACCACAGCTGCACTGGCCGCTGCATTAACAGCGACTGAGGCAATTTAATTGTGAGGCAAGATGCTGGAAAAGAGATGCTTGGCCTCTTTAGTGACCGCACCCGCATCCGCCATCATCGCTCATGGCATGGCCATGTTCGATCTCTAGATCGGTGGCCTTCCTGACTTCGCGTACGGACACGCTGAATTTTAGGCCTTTGCCGGCCAGCGGGTGATTGCGGTCAAAAGTGACTTGAGAGTCCGTGAGGTCGGTTACGCGGACGGCTTCGGGGTGGCCGAGTTCTCCCGTTATCTCAAATTGCTGGCCAATTTCGAATCTCATGTCGTCGGAGAATTGGCTGCGGTCTATTTGCTCGATCAATTCCTTTCGACGTTGCCCAAAGGCTTGGTCAGGGGATAGGTCGATGGTGACCTCGTCGCCCGCTTCTTTGTCGGTCAAAGCTTCCTCCATGGCAGGCATAAGCTGGGAGTGGCCTATGAGGAACTCTGCCGGACCCGTTTCAATGGTGTTTTCCAAGGTTTTTCCGTCCTCGTCTTCCATTGTGAAGTCGATGGAAACTACACTGTCTTTCTCGATTTTCATGTTTTGCATCCTTTCAGAAACTCACTCCTTCGGCAAACGCAAAGGAGATTCAGTGCATGACTTTGCCGAAGGCGCGAGGCAGCGGGGATTCCGCTTCGAACCGCTCAGGTTTACCATTCCATGAAAATTCCAGAGCAATGTGAGTGGCATGCAGGAAAAGCCTTCTGGCTTTCTTGTCTCGCCCGATTCTTCGGTTGAGAGGGAAGTCGCCATACGTCTTGTCGCCCACGATGAAGAATCCTCGGAGGGCGGCCTGGGCACGCAATTGGTGGGTGATTCCCGTGAGAGGTTCCATGCGAAGCAGCGAAAGCCCATTGCGCCCCACGCGTTGTCGCTCAAAAGTCACTTTCGTGATGGCTTCACGTCCCCGATGGCTCTTTTTGACCCGCAGTTTGCCGTCTTCCCTTCCGACTTCCAGCTTGTCCTTCCAGGTGTCGTTGCGGCCTCGGCCCTTCTCTTGAGCGAGAGCATGATAGGTTTTGCAAACCTTGCGGGTTGCGAAAAGGTCTCTGATTTGGTTGGCTAGTTTGTGGTCGAAAGAAAGCAAGATTACGCCGGAGGTGGGAGAGTCCAGCCTGTGTAAGAGGTGGATTTGGCGTTTTTCACCGTGCTCGTTGGTCCAGCAATAGGCTTGCCGGTCAAGGTCGTAGCGCGTTTGCAAAAGGGATTTTGACTCGTCTTTCGGGCGATTGGGGTGACTCAGCGTCCCCTCGGGTTTTTGCAAGGCGACCAAGCCGGCTTCGTGATGAGCGATGACTTCGACGTTTCGACCCAATGGTAGCTCCGCGAGGAGAGATTGATCGGTCATTTGTAGTGAAATCTGATGGTGACGACGTCTTCACTCCCAAAGTCGCGGATCATTTCCTCCGTCCATTTGCCATAAGGTGCTCGCGATTCGATGGCTTGGCGGCAAATCTCGGATCCAAGGCCAACCCCATTGCGGTCCAGTCGCTTCAGTTCGTGGATGCGACCATTTTTGTCCAAGATGAACCGAAGCTGGACGAAGGGTGGCAATTTATTCCGGTTAAGGAATCCGCGGGAGCCATGGCCAAGGTCGTGCCATTGGTCCTCGATGGCTTGGAGCATTTCTTGGACGTAGGCGCCGTAGGCGTGAAGTTTGCAATCGATGGCAACGCGTCCCAACCGGGGAGCATTGGTCTCCGTTGCCATGAGAGGGCCTCTTACGAGGTCGGGGGCAAGGCGGAGTCGTGGCCGCGGTTTTTGTTTTTCCTTTGGTTCGGGCGGAAGGAGTGTAGGGGCGACGGGAGGAGCGGGGGTTGCGTTCAGGACAAGAGGTCGTTTGGCGTTGGGGTCCTCGTCTTCCCCCAGAGCATCCACTTTTTGAACGGCCAACCCCGACTTGTCTTCGATCTCCGGCAGTTTGGCAGGTGACTCTTTGGGCTTGCCTGCATCGTCTTTGCCCACAGGCGTGCCTTGCTCGAAATCCTTGGCGATCTCCGAATCAGGTCCAATTAAAGGAACGGCTGGAGCTGCTACCCCGGGATCGCCGGCTTCGACGATTTTTTGGGAGTCTGGTTCATCTCCTTCCACCATAGGCTTCTCGGAGTCCTCGACGGGCGCTTCGGGTTGCGATGCTTGTTGGTCGCGATTGGAGAAGTTTTCGGTTTTATCGGGAAGGTTTTGGGGTACTTCTGAATTGGCTTCCACGAAACGGGAATTCAAGCGAGGCTCTTCGAGCGGGGGCAGCCATTCAACGACCACTTCCTTGTTTTCTTCGGTTTTTGTCTGAGGGGAAGGATTAGCAGGATCGGAGTGGACTTGACGGGAGGGGTGTTCGCGTTGCGCGGGAAGGTGAATCAGCAGACCGAGCACGTCCGGAGCGACTAGGCAGGAAGCGAGGGCGGCCAAAAGGCCTGATCCCCAAGCTACTGGGTCCGCCCGGTGGGAAGGAATCCCTTTGTTTTTCATCTCTCCCATGATTGCGGCAAACCCTAACGGAAGATTTCCGGGAGGCAATGCCTTAGACGTCGCAAATTTCGGCGGCGTGTCGCAAGGCGAGGGCTTTGTCGTCCCAAGTCGGGATGAACTCCTGGGCCACGTAGCCGTCGTATCCCGTTTCCAGGATGGCTCGCATGACGGCGGGATAATTGATTTCCTGGGTGTCGTCGAGTTCGGCTCGTCCCGGGTTTCCAGCGGTGTGATAGTGTCCGATGACGTCCTTGTACTTCCTGATTCGGCGTATGACGTCCCCGTTCATGATCTGCACGTGATAGACGTCGAAGAGCAATTTGAAGCTGGGCGACCCGATTTTATTGATCATCTTGACGCAATGGTCGACGTCGTCGCCGAAGTAGCCGGGGTGTCCCTTCATGGGATGCGAGTCGTCTCGTGAGTTAAGGTGCTCGAGGCAGAGGGTGATCTTTTTCTTTTCGGCCAGCGGCAGTACTTTTTTCCAGAGGTTAATGCAGTTTTGCTCGGCCACGTCGTCTGGAATGCCTTTTTCCTTCATGCCGGTGAAGGTGATGACCCGCTTGTATCCGGCGTCGGCGCAGAGCTCGATGGCCTCCGTCAGTTTGGCGACGCATTCCGCGTGGTTGGCGGGGTTCACGGGACCTTTCTTGAAGCCGTGGCTACCGACCAAGGAAACGTCCATCCCCAGCTCCTTGACCAGCGGGTAGTGTTTTCGTGAAATGCCCTCCATCGCGGCCAAACCCACTTCCTTGCAGAGCTTGGCCAGTTCGGGTGTCGGCATGGGGTTGAAGGTCCAGCCCATGATGGACTGCTTGATGCGACCTTTCTTGATGCGGTACTTGGGATTGGCCTTCTTCTTCGGCGTTTGAGCCAGAGAAGTGGCCGAGGTTGCGACCATCCCTGCTGCGGCGATGGAACCGGCTGCGGTTTTCAGGGCGGAACGTCTTGTGGATTTCATCATTTGAAGAGGTTGGGTAACAATTTGCTTAAGGTTTGGTAAATTCCGACCACGAGGAAGCCGGCGAAGGAAATCCAGAGAAAAATATCCCACAGTTTCCCAGGTTGCAGCCGTTTGTCGGATTTCTTGTAGCGAAAATAGAGGACGGCAAAGCCGATCATGGGCAACATGATGGCTTGCATGGTGCCCGAGATGAGAACGAGCAATACGGGCTTGGGGAAAAAAACGTAGCAGAGCACACTCAAGATGGGCAGTATAACACCCATCCATTTGAGGCCGCGTTGGCGTTGGGATTCGGCGAGATTGGCGAATCCGGAGACCTTGACCACGTCGACCGCGAGGCGGCCTTGGGCGGCGATGGCTACGTAGAAGGTGGAAAAGAGCACCGCGAATGCACCGAACAGGAACAGGTTCTGGGCGAAATCCCCGAAAACCGGTTGGTACATAGCGGACAGCGTCTGGACCATCTCTGGTCCCTCCGGCACAAGGTGGGAACGTCCTAGGACGGCAGCCCCCAAGAGGTAAAAGGCGATGGTGCAGAAAGTGTAGACCAACATGGCGCCCCAGGCGTCCCAGTGCATCACCTTCATCCAGCCTTTCGCCCGGTGGACCCAAGCATCGCTCTGGTCTCGCTTGCCAACGTATTTGCCGTAGCCCTTCTCGAGGCACCAATAAGGATAGGCAAGCAGTTCGGCTGCTCCCACGCCGATGATGCCGAAGGTGGCCAAGGCGGTGACCAATGGGTTGGTGCCTCCTTCCTCGGACTCGGGAAAGCCAAAGGAGAGTCCGCGAGAAAATTCCTCGGCGGTCACGGCCCATTTATCGTAGCTTTGGAGAGCGAACAGATTGGCTATGGTGATGAGGGTGAAAGAGGCCACCAGAAAGACGGAAAACCGCTGGATAAAGCTGAAATTGCCCCATACCAGTAAAAAGATCGCGGCCAAGGTCAAGATGAGCGACCAGTAGATGTGGTCCTTCGCCTTGGGTACTTCTCCAACCTTATCCAAGGCGGCTTTTAATTGCACGATTTCAGCTTCAATTGCTTGTTTCTCGGTACTGGCCGCATTGACCAGTCCGGCTTTGGTGACGTCCAGTTTCACTTTTTGCGCCACATACTCGTTGTAGGCCTTGCCTTCCTCCGTCAGTGGCACGCTGATAGCCATGGCTTGTCCCACTCCGCCAACGATGCCTCCTTGCTGGCCGAGAATGGCCAAGAACATTACGAACCAGTACCAGATAATCCAGTTGGCCCGCATTTTGCGTTGGCCCACCTCCACTTGGATCATGGGACCCGGAACCTCGTTGAGCGCGGCCAAGGTGGTCTTGCCGTTGGTTATGGCGTATCGGCCCAGCTCGATTTGGGCGAATACCTTGATGATGCACCCGATGATGATCAGCCAAAGGAAGTCGAAATGGGCCTCGGCCCCGGTTCGGGTGGTGGCGATCAGTTCGCCCGACCCTACGATGGAGCCTGCCAGGATCATGCCCGGACCGACGTTACGCAAGATCCCCGTGGTGGAGGTCGGGGCGTTCCGGACCTCGGTAGTCGGGGATTCTTCGGCTTTGCTCATGCTGGTTCGAACTATTGGGCGATAGGGTAGTAGCTTGGCGCTCGATTTATCCGTTGGGAAGTCAAATGTTCGGTTTAACTACCGCCACTGCCTGAGGTTGTCGAGGAGGGCTTGCTTGGTCTCGGCATGATCTGGGTCGTCCCACAGATTGGTGGCCTCGCCGGGATCTTTTTGAAGGTCGAATAGCTGTCCGAATGGCTCGTCCCTGAAATGGACCAGTTTCCAGTCTTTGGTTCTCACCATGGTCATGAACTCGGCATCGGTGAATATGAGATCCTTGGCCTGCTCGGCGTAGACGTGTTCGCGGCCTTTCCACGTGGGGTCGCCTTCCATGGCGGGCAAGATACTGCGGGCGTCGATGGGAGAGGGCATTTCCGCTCCGGCCAGCTCCAGCATGGCGGGCCCCAAGTCCATCAATTGCACCAGGTCGTCCACTTGCCGGCCGCCTTCAAACCGGTTTGGAGCCCAAGCGATCAAGGGAACTCGGATGATTTGGTCGTACATGGTCCATTTCTGGCTGTGGCCGTGGTCGGTCAAGCAGTCCCCGTGGTCGCTGCTAAAGATAATGATGGTGTCTTCCAGCAGGCCCTTCCTCTCGAGGGTTTCCATGATGGCTCCCACCTTTTCGTCGATCATGGTGACGTTGGCGAGGTAGTGGGCTCGCTGGTTGCGGCGCTGCTCCTCGGTGGGGTCGAGGGAATGGACCACCGAGTCGTGGTCAATCTCGACGTTGTGGATCCGCATCGCCTTGAATGGAGGAGGTTGCCCTGCCAGATCCGCTTCGGTGACGGGAGCGAGGGGGATGTCGCGGCCTTCGTACATTTCGAGGAAACGTGGAACCGGATCGTAGGGTGGGTGAGGACCCGGGAATCCGATCTCCAGAAAGAACGGCTTGTCGTCGTCGCGGTCGTCTATCCAGCGGACCGCCCGATCGCCCACGAACATGTCCGAGTGGGTATCCTCCGGTAGTTCCCAGAGAAAAGCGCCAAGGCAACTGTGGTAATCGTCTCGTTTCCGGTAGAGGATACGTTTCTGTTTCTCTAGGCCACGGGATTCGACCTCTTTTTCCCATTCGTCGGTGAATTCGGCTCCCTCCAGGAAGCGATCCTTGTTTTCCACCACGTAGCGCTCGTGGAAGCCGCACGGGGTGGTAAAGGGCCAAGTGTGCATTTTCCCCACGTTCACGCAGTGGTAGCCTGCGTCGGCCAAGTTCTCCACCCAGCTGCTCGTCCAGTCGTCCGCGTTCTTGAGCACTCCGGTTGCGTGCGGATACTTCCCCGTGAACAGGCTGGCTCGAGACGGCGCGCAGGAAGCCGCCGTGACGTGGCATTGGGAAAACGAGACGCCTTCCGCGACCAGGCGATCCATGTGCGGCGTTATGCAGTGCGGATGCCCGAGAGCCGCTATGGTGTCGTAGCGCTGCTGGTCGGTCAGTATGAAGACGATATTGGGTTGCTTGGACATGGTGACGGGCAATTTATCCGAAATACTTGCGGTAGGAATCGATGGTCTGCTGGGCGGCGGCATCGGGGTCCGGCCAATCGAAGGCCTCGGCCGATATACATCCATCGTAGCCGATTTCACGCAAGGCATCCGCGATGGGCTCCATATCCGTGTGCCCATTCCCAATAGGCCGCCGGTTGCTGTCGGCGAAGTGTACGTGGCCCACATGCCGCGCTCCCTCGCGTAAACTGATCGCAATGTCGGCTTCCTCGATATTCATGTGAAAAAGGTCGGCCAGCAAGGTGACACCGTTGGTATTCAAGCCGTCGAGGAATGAGGCGGCTTCGTTGAAGCGGTTGAACAAATTGGTTTCGTAGCGATTGAGCGGCTCGTAGATCAGCTTGACCCCGGCCGCCGTCGCCGCTTCTCCTAGTTCCTCGAGGGCCTCACCCAGCCAGTCCAAGGCTTGTTCTCGAGACACTTCGCCTCCGTGAGTTCCCTGCATCGAGCCAATGATGGCGGGCGCCTTGTGCTGGGCGCCGAAGACGATCATGTCCGAGACGAAGGCTCGAGCCTGCGCTCGAAGCTCGGGATCGGGATCGGTCAAGGTGAGTCCGCGGATCACTTTGCCGGCCCCCGTGCCGACGGCTCCCAGACTCAATCCGGTTTCGGTCAGCAAGGCAGCCAGTTCGCCCGGTTGACCCGCCGAGGGCCCCTCGGTGAACAGTTCCACGGCGTCGAAGCCGAGATCGGCCGCCTTGCGGCAACTCGTTGCAAGATCGTCCCACAGAATCCACGGACCACCGCGGAGACTGGAAACCAAGGATATGGTGACACAGGATTTCATGTAAATAGTATCCGTCAGCTCAAGTAATGAGGTATTGTTTCTAGGAAACGGCGGCCTTTTGGGCCTCGACGAGTTCGGCGCACCCCTTGGCGGCGAGGGCCAGCAGTTCGTCCAGTTGTTCGCGCGAGTAGGTAGCTTCCTCGCCGGAGGACTGCACTTCGACGAATTCACCGGTCCCGGTCATCACGACGTTGGCGTCGACTGTGGCGTCGCGATCCTCGACGTAGCAGAGGTCGAGCAAGCAAGTGTCCCGGTATACTCCCACGCTGATGGCGGCGAGGTGGTCGGTCAGCGGGTTTTCCTCGATTTTGCCTTTTTCGAGCAGCTTGGCGAAGGCGAGTTGGGCCGCCACCCAGGCTCCCGTGATGGATGCGGTGCGGGTGCCTCCATCGGCTTGGAGGACGTCGCAATCGATCCAAAGCGTCTTGCCGGGTAATTTCTTGAGGTCGGTGCAGGCTCGCAGGGAACGCCCGATAAGGCGTTGTATCTCTATGTTGCGTCCGTCCTGCCTGCCTCTGCTGCTGGGGCGGTCCTTGCGGGTCAGGGTGGAGTAGGGGAGCATGTTGTACTCGGCCGTGAGCCAACCGCCCTCGACCTTTTGGCGCTGCATCCAGCCTGGCACCTTGTTCTCGATCATGGCGGCGCATATGACGCGGGTGTCGCCGAAAGAGCATATGACGGAACCGTCGGCGTAGGGCGCGATGCCTGGCTCGAGAGAGATAGGGCGCAGTTGATCTACTGTCCGGCCGTCGTGGCGGGCAAAGGGAGTGGTTTCAGTGGTTTCGTCGCTCATGGGTAAAAAGGGGAACGATACATGTGGATGGGAGGACGCTGGGCAAGGAGATTGCGCGAGTACTCGTTTTTCTACATTTCGTAGGTTTTGCCGGGGATGGGGTCTATCACTTCGGGCTGGTAGGAGGCTTGGGCGAGTTGCTCGGAAAACCACTGGCGCGCCTCGGGGTCGCCGTGATGCAGCACGATGGTTCGCGGACTGGCCCGGTGGGCGAGCTCCAGTAGTTCGTCTCGGTCGGCGTGTCCGCTCATGTCGAACTGGCGAATGCGGGCCTTGACCTGCGTGACGTAATCGATCGCCTCGAAAAGAAACTCTTCCCCGTTGCGTTTTTCGAGGAGCTTGCCGCCGGGAGTGTCGGGATCGCAGTAGCCGACGAAGAGTATGGAGTTGCGGTCGTCGCCGAGGAGACTGGCAGCAACCCGGTAGGACGGAGTGTGGTCGACCACCATGCCGCTACTGACCAAAAATATGCCGTTTATGCCGGGCGGCCGGCCGGGCTCCATGTGGTCGGGCAGGGGGAGTACGCCCAAGCTGCGAAGTACCTTGCGGTTGAAGTTCAGTTGCGTGCAGGATTGGGAGATTTCGTGGTAGTAGTCCACGATGCTCATGCCGAGCCCTGAGCAGAACACGGGGCAACGAGGTATGCGACCGTCTTTTCGGGCTTGGTCCAGGATAACCAGCATTTCCTGCATGCGTCCGAGCGCAAAGACGGGGATCAGGCAGGAACCTCCCTTGTCGATGGGCTTGCGTATCTCGTCGAGAAGGCGTTCTACCTCGAGCTCGCGGGTTACGCCCTCCTTGCGCGGGCTTGCCCCGCGGGTGGTCTCGAGCACGAGGACGTCGACCCCCTCCGGTTCGGGGGCGGCTCCCTTCAGGGTGCGTTGTTCGGTGAAGAGGAGGTCGCCTGAGAAGAACACGCTTTCGCCGGCGTCACGGGTCAATCGACAGCATATGGCCCCCGCGACGTGACCTGCGGGTTGGAAAGCGATCTCCAGGTTTTCACCATCCTTCTCGAAATGGTAAGGTTTGCGGAACCCGATGGGACGAAAGCGCTCGGCGAGGCGTTTGACGTCGTTTCGGGTGTAGAGTGGATACTCGGGGAGGTTGAGCTCGCCGCGCTGCCGTTTCATGACGTTGATGGAGTTCATCATCATGCGCTTGGCGAGCGCTTGGCTAGGCTGGGAGAGAAAAACGGGGGCGTCGGGTTGCTCGCGTGAGAGGACGGGGAGCGAGCCGAGATGATCGAGGTGACAATGGGTGAGTATAATAAAGTCGAGCGAATCGACGGGCACGAGATCAAAGCTGGGCATGGCCTCGTTGCCGGCCAACTTGGGATGTAGCCCTGCATCTACCACGAAGCGGAAAGGGCCCATTTCGACGAGCAGGCTGTTGGCGCCGATGCCGCCATGCGAGTTAAGGTCGGTGATCTTCACGACAAGCTGGCGTCCGGAGGGTCCTGTTCCGGAATGGATAAATCGAACTTAGGCACGTTGACGTGCACTTTCTGGTCGAATTGATCAACTCCGTGATAGGAGCCATGGACCACGGCGTTCATATTCGTGACGTGATAGCTGTTGTAGGAGAAGTTATCGCCCGGCTCGAGAGTTGGTGTCTCGCCTACTATCTTGTCTCCCTCAATGACCAGTTTGGTGCCGTCCACATTGACTATTAGCCACTTGCGACCGAGCAAGTGAACCGTGCGATCGGACAGGTTTGTGATGGTGATGAAGTAGATGAAGGCATGAGGTTGGGCGGACGGCAAGTTTATGGGGTCCTTGTGATAGACCAACTTGTCGAGCGAGACGCGTAAACCTTCGAGTGCGATGCTTTCGGATGCCATTTGGCGTAAAAGTTCCATAAAGCCTTCTCAAGCTGTAGCGGCAACGCTTAAGTTCACCAATTTAATCGTTTTTCCTTGCCCGTTCCGAAGAGGACGGCATGAAGCCATTCATGGAAAAGTACGCTCTACTATCGGTCAGCGACAAAACGGGACTGGCTTCTTTCGCCAAGTCATTGGCCGAGGAATTCGGCTACCGCATACTGTCTACGGGAGGCACGGCCAAGCTGCTGCAGGAAGCCGGCATCGAAGTGATCGAGGTGAGCCAGCACACCGGATTCCCCGAGATGATGGACGGGCGGGTCAAGACCCTGCATCCCAAAATTCACGGTGGGCTGCTCTGCCTGCGGGACGACGAGGATCACCTGAGCCAGGCCGAGGAGGCAGGGATCGCGCTGATCGACTTGGTGGTGGTCAACCTGTATCCCTTCGAGCAAACCGTCGCCCAAGACGAGGTCACGCTTCCGGAAGCGATCGAGCAAATCGACATAGGCGGTCCCTCCATGTTGCGTAGCGCGGCCAAGAACCACGTCTCGGTAACAGTGGTCTGCGATTCCTCCGATTACGATCGGGTGCTCGAGTCCATGCGCGGAGGCGACGCCAATGCTCAACTTGCGCTTCGTCAGGAATTGGCCGCCAAGGTGTATCGGCGCACTTCCGACTACGATGGCGCCATTACCGCTTTCCTCGAAGAGCGGACGGGAGGAGATGAGCCCGACGTCGACGCCATCGCCGGCCTGCCGAGCGAGCTGAACCTATCCGCGTCCAAGGCGATGAACCTGCGCTACGGCGAGAACCCGCACCAACAGGCGGGTCTCTATGGTAGCTTCCTAGAGCATTTCGAGCAATTGCAGGGCAAGGAGCTTAGTTATAACAATATCCTGGACACTTCGGCCGCAGCTTACCTGATCGGCGAGTTCGAGCGCCCCACCGTGGCCATCCTGAAGCATACCAACCCATGTGGCGTGGCAAGCGCGGACGACTTGGCCTCGGCGTGGGACTTGGCTTTCGCTACGGATCGTCAAGCCCCGTTTGGTGGAATCATTGCGGTAAACCAGACCCTGGACCTCGCATTGGCCGAGAAAATATCCGAAATCTTTTGCGAGGTGATCATTGCTCCCGGGTTTTCCGAAGAGGCTCGAGAACTCTTCGGGAAGAAGAAGAATTTGCGCCTGCTCGTCGCAAGCTCGGGATTTGGCTCCGACACCTTGCAGGAGGCTCGCTCCGTGCCCGGTGGCTTCCTTTATCAAGACCGCGACCAGAAGCGAGTAAGCCGCCCCTCCTGCTCCGTGCCGACGAAGCGTGAGCCCACAGAGGACGAGTGGCGGGCTCTTCTCTTCGGCTGGAAGGTGGTCAAGCACGTCAAGTCCAACGCCATCGTGTATGCCGGGGACGAATGCACCTTGGGGGTCGGGGCTGGCCAAATGTCACGAGTGGATAGTTCGCGCATCGCAGTCTGGAAGGCGGGGGAAGCAGACCTTTCACTGCAAGGTTCGATTGTTGCCTCGGATGCTTTCTTTCCTTTTGCGGATGGCTTGATCGCCGCCGCGGAAGCCGGGGCCACGGCCGCCATACAGCCAGGTGGCAGTATGCGAGACGAAGAGGTCATCGCGGCAGCCGATGAGCGAGACATGACAATGGTGTTCACCGGCGTCAGGCACTTCCGTCACTGAAAACTGGATACTCTCTGGAAAGAAGTTGCGCTCGCCAACGGGTTGGGCCTAAATTGATTAAGACGTTTTCCATCACACCATGAAGAAACTGTTCAATCGATTCGTTTTCCTCGCCTCCTCTATTTTGTTTAGTGGCTGCGGTGCGGCCATTTTGCCTGAGGAATACGTTGCCAGTCAGGGACACAATGCGTTCCGGCAAATGAAGAAGCAGGAGAAGGTTTCCACCAACCCCAAACACAACGCCATGGTTAAACGGATTGCCAAGCGCGTTGCGGAAGTTTCCGATATCGAGTTGCCGAAAACCGAATGGGAATTCGTGGTTTTCGAGAACAAAGCCGTTAATGCCTTTGCCCTGCCTGGCGGCAAAGTCGGTGTTTACACTGGATTGATCAATTTGGTGGACAGCGATGACGAACTAGCCGCCGTTATCGGGCACGAAATCGCTCACGTGGCCTGTCGTCATGGAAATAAAAGACTTTCGCAGGGCATAGGCATAGCCCTTGGTGGCGTATTGTTGGAAAATTCGATGCGCGACAAGGATCGTTCCGATCGGCAAGCGGCTCGTCTTGGCTATGGACTGGGCAGCCAACTCCTTCTTGCTTTGCCGTATGGCCGGAAACAGGAAACCGAGGCTGACGAGCGAGGGCTCATGTATGCCGCATTGGCCGGATATGACCCCCGGGCCGCGGTCACTTTCTGGAAGAAGATGGACAAAAGGAGCAAGGTGAAGCCGCCTGAGTTTCTCTCCACCCATCCCTCACCCGAGAACCGCATTGCTTTCCTTGAATCCAAAATGGATCAAGCCATGCGAATTTATCGGCAAAGCAAGGAAGCCCGAGGCGAATCACCCTAAGACTTTCCTGCATTCCTCCCATGGCTTTTGACGATCCAGTCGCGGAACTTTCCGCGTATGCTTCCCATCCCAGTGTCTCGGCGGATTCCTCTTTTGCGCAAGGGATGACAGGAGCTCGCCATTACGTGACGAGCCTTCTCCGGGAACTTGGTTTTTCAGTCGAAACCATAGAGACCCCCATGCATCCCATTTTGCTGGCTACCCGAGGCGACCCATCCTGGCCGCACCTTGTCGTATATGGGCATTACGACGTGCAACCCGCTGATCCGCTGGATCTGTGGACCTCGCCCCCTTTTGAGCCCGAGGTGCGGGGCGATCGGTTGTATGGGCGTGGCGCGGCCGACAACAAAGGGCCTCAAATCGTTCACATGACCGCGTTGGCCCGCGTTCTTCAGCGAAACCCCGAGCTTCCTTTACGAATTACCTATCTGATCGAAGGCGAAGAAGAGGTGGGGAGTCCCAGCTTCAAGGGCTTTCTCGAACGCTACAAAGACCGTCTCGACGCCGAGATGGTTCTTGTTTCCGACACTGGCAGCCCCAATCCCGAGCAAATCGTGATCACCACGGGCTTACGCGGTCTGGTGGCGCTGGAGGCGCGATTCAAGGGGCCCGCCATGGATCTTCACTCCGGTGTGCATGGAGGCCCCGTATTCAATCCTTTGCGAGCCGTGTCCGAGGTCTGCGCCTCTCTTCACGACGAGGAGGGCAACGTAGCGGTGCCCGGGTTTTACGACGAGGTGAGCGTTCCCGCGGACTGGGAGCGAGATGAATTGCTGAAAATGCCGCAAACCGAAGAAGAATACCTTGGTTTCATCGGGGCACCTGGTTTCAAGCCTTCCTCCGGTTATAATTCCTTGGAGTCGGTTCGATTTGGCCCCACTTTGGAATTCAATGGCATAGGCGGTGGGTATCAAGGCGAGGGATCCAAGACCGTAATCCCCAGTGAAGCTTTCGTGAAGATCACTTGCCGCCTCGTTCCGAACCAAAAGGAAGGAGTCATTGCTTCCTTGGTGAAAGCGGCGATTGAGGAGAGGTGTCCTCCCGAAGTATCCGTGGAGGTGAGCGTTACGGGAGGCGGTGATCCTTACGTCGTGATCCCTCCCGGCAAACCTGGTTCCAGTGGCGAGGAATCCCCTCTTCTCAAGCGTGCTTTTTCCGCGGCCGAACAAGCCATTGCCCAATCTTTCGGTTCATCGCCAATTTTCATGCGCGAAGGGGGCAGCATACCGATTATCGGTGATTTGAAGGAGATCGCGGGACTCGATTCTCTCTTGATTGGGCTTTTTACACCAGCTGATAACTTGCATGCTCCGGACGAAAGTTTTCATTTGGGGATCATGGAAAAGGCGACGACCGCATTCGAGTCCATCTTCGAGGATTTGGCAGGACCTACTTGAACCGCTTTAAGTGTTTGCAACTTTTTCGAAACTGCTTGAATTGCAATGCCTTTGCATTATGTTTTCCGCTTTTAACGATTCCTTGAACGTTCCTTTGTTGTTCCGCTAAATCTCCTGCCATGGCAACCAAGCAAGCAGATAGCAAAAATCCTGCAAAAGAAGACAAGGCAGAGGTGCCTGTAGAGGATATCGAGGTCAAGGACGCCCAAATTATCTTCCATTCCATATGGTCTAGTTTGGAAGCGGAAGTGGGAAGTGACAACATGCGCTTTCCCAAGGAAATCTTTTGGCTGAATGGAGCGCCTGGCGCCGGCAAGGGTACGCAAACCGAGTTCATCATGGAGTTTCGCGACTTGACCGAGAGACCCATAGTGGTGAGTGAACTGTTGAATAGCCCCATGGCCAGAAAGAAGATCGACGCCGGTCTGTTAGTTGGGGACCGTGAAGTAACGGAATTGGTTTTTCTCAAGTTGCTGGATCCCATGTACGAGAGCGGAGCCATCGTGGACGGGTTTCCCAGGACCGAAACGCAGGTGGAATGCCTGAAACTGTTCTATCAACGCCTGAGCGAGTTGCGCAGCCAACATTTGGGGACCGCGAAGGAGGTCCAGTTTCCCAAGCCTCAGTTTCACATCATCATGCTTTTCGTGGACGAGGCCGAAAGCGTACGTCGCCAGTTGGTGCGAGGTCAAAAGGCGATGGCGCACAATGCGGAAGTGGAAGCATCCGGGGTGGGACAAAAGTGGGAGGTTCGTGTGACCGACCTCGACGAGGAGGCTGCCCATCGGCGTTACAAGACCTTCAAGGAATCCACCTACGATTCACTTACTACGCTGCGAGAAGTCTTTCATTACCATTTCATCAATGCGCAAGGTACCGTTATCGAGGTTCAGCAAAGGATCATCCACGAGTTGCAATACCAGAGTTCGCTGGAACTCGACGAGGCCACTTACGATCGCATTTCTTCCATCCCTTTAGCCAACAAGCTTTCTCTACATGCCCGCCAGCTGCTGGTGGATCGGCTTTATTCCTACGAGAAGAAGCATTCCGATTTGTTTGGCCAGGTGGTGGACCTCATAAAGATCAAGTTTATACCCATTGTCGAAAAGCACTCGATCTCCGGGTTGACCTACATCAATTCCGAGGATTCCGTTTTCGATGATCCTCTCGCTATAGCCATGCTGATTGACGTTTTCACCGAGCGAGGTTTCACCGCCGTGGTCGACATACGGAAAATCGAGGTGCCGGAACGAGTCGACCGCGAAACTTTTGGAATCGTTACGAGAAGAAAGAACGTCTACCGGGTGCGCATCAGTTTCACGGGATCCAAAATCCGACGCGGCCTGTAGCAGGCATGTATCTCCAGTAATTTCAACAACCATTGCCATGGATTCTCGTTACGAAAAACTCGCGGCCAACGTCGTTTCTCATTCCACCAACCTGCAAGCTGGCGAAAAGGTGCTCATCCACGCTTTCGACGTTCCTCACGAGATGACTCTGGCCCTTGTGCGAGCGGCTCGTGATCGAGGCGCCACGCCATTCGTTCAATTACAGCACGCCCGCCTTGACCGGGAGTGGGTCTTGAGTGGGCCGGACGAACAGTTCGAAACGGCGTTGTCGTGGGAAATGGAAAGAATGAAGACGATGGATGCCTACGTCGCCCTGCGAGGTTCCGACAATGTTTTCGAGACATCGGACATTCCCCAGGAAGACGTTCAGCGAGCCATGCGTATTCTCAAGCCGGTTCTAGACTGGAGAGTGAAGAAGACCAAGTGGTGCGTGCTCCGTTGGCCAACTCCGTCGATGGCGCAGCAGGCGCGCATGAGCACCGAAGCCTTCGAGACCTTTTACTTCGATGCCTGCTGCATGGACTATGGACGCATGTCCGAAGGCATGACTGCCTTGCAGGCTCGCATGCAACAAGCCAACGCCGTCCATATCACGGGCCCTGGAACCGATCTGCGGTTTTCTCTTGAGGGGATTAACGCTGTGGCTTGCGGAGGAACCCACAACGTTCCAGACGGGGAAGTCTTTTCCTGTCCGGTCCGAGACAGCGTGGAAGGGGAGGTGACTTTTACTGCCGATACCCTGTACCAAGGCACTGCCTTCTCCAACGTTCGCCTGGCATTCGCGAAGGGAAAAGTGGTCGAGGCCACGGCGGACGCCCATGCCGACAAGCTCAATGAGATCCTTGATTCGGATGACGGCTCTCGCTACGTCGGAGAGTTTGCCATTGCCTTTAATCCACTCATTACGGAGCCCATGCTCGATATTTTATTCGACGAAAAGATAGCGGGATCCTTTCATTTCACCCCCGGTCAGGCCTACGAGGAAGCCGACAATGGCAACCGATCGCAAGTCCACTGGGACATGGTTTGCATTCAGCGACCCGAGTACGGGGGTGGCGAAATCAGTTTCGACGGAGAGGTTATTCGCAGAGACGGCCTTTTTCTGACCGATGACTTGCAAAAATTGAATCCCGACTATCTCCTCAAGGAAAGTACCTGATCCCCTTGCTTTCCCGTATGCCCCTTGACTCAGAGACCAAGGCTTTCATCCAAGCCCTGCCGAAGACCGAGACACATCTTCACGTCGAAGGATGTCTTCCTTGGGAGTTACTGCACGGCTTGTTTCCAGACGAATTCGCAGAAAACCCTCATTTCTGGGCCAAGGACTTTCGTTACCAAACTTTTGAGGAATTCGAGCGAACACTCATCGAGCACGCCATCCGATGGTTTGACAGTCCCGAGCGTTACCACGAGGGAGCCAAAGTTATTTTCGAAAAGCATCTGGAGCAAAACGTGCGTTACGTTGAGACCAGTTTTCACGCGGGCATCATGGAATTGCTCAAGATTCCCGGCGAGGAAGTATTGGAGGCCATCCGTACGGCTGCTCCAGAGGGGCTCGACGTCCATGTCTTTCTAGGCATCAGCAGAAACGCCTACACCCCCTTTTTAGGGCCCGTATTGGAGGATGCGCTGGAATCATGGGAAAACCTCGCTGGAATCGACTTACACGGCTTGGAGACCTTGCCCATGGAAGATTGGACACCCGACTTTTGGGCAAAGGCAAAAGCCAATGGAAGGAAACTAAAGGCTCATGCAGGGGAGTTCGGGCCGGCTGAGAACGTTCGAGAAGCGATCGAAAAACTTAACGTTCGGAGAATTCAGCATGGCGTCAGGGCGGTTGAAGATCCATCAGTGATCGAACTGATCAAAGAAGTGGACGCGACTCTGGATATTTGCCCTATCAGCAACCTCAAGTTGAAAGTGGTGCCCAGCATGGCGGAGCATCCTGTTCGACGTTTTTTCGACGAGGGCATTCGTTGCACCTTGAATACTGATGACACCTTTTCCTTCGGCAATCGATTGAACGATGAATACGAGGCCTTGGCCGAGCACCTTTCATTCACTCGTTCAGAACTTGCCCAACTGGCTCGCAACGGATTCGAATTGGCTGACGTGGAGCCATCCGTACGACAGGACGCAAACCGGGTAATCGACCAACTCTTAGCCCAGGGATAGGCTCACCATGTCTGCGACTACCTTCGTCGTTCCCGAAGATGCTCATCCTGAACGAGTGGATAAGTTGTTGGCCCGAAGTTTTCCTGAAGTTAGTAGAGGAGCGATCCAAAGGTCCATCGAGAAGGGGAGGACCCAACGAAAAGACGGGGAAGCGCTTCAATCAAAGCAAAAGCTTCTGCCCGGCGACGTCTTGTTGGTCGATTTTACTCCGGAAACAGTTCCCGGGTTGCGACCGGTCGAGATTCCCTTGGAGATTCTTCACGAAGATGAGGATATCGTCGTTCTGAACAAGTCAAGCGGCATGGTCGTTCATCCGGGAGATGGTACCGGAGAAGATACTCTCGTTCATGCCTTGCTCCATCACTGTGGAGACAACTTGAGTCATACAGGGGCTCCGGAACGTCCGGGCATCGTCCATCGACTGGACAAGGAGACCAGCGGCGTCATGGTCGTGGCCAAGACCGACGTCGCGCACAAGGTTTTGGCGGAACGGTTCTCTTCCCGTGAAATCGTTAAGAAATACCTTGCTGTCGTTGTAGGCGTTCCCGGAGAACTTAAAGGCTCCATTCGTTTGCCAATAGGACGCCATCCCAAGGTTCGCGTGAAGATGGCGGTTTCGGAAAACGGCAAACCTGCTCACACCGACTGGGAAGTGGTAGAGGGCTTCGGTGGGGAGAATGCCCTTGTCGAATGCTTGATTCACACGGGCCGCACCCACCAGATACGCGTGCATCTGTCTTACCTAGGCCATGCGATTGCCGGTGACTTGACCTATGGCTACAAGCCGGGTCGGCAAATGGGACTCGAGGCTCCACGAGTCCTCTTGCATGCCCATTCCCTGTGCTTCGCTCATCCAGTCAGTGGCGAGCAGGTGAGCTACGAGGCGGAGCTGCCCGGGGATTTCGAAAATTACATCTCAGCCCTCAGAGAGCATTTCGGCGGCGATGCCGTAGCGTAGGTTCCGAAGACTGTTGGTTGCTTCACTGACTTTCAGCTGATCAAACAGGGCGACTATGCAGGTGAATGCAGCAATCATCACGTCCGCTCGATTGGGAGGCATCGCAGGGAAACGTTCGTGGCGTTCGGCTAGGTTGAGAGAAGCGGTTTCACTTAGCAACCCACTGAAGTCCAAGCGCGTGAGGGTGGATCGTTTCTCGAAGGATATACCCTCTCTTTCGGCGAGCATTAGTCGGGCGGTATAAAACGATCCTCCCGTGGCCACCATTGAGGAGACGGTTTCTGGAAATGGAAACCCGCTCTTCGCCAAGGTTTGGGTTACGTGGGCGGCAATCAGATCTCTCTGTTCATCAGGTATCGTTAAGTGAGGGTTGGGAACGAAACGTTCGGTTAGACGAACTGCTCCGAGCGGCAAGCTGATTGTGGCCGTTGCCGAACGTTCCTTGACCAGGATGAGTTCCAGGCTCCCCCCACCCAGGTCGCAGGCTACGAAATCTTGTTCATTCTTTAACGCTGGATCAGTGAGAAGGCCTGAGGCAATGCCATGAGCCTCTTGCTTCCCAGAGAGGATCTCGAGGGGTTCTCCGGTGGCTTTTTCAACTTGTTGCGCAAAATAAGCTCCGTTGGAGGCGCTTCGGACGGCCCCGGTGGAAACTATTCGTATCGAGTGGACTGCATGACTTTGCGCCTGTGCGAGAAGTTGCTCGATCGTTTCGAGGCCCAGTTTCATGCTGTCCCCAGTCAATGAGGGGTGGTCGTCGCCGATACCAGTACCTATACGCGTGGGTACACTGCACTGGTGAACCGCTTCAATCGGCTTTTGAGGTTCGCCTCTTGCCACCAAGAGTTTGATGGTGTTGCTACCGACGTCGATGACGGCGACTTTTCCAGTCATCATAGAACGTATCCTTGCGGAGCGACTACGATTACGAATTCTCCCTTTTGGCTCCTTTCGGACACCGCTTGCCGTACTTCCCCGGCTGGGCCAACGTGAAAGGCTTCATGAACCTTGGTCATTTCACGGGCTACGCAGATATATCGATCCTTACCCAATACGTCTTCCAGATCCACGAGGCTCTTGGCAATGCGATGCTTGGATTCATAAAATACGATTGAGCCAGGGAAATCTCTCCATTTCCCATAGGTAGTCTTGCGACCACTGGTTTTCGAAGGAGGAAAACCAAGGAAAAGGAATTTGTCGGTTGGTAGCCCGGATGCAGCAAGAGCCGTCAACGCGGCGTTCGGACCGGGAAGGGGAACTACGTTGAGCTTGCGTCTTCGGCATTCGCGAATGAGCCTGAACCCAGGGTCGCTGATGGCTGGCATGCCTGCGTCGGAGACCAAGGCAATGCTTTCCCCTTGCTCAATGCGTTGAGCAAGTTCCGGGGCTTTTCTGAGCTCGTTTTCCTCCCTGTAGGAAGTAGTCGGTCGGGCCAATCCCAAGTGGGCTAGCAATTTGGCTGTGACGCGAGTGTCTTCGCAAGCCACGAGGTCGGATGAACGAAGAGATTCAACGGAGCGCTCGGACAGGTCGCCCAAATTGCCGATCGGCGTGGCGACGAGATATAGGACGCCTTGAGGCTGGGTCACCTAATTGCTTGAAAAGGATCGCTAATAATTAGGGTCAGCGCCCTCCGAAACCAGGGCCACCAAATCCAGCCGGACCTGAGTGCTCCCAGCTAGCGGGACGGCTTTGTGGAATCCTGGAGTCGTTTGGATTATTCGTGATGCACCCTGCGCTGGCTAGAGTCAAAGCAGCTAGCAGCGTTAATATCAATATCTTCTTCATCATTACCCTCTCCTTGGCATTGTGCGTTGGATTAATTAGAAATGAAAACCCTAGCGAACGACTTTAACTTGGTCTCCTGCTCGCAAGTTCCGCGGATCTCCGAATTCCGGTAGGATATTCGCGACGCAGTATTTCGGCTTGGCGTCGGTTATCTTGATCCGAGCAGCTTGCTTGCCTTCCTTGACCAAGGTGAACAAATTGCCGTTGGACAGGCCGTTTTCTGAACCAATGTAAAGGATGATGAGACCGTCTCTAGGCAGAATTCGAAGAACGTTGGTCATTATGCCATCGAACTTTGGCTCCTCAAGTCCTTCCCCCAATGGGTTGTTTTGCCCTGGAGTGAGGTTGCTTGGAACTACCGGCTGTTGGGGGGGGGCTTCACCCTCGGCTGGAGCCGCTTCCTCACCGTCACCAACTAGAACCGTTGGGTTTTCTTCATCAAAATAATTAGGCCTCGTCTTCTCTTCGGCTCCCGCAATCTCACCCTTGAATTCCTTCGTGGCTTCCGTCCAACCGCGCAAGTACTCGTCTTGACCGAAATTGATTTTGTCGCGTTCCTTTTCCTGCAGTTGGCCTTCGTAGTTCTCGCGAGTGTCTTTCATTTTTGTCTTCCACTCGTCATCTAGCTCCTGTTTGGCAAGTTCAGTGGCTTGAAGATTGGCTTGAGTTTCAGCCAACTTCTCTTTTTCACGTCCCAATTCGACTTGCAGCGCTGTCTTTTCGGTTTCCCCCTTTTTATAACTCTTTTGCCATTCGACCAGAAGATGTTTCACTTCACCGTTAAATTGCGGATCCACCCCTTGGTCCCCTTTCGAAATATCCTCTTGGGCTATTGATGCGACACGCCTAATCTGAAGAGCAATGATTTTTTGATCCTTGTCGGCAACCTGTTGACGCAAGGCATTGATTTCGCCAAAGAGTGTTTCGCGTTCCCAAAAGAACTTTGCGAAGGCGGCCTTCAACCGATCTTCGGCACTATCACTTTTGGAAGAGGTTTCCTCCCGATTCTTGACTTTTAATTCCTTGCTGACTTGGTACCCTTTTTTCTCCATCAGGCCTTTCAAAGCACTATTGGCAGAGGTGGCTCTATTCGACACTGTTTGGTTCTCGAAAAGAGCGTCGATCGTGTCGGCTTGGTTTGCAATTTGGTTAATTTCGTCGGGAAGCATTTCCAGTATCTCGGGCACACCGTTTGGCATATCCACCCCATATAATTCGGGAGCCAAAGGATGTGGGTTCCTTGCGCCTGGATGAAATTCGGGATTTTCCGCGTGTTTCTTGCTGTTTATGTTTTCTTCGTCTTCATCCGGATTTACCCCTTCACCAACGAGTTTCTCGATCGCCTTGGTCCTCAGCGTGTCGATACTAAGAACGGTCGTGGGATCTTTTTGGGCAATGGTTTCGTTAAAGAGTTTCTTCTCTTCCTCATAAGCTTTCCAATCCTCATCACTGCCTAGCACTTCGTAGGCTAGATTGGTGTTTTCCTCAAAAATGGATATTTCGTCGTCGTCGGTACCGAGCTTGCCATCCTTGCCTGGGCCGCCAAGCAGGGTGGTGATGTAGTCCATGTCCTTGTCCCCACCAATCTTTTTCTTGATGTTCGTTCCAGTCATGTGCCATAGCGTAATTGACCCACCGATTAGAAGGATTGTAAGCACACGTAAGATAACGCTGAAAATATTCATAGAGCTTAAGGTTGTTTAAAAAGTAAAGTACGTAGGCTTTTCTCCGAATGCAAATCCTTTTAGGATTCCAGTCGAGGAAGCGTTCGATGGATTGATTTCAATATGAAGTGAATCAAGGATTTCCGGTCGAAAAAGAGAAAACGTCTTCTGTGGGATTTCCAGTCGCTTTGCGGCAATAGCTTTCAGGCTCATTGACAGCTAAATTCTCGAGGATTTTGAACACCCAATCCTGTTTGTCTGCATGATCAATCCCACAGGAAACTTCGTTTGCGGTGAGTTCCACGCCAGGGTTTTCCCGTAGATGATCCCGCACCGATTCACGAACTGCGAGGACCGCGGCTGCCGCTTTCTTTCCCGCTTCCACGCCGGGCTGGTGATAAGCATTGATGCCGATGAGGTAGGCGTACAAGCCTACCGCTCGCTCGAACAAGGCGATCAATGCGCCGATCGAACTAGGCAAGAGCTCGGCAATGGACAAGGTGATTGATTTTCGACCATTTTCATGAAGAGCGGTACGGGTTCCAAGAAAGAACCCATGCAGGTAGTCACCTGAGGTGACGTTGTTCCCGTCGACGATGGGGCTTTTGGCATCACGATGCTTCAAGACCTCGATGAAGAGAGCGAAGAAATTCGGGACTCCTTCACGGAGTTGTTGGACGTAGGCATGCTGGTCGGTCGAACCCTTGTTGCCGTAAACGGCGATGCCTTGGTGGACGAGGTTGCCCTCCAAGTCGCGTTCCTTGCCAAGAGATTCCATGACCAATTGCTGGAGGTATTTTGCAAAGAGCTCGAGCCGGTCCTTGTAGGGGAGGACGACCATGTCACGGGACCCTTTGCCGTCGGTCAGGTGATACCATGCAAGAGCGAGCATGGCAGCGGGGTTGCCTCGGAAGCTTGGATTACGAGTGATTTGATCCATTCGGCTGGCCCCATCAAGGAAATCGTCGACGTCAATGCCTTGCAAGGAAGCGGGCAGAAGGCCTACGGCGGCAGTTTGACTGGTGCGACCACCTACCCAGTCCCACATCGGAAGGAAGTCCAGCCAACCGTTGGCTTTGGCGTATTCATGTAGCTTGCTGCCTTCCCCGGTTATGGCGATCGCTTGCTTGGCAAAGTCGAGGTCTTGCTTCTCGAAGGCGTGTTGGGCCTCCAGCATGCCATTGCGGGTTTCCGCTGTGCCACCTGACTTGGAAATCACTAAGACGAGTGTGGTTGCAAGACGTGATCCGATCTCGGAAAGGGTCAAATCGATGCCGTCGGGATCCGTATTGTCGAAAAAATGAACCGTCAGCTTGTCTTTATCGGGATGCCCCAAGGCTCGTCCAACGAATTGAGGACCCAAAGCGGAACCACCTATGCCAATGACCAGAAGCTCGGTGAAGGGGCCTGTGGGGGCCTTCAGTTCGCCGGAGTGAACGCGCTCCGCCACTTGCTTGGTCTTCGTTTGAACCTCTCGAATACTTTCGGCTATCTCGTTGCTAGGAGCCTTTTCGGGTGCTCGTAACCAATAGTGGCCAACCATGCGGTTTTCGTCCGGATTAGCGATAGCGCCGCCTTCCAAGTCCACCATCATTCGGAGGGCGTCTTCGGCTTTGGACGTCATGGATCCCAGAAAGCCATCCGGGAAGTCGACAAGAGAGAAATCGGCCGAAAAACCGATTTCGGGAAAAGAAAGATACAAATCTTGGTTCATGTCCTCAGAAATTGTCGGTTACGGCGCCAAGGGAAGCAGAGCTAACGAGTTTTGCGTATTTGGCCAAGACGCCTCTCTTTTCCTTGGGCTCCGGAGCGGTCCAAGCATCTAGGCGAGCCTTCAAATCGTTCTCTTCCAAGTCGAGGTTGAGCTCGTTTTTTTCGGCGTCGATCGTGATTGGGTCGCCGTTGCGAATAATTCCAATCGTTCCACCCACTGCCGCTTCCGGTGTGACGTGACCCACGACAAAGCCATGGCTGCCTCCGGAGAAGCGACCATCGGTGATCAGAGCGACGCTTTCTCCCAGCCCTTTGCCCATTATTGCTCCAGTCGGCGATAGCATTTCACGCATCCCGGGGCCTCCGACGGGACCTTCGTTGCGGATAACGACGACGTGTCCCGCTTCGACTTCCCCGTCGAGAATCCCTCGCAGGGAATCTTCTTCGGACTCGTAGACGATGGCTTTGCCGGTAAAACGCAGGCCTTCCTTGCCGGTAATCTTGGCCACGGCTCCTTCGTTGGCCAAGTTGCCGTACAGAATACGTAAGTGGCTATCTGCCTTAATGGGGTCATTGAAAGGGCGCACAAGATCTTGGCCATCAGGGTAGGGGGCATAGGGCTTCGTGTCGGCGAGGTTTTCCCTGACCGTTTTTCCCGTTACGGTTAAGCAATCGCCATGCAGGAGCCCTTCTTCAAGAAGTGTATTTAGCAAGGGCCGGAGTCCGCCGATGCGAACGAAGTGCGACATGTTGTACTTGCCGCTGGGTTTCAAATCGCAAAGGAGAGGGACTCGTTTCCCAATTTCCGTGAAGTCATCCAGTGAGAGAGGAACGTCCGCTGCGTGAGCCATGGCCAGAAGGTGCAGTACCGCGTTGGTCGAGCCACCCAACGTAATGACGACGGTAATGGCATTCTCGAATGCCTCGCGACTCATGATGTCTCGAGGCTTCAAGTTACTTTCCAGCAATTGTACGACAGCCTCGCCGGCCTTCATAGCGTCGAACCGCTTTTCCTCCGAGACAGCTAATTGAGCGGAGCTGTCGGGAAGGCTCATGCCCAAAGCCTCGATGGCCGATGACATTGTGTTTGCCGTGTACATGCCGCCGCAAGAACCATGCCCCGGTATGGCGCACGCTTCGATTGCCTTTAGTTCTTCTTCGTCGATTTTACCTCCCGCGAATTGGCCAACTGCTTCGAAGACGGAGACTATGTCGACTGGTTTCTGTTTGTGAATACCAGGCAATATGGTGCCACCATAGACAAAGATGCCCGGACGATTGAGTCGAGCCAAGGCCATTACCGCCGCTGGCATGTTCTTGTCGCATCCACCGATCGCGACGACTCCGTCCATGCCTTCGGCTCCCACGACCGTTTCGATGGAATCCGCAATGACTTCCCTCGATACTAAGGAATATCTCATGCCGGGAGTGCCCATGCTGATGCCATCCGATACCGTGATGGTTCCAAATGGGACTGCTTTGCCACCCGCTTGGTCCACGCCGACAACTGCTTGTTTGCCCAGTTCGTCGAGATGCGCGTTGCACGGCGTGACCATGCTCCATGCGGAACATACGGCTACCTGCGGTTTCTCGAAATCCTCGTCGCTGAATCCCACTGCGCGAAGCATGGATCGGTTGGGCGCTCGATCTGAGCCATCCACGATGACGGAAGAGAAGGGTCGGCTACTTGAGGTTTTCATTGCCTAAGAGATTTTTCCTACTATTGTTAAATACATTCGAAGAGGGTCTCAAAAAGCCTCAACCAGCCCTTGTAGCAACCTTGTTTTTTTCAATGGACCTAAATCTGGAGGAACTGCGCGGAAAGATTGATAAGGTGGATCGAGAGATTGTCGACCGCCTCAATGAACGCGTTCGCTTGGCTGCCGAGATCGGGCGATTGAAACACGAAGCCGATGAACCCTTGTATGTTCCCGCTCGCGAGGAGGAGGTGTTCGAGAAGCTTTTGGAATTGAGCGACGGGCCGCTCGATGAGCCTCCTTTGCGAGCGATCTACAGGGAAATCATCTCGGCATCCATCGCCTTGGAGAAAAAAATGATCATTGGCTATCTTGGTCCTGAAGCGACCTTCACCCACCAAGCGGCGATAAAGAATTTCGGAAGCAGTCTGAACTACAAACCTCTTCATACGATTGGGGAGGTTTTCGAGGAGGTCGAACGCGGTGATTGCGATTACGGTGTGGTGCCCATCGAAAATTCGACTGAGGGAGCGGTGTTTCACTCCTTGGACATGTTGGTGGAAACCGATCTCACGGTGATAGCGCAAATCTATCTACCCATTCGTCATTGCTTGATTTCACAACACGAGTTGAACGATATCGAGAGTGTTCTTTCCAAGGATCAGGCTCTTGGGCAGTGTCGAGAATGGCTTCGCCGTAATTTGGCGCATGCTCAACTAGTGCCGGTGGCTAGTACTTCCTCGGCGGTCGAGCGAGCAAAGCAGGACACGAAAACCGCTGCAATCGCAGGCCATCTAGCTGCCGAGCTACATGGTTTGCCAGTTTTGGTCGAGGATATCCAAGACAAGAAAGAGAACGTCACACGATTTTTGGTCATCGGACCCAAGGCATCCGCCCGCCGAGAGAACACCAATTACAAGACCAGCGTCGTCTTGTCGGTCAAGGACAAGGTCGGAGCTTTGCAAGAAGCGCTTGAGCCATTCAGCGATCGCAAGCTCAACCTAAGTAAAATCGAGTCGAGGCCAAGCAGGCGCAAGGCTTGGGACTACTATTTTTTCGTGGATGTCTTGGGGCATCACGAAGACGACCTTGTGAGCGAGGCCTTGGGCGAACTTGAGGAAAACTGTCCTTTCGTGAAATGCCTAGGCAGCTATCCCGTAACCGAGACCTAAAGGTTTTTTCTTTACCCGTGGATCGATCTCCAAAACCCTACTCCTCATGAAATACGCCAAAGCTTTGCTTTTTATTTGCTTCTCGACCGCGGTGTTTTCCGCTGCCGCCGACGATACCATCTACGACTGGACCAACGTCGAGGGAAAGACAATCCGCGCTCAATTCGTGAAAAGCGATGGAAGTAGCGTTACCATCATAATGAGTGGGCGTCGCTTTGATTACCCTCTCGCCAAGCTAAACGCCGAGTCGCAAGCCTTGGCCAAGAAGTTGGCTTCCGGAAATAGTCGCCCCACCGGGGAAGTGGATCCTTTCGGGCCGGGAACTCCCACTCCTGCTCCCGCTCCAGAAAACAAGCCAAAGCCACCGGTTGCCGACAAGAACCCGCTCAACGTTGGCGGCAAAGCCCTTTTGCCTACAATTGGCGAGGGGCAATGGTCTCGCTATTACACCGTCAACAAAGGACGGAACTTCGACGTCGCGGTGCATGCCAACGGTCGTCTATATTTTTTCCTCAAGGATTCCGATGGCGAGGTCATCGGCAAGCCTTTGCGTTTGTCCTTTCGAGTGGGGTATTACACCAAGAAGGATCCTAGCAAAGGTTATCCCCATGCCTATTATCGAGACAATCCTGACAGCGACTACACTTTGCGCAAAATGGTTTCTTTCGAGCCGCCCTCCGCTCCACCTTCGGAATCGGGTTTTCGCAAGCTGGAGTTAGTCGCCAACTACGACGACGAGGTGAAGCTGAAAATGGGTTTCGAGGTTTCCAGCAACCGTGTTGCGATCACAGGGGAACCGGTTGACCCTCGAAGCGCCGAGCATGCAAGTGTCATGGCGATCGACGTGTACGTTCCGCAATCCATAGAGGTGCCCGATAATTGGCGGGCTCCCGACTGGACGCCTGTGGTCGGGGACACCACGCTTTCGGTAGTACCTTCCAAAGGTGGTCGAGCCGTTGATTTGTCTTATTTGGACAAATGGGAAGACATCAAGAAAAAGACTGGGATTTCACGCGACATCCAAGAAGCTGAATTGCATGGCAAACTCTTTGGTAAACGCAAAGTGAGCTTGGCTTCGAAGAGTTTTCGCGACCTTCGCTTCATGATTATGCGCTATGTCGGCGTATTCCCCTTTCAGCCCTATCACTTGGTTTTAGAGGATAGCAAGACAGGCGGCGAGATCGACCGCAGCCGCCGTCTCGAAATCGAGATCCGCTGAAGCTTAACCCCGCCAATCAGCGGGGAGTCGGAATTCGTGAGAGGGGCTAACGCTTGCCCCAGGAAGCGAGGGCTCCGTTGGGGTTCGATGATACGTCGCGTCGTCCGTCCTTGGTGATCGTTTTGCCATCTGCCCCTACTATGATCAGGGCGGGGATACCGCGGACACCATATTTTTGAGCCAAGGCATTCGCTTCCTTGGAACGATGCTTGATGGTAAACCACTTCATATCAAACTCCTTCATGTAGCTCATTTGCGCGGCGGGGCTTCTGTCCGAGCTCACGAAAACGACCTCGAAATCTTCTTTGTTGGCGTCACGAAACTTTACCAAACTTGGGGTGAAAGCTTTGCAGGGAGGGCACCAATGGGCGGAGAAATAGAACCCTACGGTTTTGCCTGCGAGTTCATCGCGTGAAACTTCCTTGCCTGAGGAGTCAATCAGCTTCTCGGGCAGCAGTTTGGTCAATTCCGGTCTCAATTCCTTGGTTGCCTTGTCCGTTGAGAGTGCCGAGCCTTTTTTCTTCGCCACGTACCACTCCTTGACGTACTCTTTATCCGAGGGGCTCAGTAACTCCAATTGAACCGGCAAACGACGTCCGTCCTCCGCTTGAATGATGGCAGTGAGGTTGGCGTAATCGATCAGTTCTCCCTCGATCGTCGTGCCTGCTGTACTGGTCCAAGTGCGAGCTTGTAAAGAGGCTGCGGTGGTCAAGGCAAGGAATGCAATCCAATTGGTTTTCATGATCATTGTGAGTGGATTTTGGTTCTAGTAATTAAAGTGTCAGTGTTCATTCAATACTATAAAAGGTGCCTCGCTTAAAGATTTTTTTCTTGCCCGAAGGGCTGTTTTTAGGCGCACATGTCCGCTCTAGCATTCAATTTTCATTCCCTTCACCCTAGGAACTTAACAAGAGGATACAGATGAGCAACCCATCGCCGAAACTACACAACGCCATGTGGCCTGGTCTCGTGGGCAAAGGAGACGAAGAAGGTCAAGAACCTCCTATCAGCCTCGAGCGCATGCTTGATTTGTCCGCCGCCGCAGAGGTCGATGGTCGCAAGTTCGATGGCATCGACTACTTTCTTTTTCTTCCCCACACTGATCCCGAGGCGTCCGACGATGAACTCAAGGGGATCGCTGACCTCATTGAGGGCAAAGGCTTTGACGTCGGGTCCTTGGTGGCCCCTGTTTGGCCCGGCACGGTGGGGGATTCGGCCATGGGCGACGACGAATCAACCAGCAAGTTCTTGGACGCCGTCAAGATGGCTTGTCGCATCGCCGGAGTATTCAATGATCACGGTGTGCGCAAGCGGGGCGTTATCCGCATAGACTCAGCTGAGTTCGGCGTTGAAAAATGGCGCGAGGACGCAGCTGCCAGCACGACGAAAATCGCCAAGACGTTCAGGGAGGCCGCCAAGATCGCCGAGGGGCATGGTGAACGTCTCGCCGCCGAGGGTGAAATTTGCTGGGCAGGCATGCACAGTTGGAAGGACATGCTGGACCTGTTGGAAGAAGTGGGCATGCCCGAGACACTCGGTTTCCAAGCCGATCTAGCTCACACCTACCTTTACACGCTTGGCTACAACGCACCTGAGCACGCCCTTTTGCAGGAAGGCTACTCCGACGAGGAGTTTTACGCGGCTTATGAGAAAATGACCGACAAGTTGCGTCCCTGGACGATCGACTTTCACGTCGCCCAGAATGATGGCCAAGTACACGGAGCCGGCAGTCACGACAAGACGGGAAAGCATTGCCCAGCGGACGATCCCAACGGCAAGCTGGACATTACGAAATGCTCAGGTTATTGGCTCAAGGATGCTGCCTCACGCGGAATTGAGCATATCTGCTGGGATGGGTGCATGTTTCCCAACGCCACTTTGGAAAACCCCGACACCTGGAACGTCATACTGAAGGCCATGATCGACGTGAGCGAAGCGCACGGCTGGAGTTGATCATACTTTCCCTTTATTCGATAAAGCCTCTTGTCTCGGCAAGGGGCTTTTCCACGAAAACACGAGACTGCAATGGCTGAGGCACGCGTGCTTGTGACAGGTTCGACCGGTTGCATCGGTTCCGCAACCGTAAATTGGTTATTGGACAATGGAGTCGATGAGGTCGTGGGTTTCAACCGAAGTAATCCCGGACCAACGAAGGATTCGCGTCATCGCAACCTACAAGGCGACGTAACTGATCAAGCGGCTTTGCAAGAAGTACTCAGGCACTTGTGCCCCAGTCACGTAATTCATCTAGCTGCCTTGCAAACCCCCGAATGCCGGGATCATCCCTTTCGCGGCATGGAAGTGAACTTGGTGGGAACCGTCAACCTGTGTCGGGCATGCGCCTCTTTGGACAAACCCTTGGAACGGTTTGTCTTCGCCAGTTCCGGAGGAGTGTTCGGGCCTCGTTCCACCTATGGCCCTGCGGGTGTGCAACCCAATGACCCCTATCTGCCGCATAGCTTGTACGGCTATTGGAAGATAGGAGGAGAGGGGGTTGCGCAAGCCTTTCACCAGGAGACGGGCGTGCCCACTGCCTCTCTTCGCTTGGCCACCACTTATGGGCCGGGTCGCGACTTGGGGTATACGGCCGCCGGCACCCGAGCCCTCAAGGCAGTGGCCCTCGGAGTTCCGTTCGCGATCCCCTACAAGGGCAGCGAACATTATCACTTCGTGGATGACGTGGGAGCGGGGTTTGGTTGCGCCGCCCTGCATCCTTTTTCAGGACACGAAGCATTCAACTTGCGTGGCGAAACTCGGACGGTTGAACAGTTCCTTGAGTTGTTGCATGAAACGGCCGGTGCCTGCGGGATCGCGGATCAGTGCAAGGTGCACGTGGCATCCGATGCCGAGGAAACGCCATTCGTTTACGAATTGAACGCCGACAGCGCCGTGGCCGCTTTCCCGGAGATGCCCTTGACGAATATAAAGGAGGGGTTGCGAATCTCCCTGAAATACTACTTGGCAGCCGCGGAGGCCGGAGAGTTGAGCATGTCCGACTTACACTAGGACTCAGTCGGATGCCGTTGTCTCTTCTTCGTTCTTGGGGTCGGGTTGCGATTGGTTTTCCTTCACCCGCTGGGACAAGACTTCCTTTACCAACGCTAACGCTTCCTCTTCGGACACCTCTTCCGATCCCTCTTTGACCGACTCTTCCGCCGAATCCTCCTCGCTCCCTTCCTGCACTGCGTGCTTCCTGGCCAACTCGAGGGCCTCGACGCGGCTTCGCTGCCCGCGTTCCGAGAATTTGGCGATCTGCAGCAAGGAGTCGGCCCCATCCAGGAATGCATTGCCAACGTAGTGGATCAGCAAGGCCGTTACACTGCCCCCCAGTACCACGCTGACGGACAGAAGAACTACCATCGGTTGATCCTTGTCCATGGAAGTGAAGATCGTAGCTCCACCGACCAAGGATAACAAAGCCATGATTACACAACAGACCAAAAGAATGGTACGACCGGCATTGTAGCAGGTGTTTCGCCTGATCGATTGGAGCACTCCCTGAGTACGTTGCTTCTTGGCCATATCAGCAATTGATTACCGTTCTTGACGACAAGCAAGCGGAATCGATGCCTAAGGAGTCACTCGCCACACCTGAGGACGGGCTTCAATACGGCCTGACTCTCAGCGTCGGCGAAGGCTTGGGCGGCATCCTCGAGGTCGTACGCAGTGACCAAGCTGTCATAGTCGACAGCTCCCTCATTGAGTAGTTCGATCGCACGCAAGTAGCTTGTGGGAGAAGATGAGTAGGTCGTGCGAACGTCGATTTGACGGCGCACGAACTGGGTGGCGTTGAAGTCGACGTTTTGACCATACAGAGCCACCGCAGTGACCACTCCGTCTGGCCGCACGCATTTCCAGGAGTCCGCAAGGGCGACTGAAGCTCCCGAGGCCTCGACCAACGCGTCTGCTTCCTCTCCGTCGAAAAAATCGCGGACCTGTTCATCGAGAGGTGATTGCTTCTCCGAAACGGTCGCTGTCGCAAACCCGACCTTTCTCAACCTCGACAAGCGAGCAGCTTCGTCGCGTTCCGTTCCTGCGATCAGTACCTTGGCTCCGAGATGCCTCGCCACGATGGCGCAAAAGGCTCCGATTACTCCGGGACCGGTGACCACAACCTTGGACTCTTTGCCAATGGAGGATCGGTTGACCACGCAGTGATCGGCTACGGAAAGGGGTTCGGTAAGCGCCACGAGATCGAGAGGCAGATCCTTGGGGGCAGGGACTAGGAATTCCTCCTTTACCGCGACGTGTTCAGCCATTCCACCGTCAAGGGAGAGGCCCTGCACGCGACGACGCAAGGACAGTTGGGGCAAGCCTTCTCGGCAATACCTGCAGTTGTCGTCGTGTCCGGTTTGCACGGCAACCATCACGGCGTGATCACCCGGAGCCCACCTGGTGACCTTGGACCCGATTGTATCGACCACACCGGATACTTCGTGTCCGAAAGTGACTTGAGGCAGAACGAATTCATAGCCTGGATGATCCAGCCAAGCGTGTAAGTCCGATCCACATACTCCGCAGTGGCTCACCTTGAGCAAGACCTCGTCGTCAGCTGGTTCGGGCGTGGCAATTTCCTCAATCCGGGCGGCTTTGGGAGCTTTTTGGAATCTACGAAACGCTTTCATGGGCTTGGTTGGTATCGAATCATTCGAAAGGCACTCCGGTCTGCTTGGCAACGTCGCGCAAATCATCCACTACTGCGGGAAGTAAGGGAATACCTTGCTTGGAGCGAATTTTCTCTGCTTCCCGCTCGGGGTCGCCGGGGATCAGTGGGCCGTCCGTGCCCGGCGTCGCCTTGCAGTTTTGCATTTCGCGGCGATATTCGTCGATCTGAGTCTTGAATTCATCCGGATCGATGAATGCGTCGATCCGCATGGCTCCGAAGAAATGCCCGATCCCTTTGCCCACTTGTTTCTCGGGTATTTCCTGACGCAAGGCGAAGGGCGGGGCGAAAGGCCCCCAGTTTGCGCCGCTCAGCACGCAACTCAAGACATCCACCATGATGGCCAGACCGTATCCCTTGTGACCGCCGCGATCTCGATCCGAACCCAAGGGCAGAATGGCTCCTTCCTCGATCATGCGTTTGGGATCCAAAGTCTCGCCTCCTTCGCCGTCGATTGCCCATCCCGAAGGAATGGAGCTTCCTTTGCGCAAGGCGATCTCGATCTTCCCATAGGCTGCGGAACAAGTCGCCATGTCGATCACGATGGGTGGTTCTTCCTTCCCCGGAAAAGCGATGGCGATGGGATTGGTTCCGAGCTTGCGTTCGGCTCCCCACAGCGGAGCGACCAGTTTCGTGGTGTTGGTCATCGACCAACCGATCAGGTCATTTTCCAATGCCTTCAGGACGTAATAGCCTGCAATTCCGTAGTGGTTGGTATTGCATACGCTGACCCAGCCGGTGCCTGCCTCAGAAGCCTTGTCCATGGCAATTTCATTAGCCCTAGGTCCCACCACCAAGCCCAAGCCGTTATCTCCATCCACAGTGGCGGTGCTAGGGCTTTCCCGGATGACGGAAAGGACGGGTTTAGGGTTGATGCGACCGGCGGAGAGCATCTCGAAATAAGCGTGGAGACGAGCGACGCCGTGCGAATCGATGCCGCGAAGGTCACTTGCTGCAAGCACTTCGGCAGCCAGTGAGGCGTCCTCTTCGGGAACTTCGAAATGCATGAAGACGCGCTTGGAGAATTCCTCCAGACGTTGGCAGGGAAACACTATGTGTTCAGGTTCGGACATGCCTTGTTTCTAATGGCAAGTGGCATTCGAATAGTTTGCATCAAAAGCGTTCAGCCAACCGTTCGACCACGGTTTTGCCTATGTTGAGAGATGCTGTTGCGGCAGGGGAGGGGGCGTTGCAGACGTTAACTATGCGGTTTGAGTTCTCGATCAAGAAATCATCCGCTAGACCACCATCGGGAGTGACCGCTTGCGCCCTGATGCCGGCAGGCGCAGGGATCAAGTCGGCTACGCATATTTCGGGTACTAATCTTTGCAAGGCCTTGACGAAGGCCTTTTTGTTGTAGGAACGCCACATTTCACCAAGACCCATCTTCCAGTGTTTGCAGGCCATGCGGATAAACCCGGGATAGCTCAATGAGTCAAAAAGGTCGCGGAGGTTGAAGTCCAGTTTGCCATACGCTTCTCGCCCGAAGGCCAGAACGGCGTTGGGGCCACATTCGACGTCGCCATTGATCATGCGTGTGAAGTGTACGCCGAGAAAAGGAAACTGAGGGTCGGGCACTGGGTAGATCAAGTTGCGGCACAGTCGTTTGGCTGCTGGTTCGAGTTCATAGTACTCTCCTTTGAAGGGAATGATCTTGGCGGGAGCTCGCTCTCCACCCAAGGCCGTAACTCTATCCGAATGGAGACCGCAGCAATTCACCATAAAGGAAGTCTCGAACTCGCCCTTCGTCGTCTCCACGACCAGGCCTTGAGAAACTTCACGGATCTTCGTTACCTCGGTTTCGTAAACGATCTGGTTCCCCTCTCGTTCTGCGACAATTTGGGCGAGGCGCTCGCAGACCTGTCGGTAGTTGACGATACCGGCTTCCGGGACGTGAATGGCGCTTACCCCTGCGGCATGCGGCTCGAGCTCGGCCAGTCTTTCCTTGGAGATCAGTTCGCATTTGACGCCATTGGCTTCGCCTCGGGCCTGAATGTTTTCCATGCGGCCGACTTCGTCCTCCTCGATTGCCACGATCACTTTGCCGCAGATATCGTGGTCGATGCCTTCTTTTTCGCAAAACCGCTCCATCGCCTTTTTGCCCTGTCGGCAATTAATCGCCTTGAGGGAGTTGGGCTTATAGTAAATGCCCGAATGAAGTACTCCCGAGTTATGGCCGGTTTGATGAACGGCCACCCGCGATTCCTTTTCGAGAACGACAATGTTTTTGTCGGGGTGCTTCTTGGCCAAACGATAGGCTGTCGACAACCCCACTATGCCACCTCCGGCGATGCAAACGTCGCTTTTCACAATAAGAGAAAACAGCTTAATCTATCTTTATTTTGCCGAAGGCGCGATCGAAGTGAACGTATCCGCCATCCGGATGAAAGATTTGCCCCGTTGTATGAGAGGAACGCTCAGAGGCTAGGAAAACCACCGCATCGGCGATTTCCTCTGAGGTCGTCATTCGATTTCCCAGAGGTATATTGGCATGTATGGAGTCCAGGGTGGCTTGAGGGTCTTTCAAGGTGGCCAGCCATTTCTCGTAAAGCGGTGTCATGACTTCAGCGGGAATGACCGCGTTTACCCGTATTCCTTTGCTGGAAAGATCAAGGGCCCACTCGCGGGTAAGTGCATTCATGGCTCCTTTGGCGGCAGCGTAACCGGAGGTGCCGCCTTGGCCTGACTCCGCAACCTTGGACCCCACGTTGATAATGGCTCCCTTGGCCTTTTCGAGATAAGGCAGGGCATGATGCGTAAGGGTGAATACGTGTAGCAGGTTCTTGCGAAGAGAGCTAAGGAAATCGTCTGGCGTGGAGTCGAGGCCAACCCCATCGTTCACGCCTGCATTATGCACCAGCACGTCGATCCCGCCTCCCCAAGACACTGTCTTCTCGATTGCTTGGCGACAGGCCGACTCGTCGGTCAGCTCAGTAGGTACGCAGGTAGCTTCCCCTCCGTCCAATCCCTCGATCAGCTTGGCGGCCACGTCCGGATTGCGGTCGGCGATGGAGACTTTAGCTCCTTCTCTCGCAAAGGACTGAACGATTCCCGCTCCAATGCCCTTGGCTCCACCGGTGACCAAGACCACCTTGCCTGCAAGTCCCAAGTTCATTTGGCTGCAATGGCAGTTTGAGAGGAGGACCCCAGACCGTCGATGCCGAGTTCAACGACGTCGCCGGGTTTCAAGTATCTCGGTGAGTCCATGCCCAATCCGACGCCCGGTGGAGTGCCAGTGGAAACCACGTCACCCGGAAGCAGGGTCATAAATTGGCTGACGTAACTGATCAGAAAGGGGATTTTGTATACCAAGTTCGAGGTGTTGCTTTGTTGCACCGTTTCGCCGTTTACCTTGAGCCACATGCCCAAGTCATCGACGTTTCCCAATTCGTCGGGGGTCACTAACCATGGGCCGACCGGAGCGAAGGAATCGCAGCTTTTGCCTTTTACCCATTGCCCGCAGCGCTCGATTTGGAATTCTCGTTCGCTGTAGTCGTTGTGCAAGACGTAGCCGGCCAAGCTTGCGAGAGCATTCTCTTCCTCCACGTAGCTGGCTCGTTTCCCCATGACAAAAGCCAGTTCGACTTCCCAGTCTGTTTTCTCACTGTTGCGAGGAATGATCAAGTCGTCGTTGGGGCCACAGAAAGCGGATGTGGCCTTGAAAAAAATGACGGGTTCTTCAGGTATTTCCACTCCTGATTCCTCTGCGTGATCCTTGTAATTCAGGCCGATGCACACGATTTTGCTAGGTCGGGCGATGGGTGAACCTTGGCGCAGTTCTTCCGGGAAATCGGGGGAATTACTTGCATGAGTTGCCGCCCATTCCTCGAGGCGAGCCATTCCATCGGTCTCGAAAAACACCTCGTCGTAGTCTTCGCCGAAGTCCGATACGTCGACTTCTCGACCATCGGGCAACAGCAAGCCTGGTCTTTCTTCTCCGACTTCTCCTTTTCTTATCAATTTCACTATCGGCCTTCAGTTGGATTCATTCAATTAACGCAAAAGGGTGGTGCCTCCATCCACGTCGTAGGCTGAGCCTGTCACGAACGAGGCGTCGTCGGAGCAAAGGAAAGCCGCCAAGGAGGCGATTTCATCGGGTTTGCCCATTCGTCCCATGGGCTGATAGGCGGAAAGCTCACGAAATTTTTCGAGTCGTTCGCTTTCCTCGGGATAGTATTTTTCAAGATATCCATCCACAAACGGCGTATGCACGCGTCCAGGGCAGATGCAATTGCATCGAATGCCCTTGTTGACGTAATCCTTGGCCACGCTGAGGGTCATGGCGAGGACGGCTCCTTTGCTGGTGGAGTAGGCGAAGCGTTCGAAAATGCCCAAACGGGAAGCGATGGAGGCAAGGTTGAGAATGACTCCTCCGCCGTTGTTCACCATTCTAGGGACGATTGCCCGCAAGCAATTGTATGGTCCCTTCACGTTGACCTGCTGGACACGGTCGAATTCTTCCTCCGAGGTGTTTTCGACCGTCCCCACATGGGCGATGCCTGCATTGTTCACGAGAATATTGATTTCCCCAAAGGCCTCCTCGGTGGCTGCGGTGGCGGCAACTACGCTGTCATGGTCGGACACGTTGCATCCTATGGAGGTGGCTTGCCCGTCTTGCGACTCGATCTTCAGGCAATTGGCATGGCCCGACTTCTCGTCAAGTTCCCAAATGGCTACTTTTGCGCCTTCCAAAGCGAATCGACGGGCGATGGCTTGGCCTATACCTTTGCCTCCACCGGTAACCACGGCTACTTTATTCTTCAGGCGTTGCGAGCTCATTGCGGAGTTGGCTTGGGTTTAAAGAGAAATGCCTCGTTTCCAAGGGAGAAAATCATCCCGTCCATGCAACACGGCCTTTGGGATACTATCTCCGCTGGCGTAAGCGATGACTTGTTCAAAGAGTTGATCTCCCAATTCATCCACCCCGTTCTCACCGGCTATGACCGGCCCGGCATCAAAATCGACGTATTGAGAGAAATTTTCAAAAATAGCTGAATTACTCGATACTTTTACGATTGGCGACACGGGATTGCCCGTAGGCGTACCTAATCCGGTGGAGAAAAGCTGGAGATTGGCTCCTGCTCCAGCCATTGCGGTCGTGGACTCCACGTCGTTTCCGGCGGTGCACAGCAGGCTAAGCCCCGGTTTCGTCACCCAACCCGGATAGTCGAGAACGTCAATGATCGGCGAGGTGCCTGCTTTCCGCGCGGCGCCAGCCGACTTGATTGCATCGGTGATCAGTCCGTCCTTCACGTTTCCAGGCGATGGGTTCATGTGAAAACCGGATCCCGCTTCCTTGGCGCGGGCTTCGTAATTCCGCATGATTTCGGCGAACCGGCGACCGAGTTCCGGCGTCACGCAACGATTGACCAGTTCTTGTTCCACCCCACATAACTCGGGGAATTCCGACAAGATGACCCGCCCCCCCAAAGCTACCGTCAAGTCGGCTACGCGTCCAAGAACCGGATTCGATGAAATACCGGAAAAACCGTCCGACGCTCCGCATTCCATCCCTAAGGTTAGTTTGGATAGACTGGCGGGTTCGCGTTTCAATTCATTAGCCTTGCCAAGCTCCACAAAGGTTTTGCGGATGGCATTTTCCAACATGTCGCGTTCCGATTCGTGCTTCTGTTGTTCATAAACCAGTAATGGTTTGTCGAAATGAGGATTTCGCTTGGCAAGTTCATCTTCCAGAATGGACACCTGAGCATGTTGGCAGCCGAGACTCAGGACGGTCGCTCCCGCAACGTTCGGGTGATTGACGTAGCCAGCTAGCAAACCACACAGTTCTTCCGATACGGCGCGGGTTTCTCCGCATCCCATTCCATGAAAGAGGAATTTGACACCATCGACTTGCGGAAAAAGACGAGTTCCGGCCGCCGCCTCCTCCTCGGGAAAGGAAACCTGAGACAAGGCGGCCTCGTCCGCCCCTTGCCTGCAGGCGTCGGCAAGAGAAGAGGCGAATGCGTGGTAGCGCTGCCGACTTTCGTATCCCAAGGTCTTGGTAAAGGCTTCTCGCAAGAGGGCGAGGTTGCCTTCTTCGCAAAATACCATGGGTAGAAAGATCCAGTGATTGGCCGTTCCCACTTCACCATTGGAGCGATGAAACCCCTGGAACTTGGTTTCGCTCCACTTGGACACCTCTGGCGGCACCCAATCAACGCTCCCCGTTTTTTCCCCGAACCCCGATGATCGATGAACAAGGTTTTCAGTAGTTAGAAGTCCACCGGCGGCCACTGATTCCCTGGCTTCGCCAACCATCACGCCGTACATGGTGGCGACATCGCCGGGGGCAAAATCCCGAATCGCCAACTTGTGCTTCGCCGATATGTTTTCTGCGACTATGATGCTCTGGCCACCAACTTCAATCGCCTCTCCGATAGACAAGTCGCGCAAAGCAACCGCTAGGTTGTCCTCCCGCGAAATCCTCATGGCGGCGCATTGCTCTCGAATCATTACTGCTTCCCTAGAAGGAGGGGCCTCTCTAGACAAAACAAATCGAACGCTCTTGAATGAATGCCCGGCAAATCAAAGGATTTTGGAGGAAAACTTTCACTCGCAATCGGCCCCATCAATCAGGATTTCACCGATTGGTCGAAAAGGACGAACATTTGGATTGTTTTCCACGTAGCCTAGGAAAACCAAGGCCACCACGCGTTCATCGGGTTCTCCATGCCGCAACCCAACGATTTCCTCGAATCGTTTGTCTTCCCAGACCGGAGCGGTGCTCCACTTAGTTGCAATGCCATGGTTATGAAGAAGCAGCAACAAGTTTTGGGTGATGCAGCAGGAGGTTGCGTAATCCTCGTCCACCACGGCCGGTTTTGACCGAACGAGTTCCGATCCAAGGTTGGTATGACAAGTAATCACAAGCAATCCAGGGGATTCACTCCATTCCTTCTCTTTTCGCATCGCTCGTTTCAAGGTGTATTCCGTTGGGTTTTCACCCGCAACGCGTTCTGCATTAACTTGAGCCACTTCCTTTATTTGGCGTCGGCCCAGCAGATAAAAGTAAGTAGGTTCCGTACGATGATGATTGGGAGCCATGCGAGCGACTTCCAAACAATGCCGGAGGAGCTCCCTGTCGGGCTTTCGCCCATCGAAGTCAGCTGGTTTAACGGTTCTTCGAGAAGCGATTAGCCGTTCGAGACCTTCCGATGAAACCATAGTCTTGGCATCGTTGTTCATCCGGCGAACCGACGTAGAAGAATGGAAACGTTGGCTCCCCCGAATCCACTGCTGTTGCTTAATGCGACCTCTGCCTGAGTGTCCTCCGATTCCGTGATGAGGTCCAAGTGACCGATTTCAGGGTCGGGTTCCTTTACGTTGGCGGACCCGGGCAGAAAGCCTTTTTGCAACGCCAGACTGCAAAAACCTGCTTCCATAATGCTGGAAAGAGAGAGACCGTGACCGGTTAGCGCCTTGGTGCTGCTTAGCTTCACCCGTTGAGGAGCTGGAAAAACTGCCTTCAGAGCCTGCAGTTCGGATGCATCGCCAATGGGAGTGCTGGGGGCATGGGCATTTACGTAATCGACCTCTTGAGCCGTTATGGAAGCATCTTTCAGGGCATGGGTTATGGCGTCCCTGAGCCCACGGCCTTCCGGATGGGAAATTGCCACGTTGTATCCGTCGGAGGCCTGACCCCATCCAATCATCTCGCAGTAGGGGGTCGCCCCACGTCGAACTGTTTCTTCTTCGCTTTCAAGAACCAAGCAGGTGGCTCCTCCGCTACCCACGAATCCATTGCGCGTCTTGTCGAAAGGGCGGGAGGCTGTGGCGGGATTACGATCCAATGACAAAGCTCTCATGCCGGCGAAGGGAACAATGCTTTCAAAGTTACAATCCTCTCCACCGACGACCAACATTCTTTTTTGCCGCCCTCGTCGAACCTCGTCGAAAGCAAAGCCCAAGGCATGTCCCGAGGAAGCGCATGCCGAAACCATGCCGGCGGAAAATCCTCGGATGCCGAATATTGCCACTAGGTTGAAGCTCAGCGTGCCGGCTACCGATGCCACGATTGCAAGCGGGTTGCACGCCATGACTCCTCGTTGGTCCATTTTTTCCAAATGCTTGTGCACGCTGCGCATCGAGCCGCCCGAAGCCGTGTAGAGTCCGCAATCTGGATTGCTGACGTCTTCTTCGCCCAGGTTGGCATCATCGATCGCCTGCTTCATGGAACAATAGGCGTAAAGAACATGCGGAGAAAAACTCCGTATGACGTCTCGACGGACTTGATATCTCTCGGGATACTCCCAGTCCTCGGGGTCGACGGAGCTCACGTCGAAGTCCTTGATGATCCCAGCTACCTTGGCCGGCGATGGGTCGTCTTGCATTTCAGGATGCAAACCGATACCGGGAGTCAAGGCCCGAAGGCTATGTTCCACACTTGCGCAATCGTTGCCGATACTGGTGACAAATCCAATTCCTGTTATATAGACTTTGTGCATTCCTTAGGATGAAGGGATTAGCTTGCAACTTTAGTTTCAGCTCATTTCCAAATCAACGCAAAAGGGACGAGGCTCCATGGCCTCGTCCCTTTCTGAAAGCTTTGAAAGCAGACGGGAAAGCCTACTTTTCTCGTGGGGGTCGACCACCTCCGTCGGGGCGACCGCCGGGCTTCTCACCACGAGGTCCACCTCCGTCGGGACGAGCGCCGGGCTTCTCACCACGAGGTCCACCTCCGTCGGGACGAGCGCCGGGCTTGCCACCAGGGCGTCTACCTCCGTCGGGACGAGCGCCGGGCTTGCCGCCGGGGCGTGGTCGTTGGCCTATTTCCTTGCGGAGAGCGGCTCGTTCTTCCTCGTTTAGCTTTCCATCGCCATCCTTGTCGAACTTCTTCATCATTTCAGCTCGACGCTTGGCAAATTCTTCACGCATGGCGCCTTGCTCCTCTTTGCTGAGCTTTCTATCTCCGTCCTTGTCGAATTTCTCCAGGATTTGAGGAGGAGGTTTGCGGTCGCCTCCGCCTCTTGAAGGACGTCCGCCTTGATCACGGTTTTTCGAGAATTCTTCACGTAGAGCAGCTTGCTCTTCTTTGTTGAGTTTCCCATCGCCATCCTTGTCGAACTTCTTCAACAAATCTGCGCGAGAAGGACGATCAGGAGCAGGAGCGACTTGCGGCCCGCCGGGGCGCCGCCCAGGTTTTTCGCGCTCAGCAGCGAATGCGTTCGCCAATCCAAGAATGGCCAAAGTAGTTAGGATTAAGCTGAATAATTTCATGATTTCCCTGTTGGTGGTAGGTTTTGCAAGCGAAAGACCTCGCTTGCTGGCTTTATCGGGGTAAACGCCCGATTAAAAGGAAAGTTTCAGTAAACATAGAGGAATCCAGTGCGCAAGCGCGATGAAATTCGCCACATGTAAGAATGGGGCAGATTAACGACGAGCATCCAGTTCCATGGGAGTTATGGGTTTCCCGGTGTTGGGAATGACCTGTATGCACCGGTCATCCCACAACTCGATCATATCCATGTCCTTGGCGTTGGTTACCTCGAGATCTGGCAAACCATGTTTCTTGAGCCATGCCTTGATGGGAGGAATGGCTTGTTCGGGTTCGGCCGCGCGAGCCGTCACGATCTTCACCCTGTATCCCATTTCCAACCAAACCTTCACCCGTTTGAGCATGAGTGGCACGGGCTTCCCTACGTGCTCGAATCCACGCCAGTTTTCGGTTTCGCAGAGCGTGCCGTCAAGATCCACTCCGATCCATTGGCGTTCCTCACCTGCTCCGAATTGCTGCTTGTCGGTCAAAGGGAGTCCTTTCGTATGAGGTACCTGTACCTTGGGTTTGCCCGTCAGGGCTTTCTTTATTGCATTGAACACGTGACGCGAAGTCAGTCTAAGGAAATGTTTACCCTAGAGGTTGCCTAGTTGGAGACAAGTCGTTTCCCTAGGATAAATGATTTTTGGCAAATTCGTCGTTTTTGCATTTATTTCCAATAGTTCGTTGGATTGGCCGCTGGCCATTGTTTTAATGGTAGCGCTTTTGCTTGGAATTTGGCTTTTACGACCTGTCGCCACCTTGGTGCATGAAATGGGACATGCCTTTCCGGCGCTCCTATTTACAAGCTCGATTGTTGAGGTGCGAGTCGGATCGAAGGCCCAATCGCTCGAATCGGCTTCCTCCACTAATGCAAAAGATAAACGACAAACTGCATTGCGATCCTTGGGACGCTTGCACTGGAGCTTATCCTTTCGCGATAGTTTACAGGGATTCACTGGATACGACAGAAACGGCATGAATAGGTTGTCGTTGCTCTTGGTGATTGCCGGCGGACCCTTGTTCTCCTTGCTCGCCTGCGCCCTAGGCGCATGGCTTACCCTGGATTTGCTCAAACTCCCCGAGGCTCGCGTCTGTTCAGCAGCGTTTCTGTGCGTAAACATGATATTGTTCGTTCGTTCGTTCGTTCCCGTGACCCTTCGAGGGGGAGAGCCTACGGACGGGCTCGATTTTCTGAGGACTTTGCAGAAATCCGATTAGAAACGGGCGGTCAGCTTTTCGCCGAAGGCCTGGGCAACAGTCCCCGCGTGCTGCGACGAGAACTTTTACGCCTTTGCTTGGAAAGACCGGAGTCGGATGCCGTGTCTTCCTCCGCCAAGGGCAAGTATATGTAGAAAGAGGTGCCTTTCCCGGGAATCGATTTGAATCCGAGTCGCCCTTTGTGGTCTTCCACGTACAGTTTCGCGTTGTAGAGGCCGAAACCGGAACCTGATTCGGAGTCCTTGGTAGTGAAGAAAGGATCGAAGATTTTTTCTTTATGGTTCTCCGGTATGCCTGCGCCATCATCCGTTATGGTGATTTCGGCTCCGGGGCGAGGAGCTCGCTGGATCGTCGGGAAGGCTCCTTCCATTATAGGTTCACCTTTACGCACTCTGCGCAGCCTGACTTTAACCTTTCCACCTCGCTTGATCGCGTCACGGGCGTTTATGCAAAGGTTCAGGACAGTTTGCCGAAAACCATTTTCTTCAACGAAGGCGGGGAGTGGGCCGCCTTTGTTTTCCACTTCGAGACGAGCTCCTCTGGAAATGATTATCTTGATTAAGTCAACTTGGTCCTTGAGAAGGAAACGAAGGTCGTGGAGGGATCGGTAGGTCGAGGTTTCTCGATGAAGATCTATGATTCGACGCACCAGCTTTTGCGCGTCCATGGCGCTTCGCTTGATCTGATCCATGCCTTTGGCCATGGGATCGTCACTTTCCATCATGCCATGGTACAGCTCGCTTAATGAATAAATCCCTCCCATGACGTTGCTGAAATCATGCACGAGACCATTGGTAAGTGTTGAAAGCCCTTCTCTCCACACAGCATGCGAAAGACGATGTTCGGCTATGGCTTGTCGAGTAACGTCGAGAAACACGCCGTCGTATCCGAGTAATTTGCCATTGGTCGTGATTTTCGGGGTGCGGACGTCCATCAGGTAAACCAGTTGGCCGCCGGGGGGCAGTTTCACTCGGTAGTTGAGAGTGAATGTTTCGCTATGCCCTTGATGGTCACTGAGTTGCTGGTGGAAGTATTCGCGATCCTGTTCGAACATGAAGCTCAGGAACAAGCCGCTGTTCTTGTAGAAGCCTTCCCAGTCGTTGGGAAATAGGTTTTTAATCCCTTTGCTTAGATAATTGAAGGATAGGTCTGGACGCTGGGTGAAGAAAATGCCGGGGAAGTTGCTCATGTAGTCCGCAAGCCTTCCTTCCGCTGCTTGCAAACGAAGGAACATCCGGCCGAAAACTTGAGTGTTCAAGGGGATGTCGCCAAAAAAAGACTTCTTTAATTCATCATGCGGGGATAGTCCGGGAACCACGCTGATGAAGGAGATTTCATCGAAAGGCGTGATTCGCAAATTGATCCCGGTTCCGGAGACCAATCCATTTTCATAGAGGGGGAGATGTATGGGTTCTTCTGACTTGTGGAATCCCTTGCTCAGCAAAGGCTCCCAATCAGGTTGATAGTTTCTGAGAACGAGATGGAAGGCTTGGCCTTGCATTTCCTTGGTGGATAGACCCAACCAGTCGGCTAAATCCTGACCGCAACGCAGAACCAAGCCCTCGTTGTCGAGGATCAGATCGGATGCTTCAAAGATAGGCGCTTTCAAGGAAGAGGGATCGATATCAACCTCGTATTGTAAGAAAACTTCCTTCCCCAAAGCAAGGAAAACGGTTACTCGGAAAGCTTGTTCATTTAGGTAGGTAATATTTGCCGCGCTTTGAGATTGCAGACACTTCAATATAGGTAGTGTCATTTTGATTCCACACGTTATCAGCATGTTGTGAAACTTCCTGGAACTTTGGCGCAGGTTTTGCATCGCACGTGTCCGTGGCTGCACCAGTACTATTGCAAAACCTTTACGAGCAGGAAAATTACCTGGTCGCAAAAAAACTTCTCGACGCTACTCATTTACGTCACGAGGCGCTGTCCAACAACTTGGCCAACGTTGAGACTCCCGGTTTCAAGCGCCGTGATCTACCCCAGAACTTCTCCGTCGAACTCAGGCGAGCCGTCGAGCGCAAGGACTTTCGACGCGTAAAGGGCTTGATGCCTCGCAGTCGCGAGGATTTGCAGGCCAAGCCCGTGCGTATGGACGGCAACACCGTTCAATTAGACGAGGAGCTTCTGGCAATGAATCGCAATGCCCTCAATTACGAGTACCTCACTCAAATGGTGAGTGGCTCCATAAAGGAACTTAACTTGGCCATCAAGGGCCGCCTGTAGAACTCAACTTTTTTCACGCTATGCCAATGAACCTTATTCCAGGAGTCGAATCCACCGGGAGCGCCTTGTCCGCAGAGAAGATTCGGCTAGAAATCATCGCGCAGAATATCGCGAATGCCAATACGACGCAGGACCACGAAGGAAACGTCTACCAACGCAAGGAAGTCGTTTTCGAAGAATACGTCACCAGTCCCGAAAGACGGATCCCCGGATACGTAGACGAAAACCTTTACCGCGGGGTCAAGGTGGTGGACGTCTACAACGACCCTTCTCCCGGGAAAATGGTATATAACCCAGGCCATCCTCATGCCAATGATGACGGCATGGTTGAAATGCCGAACGTGGAAATGTCTCGTGAAATGGTGGACCTGATCAGTGCGTCACGGGCGTATGAAGCGAATCTTACGGTAGTCAAGACAGCTCGACGCATGGCTCAACAAGCCATCGCAATTGGCCGATAACTTTAACCTTCCATTGTATCCATGAACGAAATAGCCAGCCTTCCCAGTCTCTCGGATTTGGTCAACCAGAACCCTAACCTCCAGCCCGCGTCGCTCGAGGATTTCGCAAACAATCAAATTGGAGGCGAACTCGGAGGAGGCATGCGTACAGCCGAGCCTTCCGTTGCCACTCCTACGGTAGCGGCGCCTGGCGCTCCCACCGTTAATGCGCCGAGCCCGGATGATCGTGTTACGGCTCCGGGCTTTTCCGAAATGTTCGAGCGATTCGTCAAGGGAGTCGACTACAAGAAGAAGGTCGCCAAGAACGAGGTGCAGGACCTGATTCTTGGAAAATCCGACAACATTCACGAAGCCATGGTGAAGGTGCAGGAAGCCGGCGTGGCATTCAACCTGATGATACAGGTTCGGAACAAATTAGTCGAATCCTACAAAGAATTGATGCGCATGCGCGTATGAGGACAATTTTATCTTATTTATTAAGCTTAACAACCAATCATTCTCAAATCGGTACTAGTCATGAATGACGTTTTGGAACGAATCAAAGACTTCTGGGCAGGCACCAGCCTCGGCCAAAAATTAACCCTCGGAGCAGCTACCCTTGGTGTAGTTGCTGCTGCCATATTTTTCCTTTCCTATTCGGGAGGTGACTCGACCATGGTGCCACTGGTTCGCGACGTGGACCCAGCGGAAATGCCGAAGGTCGTCGAGGTCATCGAGCAGAATCAGGTTGCATATGAATTGGATCCTGCGGGCACCACGGTAAGTGTCCCGAAGGAGCATGCCTCCAAATTGCGGATGGCATTGGCTTCCAAGGGGATGCCCAGCAGCGGTCAGGTCGGATTCGAGATTTTCGACGAGGGCGGATTCGGGATCAGCGACTTTGTTCAAAGAACCAATTACGTCAGGGCTTTGCAAGGAGAGTTGGCTCGTACGATTTCTTCCTTGGACGAGGTCAAGTCCGCTCGGGTAATGGTCGTTCAACCCCAGAACGAGCTCATTTTGTCTGAAGACCCCAACGATAGACCCAGTGCCTCCGTTTTCGTAAATACGGGAGGCGACATGCTTGATAAAAAGACTGTGAACGCGATCCAGTTTTTAGTCGCCAATTCGGTCAAGGGGGTTTCTCGCGATCGGGTTTCCGTGATGGACAACCAAGGAAACACTCTGTCGGATGATTCTTCCGCCAGCGGTTTTGCTTCCAGCGCGAGTGGCCACATGAAAATCCGAGAGGGCCACGAGAAACGGTTGGAAAACAAGATAAAGACCATGCTCGCCCCCGTAGTCGGTGGAGCGAACAACGTCGTGGCCCGGGTGGCCGTGCGCTTGAAGAACAAATCGGAAACTAATCTCAAGGAAACCTTTGATCCGGACGGGGCAGTACCTCGAACAGTCACCAAGGACAAGGATGAAGCTACCACCGTGGAGTCTACCCCTAACACCAAAGGTACCGGGGCGAGTGTCAATACGCCGAATCTGCCTCAGGATGCCAGTGCCGAGCAATCCTTGGAGAGTCGAAGCGATGAAACTAGAGAGTCCACCTCGACCGATTACGAGATCAGCCGAGAATTGACCGAAACGGTTGAGGAACCTGGCGACATCGAACAAATTTCCGCGGCGGTTCTGATCGCCGTCAATGAGGATGGGGCCAGGGATCAAGCGGAAATCGACAAGATCCATGCGGCTGTAGTCAATGCCATCGGGGCTCGGTTTACCAACGACGGTGAGATTACTACCAATATATCCGTGGAGGAAATGGACTTTTCCTCGGAAGCGGGCTTTGGAACGGACACCTTGGACAGTATGCAGAATTTCTTCGATCAGTGGGGCCCGTTGCTGAAAAACGTCATAGGCATCGTGATTGCCATTGGCATATTCCTCGTCTTTTTGCGAATGCTCAAGAAATTCAAACCAACCGCCGCGGAAGTGGAAGTTTTGGACGAAGCCGATGCGCAAGCTTTGGCTGGAACCCGCAGCATCGGCAAAGGACTCACGCCCGAACTACTTAACGACCTGATTCAGGAAAAGCCGGAAAACGCGAGCACGGCCCTTAAGAATTGGGTGAATACCGGTCAATAAGCTCAAGGAGGCATTGCAATGGCCATTGAAGCAGAATTAGAAGACTCCCCAAGCGAACGCTATCGCCGGATGAGCCGTATAAAGCGGCTCTCCATGCTGATGGTGGTCCTTGGGCCGGAAACCGCCGCCACCCTCTTGAAGCGCTTTGACTCGAAGCAAGCGCAAGCCATTTGCAAGGAGATTTCCGAGTCCAGTATCATTGATACCGAGATGCAGGAGCTGGTATTGGAGGAATTTTCCGACATCATCGAGGAAAGTGTCAATTCTCAGCTTGGCGGCATGGACTTCGCCCAAAAGGCTCTCGTTCTAGCGCATGGCGACTTCCGAGCCAATTCCATGATGAACAAGATCGCTCCCGTGCGAGATGACTTGGACTTGATGGACGACATTGACGACATGGAGCCCGGTCAAATCTACAATGTTTTACGCTTTGAACAAATGCAGACCGTCGCGTTCGTCCTTTCCAACGTCGACGCGGAAAAAGGATCGGACGTATTGAAGATGTTCCCACCGAATCTTCAGGAGCAGATCATCGAGCGAGTAGGCTCGATGGAGACTACCCAGTCGGATCAAGCCCTGCTTGTGGCAAACACCCTTACCGGACGCATGGCTAAAAAGGAAAAAGCGACCCGCATCAAGATGGGTGGAGTCAAGTCGGCCGCCGACATGCTCAACTGGATAGACAAGGAAGAAGGCAAGGAGCTCGTCAAGAATTTGGAGAAACGCAATCCCAAGCTCGGCTCGTCCATCCGTAAGCGGATGTTCCGATTCGAGGACCTTGTTCGCCTTAGCCCGACCGACGTTGCCAAGATCGTCAAGGAAGTCGACCAAGACGATCTTATCTTGGCCATGAAGAATGCTTCCCACGAACTCAAGAAAGTCGTTTTCTCCACGATGTCTCGAAGGGCGGTGGAAAACCTCGAGGAGCAACTGGAATTTCTTGGACCGAAGAGGCTGTCCGAAATCGAGGCTGCTCAGGATCGAGTCATTCAAATTGTTCGCGAACTGGAAGACGACGAGGAAATTGTCCTCGATACTGGAGGAGGAGACGTTGTCGTACAATAGAACCATACGCTTTACCGAGAAGCCCAAGGAGTTCAGCGTCGGTTTCATTGGTCTCGAGCCCGTTCCCGCGGCCGAGGCGATTAGTCGCGAGCAAGCGGCTCGCGAGCAAGGCCGTCGCGAAGCGCAGGAGGAAGCCAGGCGAGAATTTCAGCGGATTCGGGCTGAATACGCCCAAAGGCAAGAGGAGGTCCTGGCTAGGGTGCAAGAGCAGTTTTCCGGTATGGCGCGAGAACTTATCACCCGACTGCCTGACCTCACCCTCGCCTTGGCTGAACGCGTTCTGGGAAAAGTTCCACTCGATCGCGAGGTAATCGTTGGAATTATAACAAATTTGATAGGTGAATTCGCCACGGAAGACGAAAAGCTGGAAATCTACCTTTGCCCCGAGGATCTCAAACTGCTCAAGGCGGGCGACAAACTTGCGGCCGAAAAAGAGGAAGAGTCACCAAGTACGGATGACTTTTCCGCTGCCATGGCCGGCCTTTTCGATGGTCTTGGCGGAGATGACGCCTTGCTGGAAGGGTATCCAAACGTAGTGTTTCACGAGGATGCCGAACTCAGTCCTGGCGATTGCCAAATAAAAAGCCGTTTCGGCTTGGTTGACGGTCGTGTCCTGACCAAGCTCGGCAAGATTGCGGAGGAACTTTCCGAATGATTCAGGAATTGCGATCTCAGATCGATTGGATCGAGAGCTCCATACGAGGTGCGCGAGCGGTGGAAAAGGTCGGGTCCGTCCTGAAGGTCACCGGTTTGATTATAGAGTCCGAAGGGCCAGAGACGAGCATAGGGCAGATCTGCCGGATTTCTTCTCCCCAAAACAAGGAGTCCGTCGAGGCGGAAGTCGTTGGATTTCGTGGTAACCTGACTTTGCTCATGGCTCTGGAGAGCGTTCATCACATCCACCCAGGATGCAAGGTAACTGCCGCCAGTGAGACAAACCAAGTACCAACCGGCAGCGCTTTGCTTGGCCGAGTCATCGATGGCATGGGGCGTCCCCTGGATGACAAAGGTCCCTTGAAGACGCCTTCCCGCGATGGGTATTATGGAGCCCCACCGAATCCTCTTGATCGATGCGTCATCAAGTCACCTTTCCGCACTGGCATCAAGTCGATCGATGCATTCACTCCGATGGGCAGAGGACAGCGCATGGGGGTCTTCTCGGGAAGTGGGGTAGGGAAATCGATTCTTTTGGGAATGATCGCCCGCGGTTCCGAAGCGGACGTCAACGTGATAGCTCTCGTTGGAGAGCGTGGCCGTGAGTTGCGCGAGTTCGTCGAGAACGATCTCGGGCCTGAAGGCATGGCAAAATCGGTCGTTGTGGTGTCTACAGCCGACCAAACCGCCCCTATGCGGATAAGGGCTGCTTTCCTCGCGACAGCTTTGGCGGAAGGCTTTCGGAACGAGGGCAAGAACGTCCTGCTTCTTCTGGATTCGCTAACCCGCGTCGCTATGGCTCAGCGTGAAATCGGATTGGCCGTTGGTGAACCACCTGCGTCCCGTGGCTACACACCCTCCGTATTTTCCCTCTTGCCAAGACTGTTGGAGCGAACAGGAACCAGTGACTTGGGTGCCATTACTTCAATTTACACCGTCTTGGTTGAAGGTGACGACATGAATGAACCCGTTGCCGATGCCGCTCGAGGCTTTCTCGATGGGCACGTTGTCCTGAGTCGTCGTCTTGCCAACGCCAATCATTATCCTGCGGTGGACGTTTTGCATAGTGTGAGTCGCTTGGATCGCGCCGTGTGCTCCGAAGAGGAAATGGATTTGATTTCAGAGGCGCGCGATCTTTTGGCGGTTTATCAACATAATGAGGATTTGATCAACGTCGGCGCCTATGTGCCCAACACTAATCCCCGTATTGATTTGGCAATTGAGAAACAGCCAGGAATACAGAATTTCCTCAAACAAAAATACGACACCTTGTTTTCAAGGCGCGAGGCATTCGATCAACTCCGCAAGATTTTCACGTGAAGGCCTTTACCTTTAGATTGGAATCATTGTTGCATCTTCGCAGTTTGACTCGCGAAAGACGCCTCAAGGAGTACGCCCAGTCCATCGAGGTTCGGCGAAGCGCAGACCGTCGCTGCGGCGAACTTGAGGATCAATTGAAAGAAATTGAGGCAAAGGTGGCAGCGGGACGAGAACAGACCATTTCCGGTCATGATCAAGCCATCTTCCTTGCCTCCATCGATCATTCCAAGGCTGCCATATCAAAACAACGGGAAATCGCCTTGAAGGCCACGACCGAAGAGGAAAGCAAGAGAGCTTCCTATATCGAGTCCGACATTGCCGAAAAAACCCTGCTACGACTAAAGGAACGTCTCCAGGAAGAACACTTGCGTGAGCAATTATATCAGGAAGATCGCGCCTTGGAGGACGTAATAGGATCACGCCACGGAGTAATTTTACCAACGGAGTTCAGTTATGAAAACACTTAGTTCACCTGCATTTCTCGCATTTCTCGCATTCCTGTTGAGCATGGGCTCGATCGGCACGCTCGTCTGGCTCAAAAAAGGCGACTTGTGGCCAAAGGAGCCTCTCAAGGAGGAACGCTTCACCAGTGTGGAGTTTGACCCGGACGCTTCTAGTTGGTCCGCTGCGGAAACCCATTCCATGGATACCCTTTACAAGGAATTGAAAGCCTTGCGGAAATCTTTGCTGATACAAGAAGAAGAATTGCAAGAACGCGAAAGGATTCTCGATGCCGGCAAACGCGAGCTTGCTCGCGAAACCCAAGGCTTGGCTCGACGCCAAAATGAATTGAAAGATAAGATTCAGGCGTACGTAGCCGACTTTGAGCGAGTTTCCGAAAGTGAGGAAAAGAACCTCAAGAAATTATCCGCCACCTTCGTCAACTTGTCTCCTGCGGGAGCTGTCGAACTAATTAAGCAATACGACAAGGACAAGAAACTGGACCAAGCCGTGAAGATTCTCGAATTCCTCAAGCCTGACGAAATAGCCGTCATATTTGATGAGATGATGAAGGAGGACGATGATGAAAGCACCGAGCTAGTCCAGACTATCACCGAGCGCCTTCGCGTCATTCACCGCGAACCCGTCGCCGAAAACTGAACTTTAGGCCTGCTTTCATATTCATGGACTCTCCTCTCCAGAACCTTTCACCATCGGCTTCGGCAACTGGCCACGCGTCGCCGGTTGAGAGAACGGGAACCCTTGGGAAGTTCGGATCCTTCTGGATGCCCAAGAGCTCTCAGGAGATCGCCCAACGCGCAGGCCCTCAGCCCAGTCGCCCAGATGCAGGAAGCCAGCCCAACCAAGCGAAAAGGCAAGCCGCCGAAAGAAATCTTCCAAAATCTCCGTTTCGCGAAGTCATCAGTGAAAAACAAAGAGGAACAGCCAATAAGGCAGGACCCGCTCCACGGCTTTCCAATCCACCTCCCAAAGGGGCCAACTCTTCAAGTATCGCCGGTCGACCTTTGCCCTCTGCGGCCCATCCAGCATCCGTTCGGATGCCGAACGGAAACCCCGGCAGTTCCATCTTGAAAACTCAGGTTTCTGATCGAGCCGTCGCAGACAAGCCATTCCCCACGGTCAATTCGCGGAAGGAATCACCTCTTGAGACCTTGAAGAACCTCAAGGAGCAAAAGGAAAAGGATACGCAGTATCATGAGGGAAAAGAAGAGAGGCGTGGAAATGAGGAAGATCATGGCGCGGGAAATGCTAAACGTGGGCGTAAAGTCATGAATAACCCTTTGAAGGAAAACTCTCATCCGTCGACCAATGTGAAGCCTGTAACTCTGGAGGCTGAAGATTCTTCCCTTTCCGCCAAAAAATCAGCCGAGGCTCGACCCGGTCTTCCCGTGGTTGCCTCCTCCAACGGCCTGGAAGCCGACAATGGCGGGGATCGTTTTTTGCAGTCGAACCCCGACTCGCGGGGATCTGCGCGCCTCGCCTTCGTTCGTATTCGTCAGCGAATTGGGGATTTCATGAATGGGGACGTACGTGTCGCCCGTATGGCGATTGATTTGCCCAGCGGTGATCGTCTCGGCATAAAAATGCGATTCATCGGCGACCAACTAGAAGTGATTTTCGCTACCGACGATCTCGCTCTTCGCTCAGCCTTGCACGAAGGTTGGCGCGAATTGTCCGATCGCTTGGGTGAAGACAGTAACCTTTTGCCACCCGCTTTTGCAGGAAGAAACTACGAGGGCTTGATTCGCGAAAACTGGAATAAAGCAGCCTGAACTCTATAATTCAACCAACTTGAAAAATGATCGAAGCCGCCATCTTGCCTAACGGGATTGAGCACGTTAAACCTGAGAGAACCGGAGCCATCGGCAAAACGGCTCAGGACGCTATGGGAATGGAGGACTTTCTCCGTCTGCTGACAACCCAGATTGCCAACCAAGACCCCATGGAACCGATGAAGGACACGGAGTTCATCGCTCAAATGGCCAGTATTTCATCCGTGGAACAGATGCAGCAATTTGCAACCAGCTTCAAGGATTTCACCGCTAGCCACAGGGAGATCGCTGCTCAAACTTACCTCGGTAAACAAGTAACTGCTCAAGATGGAGAAGGATCTCCTGTCACGGGAATCGCTCAGGCAGTGGAAAAAGGACCGGATGGCGAATTACTCGTCACCGTGAATGGAACCACCGTCCCAGCTTCCTCCATTACCAAGATTGAGCTCATTTCCAAGGACTGAAGACCGACTTCAACACGAACCAAGGACCATCATGATTCCCTCCCTTTACAATGGAGTGACCGCCCTTAAAGGCATAACCAAGGGCATGCAACTTTTGGGCAACAACATATCGAACGTCAATTCCTTGGGATACAAGGGCGCCCGGGCTCGCTTTACTGACAATTTCTATCAATACGAGCAACGCTCACAGACTCCGGTTGGAGGCAATCCTTCCAATCAGGTATCTGAATTTGGATCTGGAACTGACCTCGCTTCCGTTGCTACAAATTTCAAGCAAGGAGCTTTCGACGTCACGGGGTTGGATCTCGACCTGGCGATCGATGGTGGTAATCGGCCCAACGGCGGTGGATTCTTCGAGGTGGTCAATCCAACCACGACCGAAACCTTTTACACCAGGGCGGGAAGTTTTGAAAGCCTCGTCGATGGAACTATCGTTACCCGTGATGCCAACCAATACCGTCTCCAAATGCAAAACGGTGACTTGGTCATTGCAGCAGGGGAGGGCGAGTCATTGCTCGCCAGGCAAATTGATGAACAGGGCAACGTTTACGCTTTGATAAACGACGGCACCCAAGATATTAGGCGTACGATAGGCCAGTTGAAGGTGGTCAACTTCGCGGCTCCTCAAAACTTAATCCGAGAAGGCGCTGGCCTCTACTCCAACGGGCCAGCCGGCGCCAACGTGGCCGGACTGACCGCTGAAACAATACCCGACACAGGTTCACTGGGCAAGGTCAGGCAGTACACCTTGGAGCTTTCAAACGTTGATTTAACCAATGAATTTGCCGCTATGATCACGCACCAGAGATCTTTTCAAGCCGGTTCTCGCGTCGTCACGGTATCCGATACGATTTTGCAGGAAGCAGTGAATTTGAAACGTTGACCTGAAAGAAGGAAAGGAAACAGAAATGAGCGCACAAATAGACGAATTACCTGGCGGAGACGAGAGTGTTCAACGTGCCGCAGGTGGTGGAGGCATTTTGCCTCTTATCCTAGTGGTTGTTCTCTCAACCGGGATTTCCCTGGGAGGTGGGTGGTTCCTGTTGGATCATTTTGTAGAAGCCAAAGATGCCGATGCCAAGGGAAGCACTGGAGAAGCTATTGATCTTCAACCTACTGGTGATGAAAAAACCTACGAAATCAAGAAGCTCATCACCAACATGAGTGGCCCCATAAAGACTCGTTATATCTCGGTCGACTTGGTATGCGAGGGGTATCCTTCCCATTTCGAGAAGACCATGGAAGAAAACGACTACCGTCTACGCAATGCGGCTCTTCAGGTGCTTGCCAGCTACGGTTACGAAGAGTCGCAGCAGGACGGTTTCATTAAGCGGGTCCAGGTGGACCTGAGGAAACGTTTCGACGAGGTGTTGAAAAAGCATGCCGACGGCGATAGCCAGCTGATTTCCAAGCTTTTTTTCACTGAGTTCGTCATTCAATAAATTTAAGAAGGATTCCAATGGCCGACGAATCTATGGGTGATTCCGACGACGTTTTCGACGTTTCCGAAATCGAGGAAATAACTGGCGGCGGATCGGACGCGCCGGTCTTTAATTCGGACGGCGATCGGTTTCCTGCCTCGGCAGGCATTCGTGCGACCAAATACGATTTCACCAACCCAATCATTCTCAGCAATGCCGACTTGGAAAAGCTCAAGGAGAAAAGCGAGCGATTCGTATATTATTTAGCCGGACATCTTTCCATGTTCTTGAGCACGGAATTCGACCTGCAACTAGAAGGACTCTCGGCCGATCTTTACAAAAACTTCACTTCAGGAGTGAAGGCTCCTGCGTGCGTAAGCCTATTCAAACTTCAGGAATTGAACGGCGTTTGCTTGCTCGACGTCAATTCTCATCTAGCCGTTACGGTTGTCGATCGTTTGCTTGGAGGCAAGGGCTCAACCATGCCCGAAGAACGTGGTTTGACCGACATTGAAAATGCCTTGGTCGACGACTTCAACACCCTCATTATCGAGGAGTGGTGTCGTCAATGGGATGAGTATATGGAGTTGCACCCAACGCTTATCGGTAGAGAGTCCAGCGGCCGCTTTCTTCAGACTTCTCCACCCGACGCGATGGTACTGACCCTTAAGATGGAAGCCTCATTCGGTGACGTTTCGGGCCCCATTCGAATAGCCACTCCCTTTTACACGATCGAACCACTGGTCCACAAAGCATTGGAAGCGGAGGCTAGTCAACAGTCGGAAGGCAAGGCGAAAGCGGCTCGTTGGCATGAAAGCTATGACGATATCACGGTTTCGATGTCGGCGGAATGGGATGCCTTTCAAATGACGGTGCGAGACCTTTTCAATCTTGAGACAGGCGACGTCATCGAAATGCCAACTCGGTTACTTTCTGACACGCACCTGAGGATTGCCGGCAAAACCTGTTTCAAGGGGGAGATCGGTAAAGAAGGGGAACGCGTGGCTTTCCGAGTTTCCGAAACTTTTGTGGATGCCAATAATTTAACAGGAAAAACCCATGAATAGCGAAAAAATGGATATAGTGATGGACGTGAAGGTCAACGTGACCGTTCAACTTGGAACGGCGCAGTTACCCATGCGTGAAGTCGTGGAGTTGAGCCCTGGCGCCATCATTCAACTGAAACAGCAAGCCAAGGACCCCGTGGGATTGCTGGTCAACGGTAAGTTGATCGCCCATGGCGAGGTCGTGGTGGTCGAGGACAAATTCGGCTTGAAGATCACTGAGATTCTAGACAGCCCGACGTGAAGCTAAGCCGCCAAATCGCGGTCTTCTTCCTTTTACTGACATTTGTCTTCCTGCCGCATCTCCTGCTTGGTCAGGATAAGGGTGATTCTTTTAAACCGCCCGATACTGACGGGCTTTTTTGGGGAATGATCAAGGTCGTATCCGTCCTCGTTATCCTCGGAGTCATTGCTTTTTTCGGTAAAGACTTTTTGAGAAGTCGACGTCTAGGGCGTTTCAAGGTGGATGAAGCCCAACGCTTGCGAGTGGCGGATGTTTGCTCGTTGGGCAACCGACAGTTTGTTTTCGTCATCGAATGCGGAGAAGAACGACACCTCGTTGGTTCTTCCTCGGACGGTGTTCGATACCTTTCTCAATTGAATGACGCCCCGGTGAAGTCATTCGAGTCCGAGCTCGAGTCCGAGATTCAATCCTCCGGTCAGAAAGAAAAGCAGACATGAAACGACTCCGGAAGTTGGTTCGAAAACGCGTTTGGATTACTTTGCTGTTTCTTTCCATATTCATGGTCGTGCCGGCGGATGCGCAAAATTTCCGGATCGACGTGAGCGGAGGGGATCCCAATGCGGATTTCGGCGTTGCCATTCAATTGGTCGTCGCCATGACCCTGCTCACTCTCGGCCCTTCCATCGTGATGATGATGACCAGTTTCACCCGAATCGTCATCGTTTTGGGTTTTGTGCGCAACGCAGTTGGAGTGAATTCCGCCCCCTCCAGCCAAATGATCGTAGGCTTGGCTCTCTTTTTGACGTTTTTCCTCATGGGTCCCATTTGGAACCGCATTTATGAAGAGGCCGTAGTTCCTTACATGGCGGATGAAATGCCATCGGGTGAGGCTTTGGAGACCGCCACTACGCACATGAAGGACTTCATGCTCAACCAAACGCGCCGAGCCGACGTGGATTTCTTTCTGAGACTGTCCAGGCAAGGAGCCATGACGCGAGACGATCTCCCCCTGAGCATAGTCGTCCCCTCATTCGTGCTCAGCGAGTTGCGCACTGCCTTTCAAATGGGATTCCTCATATTCATTCCCTTCATTATCGTGGACTTCATCGTGGCCTCTTCCCTTATGTCCATGGGCATGATGATGATGCCACCCGTGGTGATCTCCATGCCATTCAAACTGTTGTTGTTCGTGTTGGTGGATGGTTGGTACCTCGTGGTGCAGTCCTTGGTCACTAGTTTCAACGTCTAGCAAGTGAGGTTTTAGCAATGACTCTGGAATTGGCTGTGGATCTTCTCGGAAATCTTTTGCAAACAGGCTTGGTTCTCGCCGTGCCTATTCTTGGAACGGCTATCCTAGTCGGTGTGGCTGTTAGTCTCGTACAATCCATTACCAGCCTGCAGGAACAGACCCTTACCTTCGTGCCTAAGTTGGTCGCCGTCTCTTTTGCCATGATCATGTCCGCCAACTTCATTCTACGCACTATGACGGAATTCTGCATCGACATGATCAACCTCATGCCGGTCATGGCGCCATGATTATCGAAACAGAGGGTATCCTCGTGGCCATTCTCGTTTTTTTACGGACGGGAGCTTTTTTTCTGGGGATCCCCTTGTTCGCGGGTGAAATGGTGCCAGTGCGAGTCCGGGTGGGGTTTGGGCTCATGTTGGCCCTGATGCTCAATCAATATGCTCCCGCAGACCTCGAGCTGGCGACCCATTATTTAGGTCTTATCCTCCTCGCAATGAACGAGGTATGCATTGGCTTGATGATGGCTCTCGTGATCCGGCTCGTGTTTTTCGCCATCCAGTTCGCAGGACACGTCATCTCTTATGAAATTGGTCTGATGGCCAGCAATAGTGTAAACCCTTTGCTCGGCTCAAGTGACTCGACGATTACTTCTCTACTTTATTATTTCGGCCTGCTGCTGTTTTTCGTTACGGGCATTCATTACGACGTTCTGACTGCCTTGGCGGGCAGCCTGCAAGCCATGCCCGTCGGGGAATTTCTAATGAGCACCAATCCCGTGGAGGAATTCGTCCGGATGACCACGCAGGTTTTCATTATTGGAACCTTGATGTCAGCCCCTTTCATAGCGATGAATTTCCTCGTCAACATAGCATTTGCAGTTCTCGGCAAGGCGGTTCCCAAGATGAACGTTTTCATCACCAGTTTCGCCGTCCGTATTCTGTGTGGGCTGCTTCTGTTGGTCTCCTGCGCCCTTTTGATAACTTCGTATATCGTGGAAACAGGTCGCCAGTCGGCAGGCTCAGCCTTGCTTTTAGTTTCCCAATAGAGAAATTTCCCCAATGGCAGATACCGACAAGAGTTCGAAGACCGAACCTCCTACGGAGAAACGACTTTCGGAGTCCAGGAGCCGTGGGCAATTCGCGAAGGCTCCCGAAATCGGCGTAACGTTTACCCTGATTGCCGGAGTAATCGTGATTCTATCGTTTGGTATATCCAAAGCCGAGTCGCTGGGCGTCTACACCCGATCCATTTTTGAGAACATCGAGAGTTTCAAGGCGACCCAGGAAGGCGTCGTGGACGTTTTTACCAACTCTTACTTCACAATGGCTTCCATCGTTTTCCCCATGCTCGTGTTTTGCTTTGTGGCAGCTCTTTTAGCGGAAGGTTTGCAAACTGGTTTCCGATTCACACCCAAAGCCTTGGAGCCAAAACTGGATAAATTGAACCCCGTGACCGGAGCCAAGAGGATTTACGGCAGTCGGGCGTTAGCGACTTTCGGTATCGATCTCCTTAAATTCATATCCATTGGAGTGGTTGTTGTTCTGGCTATTCGCTATATTACCCAAGACCCTATTTTCTTTGCCCCAGTCCCTATTAAACACGTGGGTGTTTTTATCTATAAGCTGTTTATAATCATGCTCTTGATACTTGCGTTGCTGATGGGGATCATAGCCATCATCAACTACTTGATTCAAAAACGGAAACACAATCAGGAGTTGATGATGACCAAGGAGGAAGTGAAGGAAGAACGAAGAAGCAAGGAGGTTTCTCCTGAAGTGAAGACCGCTCAGCGAAAGAAAGCTCTTGAGTTCATGAGTCGCCAATCTCTCGAGGACGTGCCCACTGCGGACGTTGTCGTCACCAACCCAACGCATTTCGCCGTAGCCTTAAAATATGAAAGAGGCGCGGATCTTGCTCCCATAGTAGTCGCGAAAGGCGAACAATTAATAGCAAGACAAATCAAAATGATCGCAAAAGAGCACGAAGTTCCCATGGTGGAGAATAAGTCCGTTGCCCAGACTTTGTATCGTTTTGGGAAAGTCGGATTGCCGATTCCCTTTGAGTTGTATCACGTCGTAGCGGAAATTTTAGCGTTCGTCTACAAAAGCCACGCTTACTATTTTCATCGTTTGAAAGCCCGTCGCATCGTGGCGAAAGGTTGATTCATGGGGGACTTTCTCAGCAAGGTTAATAAGCGTCTTGGAGGCTTGGCCGGAAATTCCGACTTGGCATTTATTCTTGGCTTGGTAGGGGCGATTTTTCTCTTGGTCATCCCTGTTCCCAAGGAATTGCTCAGTCTTTTCCTTGTCATCAGCATTGCGATATCCCTCCTGATTCTACTGACCGTCATCTACGTCAAG
>PBLJ01000031.1 GCA_002721705.1 Opitutia bacterium
CGAAGAGCCCATTGGCGAGAACCCCTGTCTTCTTGGGTTTCAACTTGGAGAAATCGGGCATTGTGTTCCAGCTCCCGTGATACAATTTGTAGGTCAGGTTGGTGATGGGATTGGCCAGGCGGGAAACCCCCATCATACCGTTCATCAACTGGAAGTGACCGGGGAAGGTGCAGATATACGGGTAATCGCCCTCCTTCTTCGGTGCCTTGAAATACATGACGGTCTCCTTCTTCGGCTGAACCATGCCGGAGCTGACCAAGATGCGAGGATGTCCCTTCGGTTCCCAGTCCTGCTCCACTCCCTTGTCACCGAGCTTTAGCACCGCGTCGATGACTTCCTGCCCCTTGTCGCCACCCTTTTTTTTGCCCGGCGTACAGATGATCAGGTTGTGTGGCAGCGTGTCCGGATTCTTGAAGACCAGCTTGACCTTGGCGTTGGGCTTCACACTGAAGCTGCGCACGTCGTACTTCATCTGCGCCTCCATCGTACTGATGACGATCTCCTGGTCGATTTTCTCGAAGCCTTTAGGAGCCTTCTGGGCGTTGAGAGTTGTCGCCAAAACCAGGGAGATGACGGAGAAGGTGAGACAAGCAGTCTTATTCATGGTAAGGTAATTGCATGCAGATGAAGAGGCGGGCAGACCCGTCTGAAAAAACGAACTCCAGCTTCGCGAAAGCTTACTGGATGCAGAAAAGCTTGGAATTGGCCCGGATGAACAATTGGCCATCCGATATGGCGATCGACGAGCGAGTGTTGTCGTCGTAAGTCTCTCCCATCTTGGCAAGGTGAAGGATCTTGCCGGAACCGGTATCCATGACCACCACTTCGCCATTGTGGTTCATGACGTATATCTTGTCGTCGGCCGCCGTGGGGGATGCCCGCCACTTGTACTTGCCGGGCATCTCGGTGGTCCACTCGACCTTGCCGGTCTTGGGATCAACCCTTGTCATGGCGCGCTTCAAGTCGCTCAAGACGTAGAACTTTCCTTTGTAGAAGAGCGGGGTCGGCACGTCGCTTGTAATCTGCGGATGCTTGGAAGTTTCCCAAACAAGACCATCCTTGCCCGAGTGCGTGCCCTTCAATCCTAGCTTGGCTGCGAAGACAGGGGCTTTTTTCGGGGCGCAAGCGAGTACCACGCCACCTCCCACAACTGGAGAGGGAACCAAGCGCCACCATTGCTCGCGGTGACCGGGATTCCAAGTTCCCCAACGCCATAATTCCTTGCCTGTAGCGGGATCGTGACCCGTAAGCACGTCGCCGCCGGCAATGATCAGTTCCTTGCGACCCGCGCCCTCGTAAGGGATAACGGTACCGAATGACTCGAGTGACTCCTTCCTTGCATCGGAAGGTCGCAGGTGCTTCCAAACGGTCTTGCCGTTGGCGGGATCCATGCAAAGCAGAAAGGATGGGTTGTTGGCCTTGCCGCGGCCATGGGTGATTTCGTCTCTTTGCAGAACGGCCAAGTATAATTTGCCGTCGTAGAGAGTGGGGGTTGCGGAGAAAGTCCACTGGAAGGTGAAGTCGCCGTAGTCCTTCTGGATGTTGCGTCGCCACTGCTCCTTGCCTCCGAAATCGTAAGACACCAAGTCTCCGTTCCCAAAGAAGAAGATCACGCGGTCACCATCGCTCACGGCGGAGGGACTAGCGTAGGTGGTGCGTGAATCGAGCTGAAAATCATTCCCATCCCCCTCGCCAGGCCGGTATCCGCTGCCGGCCTCGTGTTTCCAAATTACTTTCCCATCGGAGCGATTGAGGCAAAGGGCGAGCAAACGTCCCTTGCCCGATTTCTTGTCAGTCACTTCGACCGAAGAGAGGAAGATGCGGTCACCGATGATGATCGGCGTACTTGCTCCCATACCCGGCAAGTCGACCTTCCATTTCACGCTGTTCTCTTGATCGAACTTAACCGGGAGCGGCTTGTCGGAAGTGGTGGAGCCGTCGTAGTTGGGGCCGCGCCAAGTTGGCCAATCGGCGGCGCATACATTCGAAACAAAAGCCACAAGGGCCATACACGTGGAGAATTGAGTCAGGATCGATTTCATAAGAGAATTGTTGTGGATTGCGTTTAAAGGGTATGGAAAGTCACTTCCCGCTTGCCAGCAAAAAAAACGATTTTCGAGGAGATTGGGCAAGAGGTCGCCAAAACAAGATAAGGTCGAGTGGGCAGGGTTTACTATGGGAAAGGCAAAATCTAAAACACGTAACCTCTGCGCGGCATGCGGTGTAATACTTGTGTTCACATCACTTTCCCTTCATTGAATCCGCTAGAGGAAAACAAACCATGAAGAAGCTATTCATTCTCACAATGGCCGCCCTGGGCACGCTCCCTGCCCTACAGGCCGACCCCATTGACTTTTCCAAGATATCGGCCCAAGCCAACTGGGTGCTCCACGCCGACGTCGAAGCCCTGAACAAATCGGGAACCGGCTCATTCATCATCTCCAAGCTCAAGGAAAACCCCGAAACCGCAAAGGGGATCGCCATGCTGAACGTGGTCTTCGGATTGGACGTTGACGCGATCGAGCACGTAGCGATTTTCGGGCGAGGAGAAGCCAACAAGGGAATTCTCACAGCAAAAGGAGGGTTCGATGCCGAACGCTTGGAGGCAATATTGGCAACAAACGCATCCTACGTCGCAAAAAAACACGGAGATACCGTCATCCACTTGATTGATCAGGGCACTCCCGATCCAAAGGCCATCGCCTTCACTGGAAAGGATGAAATGGTAGCCAGCAACGTTACCAAGTTCACTGAACACGGAATAGAGGTCATTAACGGCAAGGAGGCTTCCCTGCAAAAGAAAGGGATATACCACGCGATCACCAATGCCTTGCCCCATCCCATGCTTGTGGGAGCCATGAACGTGAAAGGCGTTGCCGAGTTCAACAAACGAGTACAAGGCCCGGAAGCCGTCCTCATCCAAAAAACCGATGCCATCGGCATAGCCGTTTCCGAAACCGGAGGTATGATCATGGTTGCAACTCTTCTGCAAGCGTATGACGAAGAGACCGCCGTCCACGTCGAAAACGTCGCCCGCGGCTTGACAAGCTTGCTTGCCTTGGGATCGGACATTGACCCGGACTTGGCCGCATTGCTTTCAAGGACCAAGACAAAGGTCTCGCGAAAAGGAAAGATCATTAGCATCGAGCTAGGGATCGAGGTGGATACCGTGAAAGAAGTCATCGCCAGTGAAATGGCCAAGAACAAAATCACGAAAGAGAAAACGGACTTTTAGTTCATCACTCTTTAGTGAGTTCCTGCGCTCCTTACTTGAAATACTGCGATTTAAAGTTAATTTCGAAACCAACAAACCTTAAAAAAGGAACCAATAGATGAAAAAAGTATACAGCATGATAGCGCTTGCCTCGATCGCCTTGACCGGCCCTTCAATGGCAAAACCGCTCGATCTCTCTCAAGTTGCCGACGACGCCAATTGGCTTATGCACGTCGACTTCGACTCCGCCAGGAAGTCCAAGATCGGGTCCTTCATAATGGACAAGATCGACGGCAATTCGGAAGCAGCCGACAGAATGGATGAACTCCAGGAGACGTTTGGCGTGAATCCGGAAGGATTCTCCAGCTTGACGATGTTCGGCACCGGTGAAATTGAAAAAGGCATTGCCATCATGACCGGCGGCATGGATCTCGAAAAGCTGGTCGAATTCGCCCAGTTGAACGAAAACCTGCAAACCACCCAGAAAGGCAAATTTGCAATCCACTCTCTGAACGAAGGAAGGCATTCGATGGCTTTCACCACGATGAAAGGTAACGTCATTATCGGAGGCTCGGATGCCGACGACGTCGCTCATGGCATCAAGTTGGTCAAAGGTAAAGCGGATTCACGGGCGCCAATCGGGTTGCTGGGCGAACTTCGCGAAATCATTCCAAACCCAGGAGTCATTGGCTACGTGGACGTCGCCAAGGCGGCGAAATTCCACGACTTGGACAAGGGAGTCGCCGCCATGGTCGAGAAAGCCCATTCGGCTGGAATGGTAATGGGTGAAGCCGACGGTGAACTCAAAATGGCCGTCATTCTCAAGACCGCCGGCGACGATACTGCCAAGCAACTTGAGGAAATGGTCAATGGGGCCCTTGCGATGGCCGAGTTGTCCATGGAGTCGAACCCGAAGTTGGCCAACATCTGGGAAAGCCAGAAAGTGGAACGCGCTGGAAACGTGCTGACCGTGCAAATAGGCTTGTCCATTCGCGCCATCAAGAAGGGCATCGAAAAGGAAATGGACAAAAACATATAGGAACCAGCTTCGCATTTCCCTGATGACAAGAACCGGTCACCCCAACGAGCAGTGGAGGACCGATTAACGAAAAATCACAAGAAGGCGCGGAAGAATCCGAAGCGTTCCTCGCACAGCGAGCCGCAGACGGTGAAACCCGCGCCTTCGAGGCATTGGTTCGCCGCCACCGCATCAAGCTACTTCGATTCCTTACGGCGTACTTGGGAAATGGCACCGATGCCGAAGACCTTGTACAGGAAACTTTCACCAGAGCCTACCGCTCCTTGGATCGTTACGACCCGAACCAATCCTTCTCCACTTGGCTATTCACCATCGGCCGGCGTCTCTCAGCCAACGAGAAGCGTCGGCAGGCGAGACTCAGAAAGAGAGAAACTGAATGGTTTGCCGAGACGGAACAGTCGGAGCAATCACTTGGTTTTGAAGAGGGCAGCATATGGGCCGCCGCCAAGGACATCCTTTCCGAAGGAGCTTACGTCTCGGTGTGGTTGCATTACGGAGAAGGCAAAGCAGTGAAGGAAATCGCTCGTATCATGGGCAAAACCGTGACCGGTGTAAAAGTAACCCTTTTTCGAGCCCGTCGCGCCTTGGCTGCCGGCTTGGACCCGAAACTGGTTTCCGAAAGCCTGGACCGATGATAGGCAAATTACTAGCTCTACTGCGTAACACGCCATCCTCCACCAAGGAAGCTCGCCTCGAGGATGCGCTCCGCTACGAAGCGAAACGCATGCAGGAAAAGGAAAAAGAGGTGGAAGCTATCGTGGCAAAGGTCGTGGCGCGCGCCAAGCGTCGCCCTCGAATCAGGCAAATGACGGAGAAACCGCGATGGGCTTCCGTTGCTCCAGGACTTCTGGGAGCGGCCGCCTTGGTGGTCTTGGCCCTGCTCATCCTGCGCCCCGCAAACCAATCAACTCCCAAAAATGCCACGACACCGGAAGTGGTTCAGGCCAAGCCGGAGGAAGCCGCTCCAGGGACCATCACGCCCGTAAAGCCCGCTACTGCCGAGCTCTTGACCGAAACGACAACGAACTTGTCCGCTCCCTTTTCCGATCTCGCCTTCAATCCCTTGGAGCCAGCGACCAAGGAATGGCAACGCTTTGCCGGAGATACGCGAGACAATGCGGAATCTTTGCTGGCCACCGCCAAGTCGTGGGCCGCCATCGTGCAGCCAAATCCCTCAATCGAGACAGACAAACTCCTCCCCCCCGCTCCCGACTGGAAAGATTTTTCGCCCTACGGCAACGAGCTCGAGCGCCTGCGTAACGACTTGCGCAACGCACTGGAAGCGCTTCCCTTCCTTTCCGACATGGAGGGCTAAAGAGCCTTTCTAACTGCTTCTAACTTGCTCCTTACGAGCGACTCTTCTTTGCTGGGCGGATGAGTAACTTGACCATTCGGGCCATGGAGCGCGAGGATTGGGCGGAAACCGCCGAGCTGATCCACGCTTCCCTCAACTATTGGTATGCAACCAAGGGCTCCGGCCCAAAACTGTTGGGAGATCCCGTAAATACCCAGCTCCACTGCAAAGTGAACGAGGATTTGGATCCGGGACTCTGCCTGTTGGCAGTAACGGATTCGGGACGAATCGCCGCGTGCTGTTTTCATCATCCTCGCCCCACCCACGTATCCTTGGGCATCATGGCTTGTCATCCGAATTACTTCGGCAGTGGAGCTGCAAAATTGCTTTTGGATCGAATCGCGACCTTTGCCCGAGAGGAAGGGAAACCTCTTAGGCTGGTCTCGAGCGCCATGAACCTCGATTCCTTCTCGCTCTACAATCGCTGGGGATTCACACCTTACGCTCTCTTTCAAGACATGTACTTGGAAGTTCCGGTGAATGGGCTGGACGCTCCACTGATCGAAGGAGTGAGCGTTCGAGATGGTCGCCCCGAGGATGCCAAGGCGATGGCCGAACTGGAATTCGAACTTTCCGGCATCCAAAGAGAACAGGATTTCCGGTACCTGCTGGCGAACGAAGCTGGCGTTTGGCACGTTTCCGTGGTGGAAGGAGCAAACGGTCTCGACGGCTTTCTTTGTTCAATCACTGATCCCGGTTGCTCGCTTGTCGGGCCTGGCGCCGCGCGCACGGACAATCAGGCTGCAGGCCTACTCCGCAGGGTACTCGACCATGAACCGGGAAGGAAGCGTGTTTGGTTGGTTCCGAGCGAGCATCGGGAGCTGGTAGACACCTGTTATTCCTGGGGAGCGAGAAACTGTGAAATGCATCTTGCTCAAGTGATTGGCGAAGCCCAACCACTTTCGGGGGTGATTTTCCCCACCTTCATGCCGGAAACTTGGTGACCTTCAAGCAAGGGCTATGAGAACTGCCTCGACAACGTTCTCGACCGAGGCCATCCGCCCCACGCCCTCGTATCCACAAGCCAACTCACCTTCCTCGGGGTCAACGAAAAGATGTCCCCGCTCCCGAAGACGCCCCAAGTTTTCTTGCGTGGCTGGGTGGTCGAGCATCTTGCCGTTCATGGCTGGAGCCAGCATGACCTTGGCCGGCGTGGCGAGATAGATCGAAGTCAGTGCATCAGGAGCCAAGCCATGGGCGAATTGAGCAATCGAGTGGGCTGTCGCAGGCGCCACGAGCAAAAGGTCGGCCTTGTCGGCCAACTCGATATGACCGGGTTGCCAACCTTCTCCCTCGTTCCAAAGTTCTTCCGTCACCGGATTTCGCGACAGGGTCTGGAAAGTCGCCGCTCCGACGAATTCTCGTGCCGCCCGGGTCATAACCACGAAAACGTCGGCGCCTCGGCGTCTCAATTCACTGGTGAGGTCGGCCGCTTTGTAAGCGGCGATCGAGCCGGTCACTCCCAATACAACGACACGACCCGTCAAGGGATCGCCTGAAGGTTCATCGTCTTGTTTCGTCATGGAGAAATAGGAGGAACCAAACATTTTCAGCGGATCGGATACCAAAGGCAACGCCGAAGTGACTGAAAGGGATTCCAAGCTTTCCAAGACCATCCTTTTTCGGTAGAACCATACTTTTTCGAGATCCGACTTCTCGTCATGCAAGAAAGCCCGATCACTAAGTACCGTCCTTGGGGCACCATCGACCTACCGGATCGCCAATGGCCAAACCGGACGATCGACCGTGCCCCGATTTGGTGCAGCGTGGACTTGCGGGATGGCAACCAAGCCCTTCCCATTCCCATGGGAGTGAAGCAAAAGCTCGAGCTCTTCGGACTACTCACGAAAATTGGTTTCAAGCAGATCGAGGTGGGCTTTCCCTCCGCCGCGCCAACCGAATTTGAATTCACCAGGAAACTGATCGAGGACGGTCACGTGCCCGCGGACGTCAGCATTCAGGTGCTGACGCAAGCAAGGGAACATCTCATTAGGCGTACCTTCGAAAGCTTGAAAGGCGCGAAAAAAGCCATCGTGCACGTCTACAACTCGACCTCCCCTTTGCAGCGGAAGGTGACGTTCGGGATGTCCAAGGAGGAAATCAAGCGGATAGCGGTGGACGGAGTGAAGCTGGTGCGTGACCTGTTACCCGAACTGGAGGGCACCGAAGTACAGCTTGAATATTCTCCGGAAAGCTTTTCAGACACTGAGCTGGAGTATTCCCTCGAAGTCTGCGAAGCAGTGATCGATGCATGGGAACCGACCGAGGAGAATCCCATCATCCTTAACCTTCCGGCCACCGTCGAACTCTTTACCCCCAACTTGCACGCCGACCAAATCGAGTGGTTTTCCCGCAAAGTGAAAGAGCGTAGCAAAGTCACCATCAGCTTGCATACCCACAACGACCGCGGCACTGGCACAGCAGCCACCGAATTGGGGCTCATGGCGGGAGCCGACCGTGTGGAAGGCACCCTCTTCGGCAACGGCGAACGCACCGGCAACCTGGACGTCGTGACGGTCGCCCTCAACATGTATTCGCAAGGGATTCACCCGAACCTCGAACTCGCCGAACTCGATGCCATTCGCGAGGTTTACGAACGGACAACGGGGATGACCGTGCACGAACGCCATCCTTACGGTGGAGACTTGGTCTTCACTGCGTTCTCCGGCTCCCACCAGGATGCCATCAAGAAAGGAATGGATCAGCGATCCAAAGAAGGCGATGACGACGACAACCATTGGCAGGTTCCCTACCTTTCCATCGATCCGCGTGACCTTGGTCGCAACTACGAGGCCATCATACGCATCAACAGCCAAAGCGGCAAAGGAGGCGTGGCCTACGTGCTCTCTCGAGAATTCGGCATCGATTTGCCAAAACCCATGCATCCGGAAGTAGGCTTGCTTGTGAACGAAGCGGCTGACTCCGAAGCCCGGGAACTCACCGCCGACGAGGTTCATGAGATTTTTCGCCGCGAATTCCTCGAGAACGATTCCCCTCTTCAGTTAATTTCCTACGAAACCACAAAGCAACCCGGCGAGGACGAGTTGAGTTGCGAAGCGACCATTGCCATCGATGGAGAAAAACAAGTGATATCAGGAGCGGGCAACGGCCCCATCAACGCCTTTGTCCAAGCTCTCGAGAATATAGGATTGAAAGATTTCAAGCTCACCGACTACCGCCAGCACTCCATTGGTGGCGGGTCAGCCACGGAGTCAGCCGCCTACGTCCAATTGCAAACCAACGTAGGTCGAGTCTCCTACGGCTGCGGTATCGATTCCAGCATCGAACGATCCGGACTGCTCGCCTTGGTGAGCGCCTTCAACAGGACACGAGCATAGCTCAAGGATGGACATTTTGCGCACAGGCACAGACTAGGCTTGCGCGCCGCCACAGAGAAGAGCCTTGGTCCAAGCTCAATAAAAACTTCCACTACCCTCTCATAATCAGAATAATATAGAAATTTTGGTGACCCCCTATCTCTAGGCGCGATATTTGCACATTACCTGAGTCGAAAATAATCACTCGCGAATAATCCAGATCCCATTGACTGCATGAAGAATCTCCACGCTCCTCTCCTTTTTCTGTCTGCCTTGCTGGCTACGGCATGTCTGACATCGGCCAAGGAACACTTACTCCATCTGAGGATGGATGACCTAGTAATCACGTCGGGCTCTCTGCCTAAAGGAACCATCGACTTGTCGTACCGGTGGGAACAAGGCAGGTTGATTCCGGAAGCCTTGCCCTACGCCGCATCAGCCCAAGCCGATGAGATCTACCTCGTGCTAGCAAGTGAACCCTCGGGCAACCGATGGAGGCGAAGCCGATTCAACGCAAGTGATGCGCGTCTCGCCATTCGCTGCCGAACCCTCCCCCTGACCGGCACCCTTTATTTGCCTAAAAAGGAAGGCGATGGGCTACAGCCCGTCAGTTTCAGGGTAAACAAGGGAACTTCATCAAAGAAACAGGATTTTCAAAAGACGCGGAAGGACCACTACGAACAATTGCTCGCAAGTGGCATTCCAGGCGCCGCTTGGTTTCGCCATCAAGCCAACGCGGGAACCCCAGATCGTCCGCAAAGGCCCGATCGTCCGAGTCGGGGCAGTCTGGAAGACACCTTGGATCTTTTCTCAGGTGGGCGAGCTTTGAGTGAAAACCTTCAATTCGACCGTGAACTACGACTTCCCAACGAGGGCAACTCGACCGTTAAGGTGGACTCCATTGCAGGGATCACCATCAAGGAACTCGAGTGGGAAAATTTACTCAAGGACGAGAATACCCAATTAGATCATCTCGCCTCTTCCATACCGTCCGATCAACACGCCCTCTTTTTTCCTACTTTTTCGGACATGATGACCGTGTTCGACGAAGCCGCCCTGCGAGGCACTCCGTTTCTCCGCATGTTCGAATCTCGATCCGAAAACGCAAAAAGCAAGGAAAAGTACGAGTTCCAGCTCTGTCTACCAGCAACTGACCTGAGTCGCCTGCTGGGGCCAAGTTTGATAAGCAGCATAGCGTTCACGGGATCCGATCCCTTTATGCGAACCGGAACGGATTTGGCCATTCTCTATGAAGCTAAGAGTGTGCAAGGCTTGCTCGCAGCCCTCGCGTTGCGAAGAGCGCAAACCGCAGCAGCGCATCCCGAAGCGGAAGCAGTCGATGGGAAAGTGTTAGGAACCCATTATGCAGGCCTTGTCTCCAAGGATCGTTCGATTTCATCCTATGCCGCCACCTTGGGAGAAAACGTGGTGGTCGTCACCAACTCACTCGAACAGTTGAAGAAGTTGGCCCTCGCCCACAAAGGCAAAAACACTTCGCTGGCGCAGCTCGATGAATACAAATTCTTTCGTCAACGCTACCGACGCGGCAGCGCCAGTGAGCACGCATTCCTGATCGTCACTGACGCCGCTCTCCGCCGGTGGTGCGGACCTCGCTGGCGCATTGGAGCCTCTCGTCGCACACGGGCGGCGGCAGCACTGTCGGAGTTGCAGGCTCGTCAGGTGGCAGGTGAAAAGCTCGCCGGCAATGATTTCCCCGAACTCGGCCAAATATCGGTGATTGAAGGACAAGTGCAATCGGAGGTCTATGGCAACCTGCGGTTCCTTACACCTATTTCCGAACTGGACGTCTACTTGGTCAGCGACCGCGAAAAAAGGGCTTACGAGGCGTTTCGCCGCGGCTACCAAAGGAATTGGTCAACGTTTTTCGATCCCATCGCCGCCCGGCTTTACGTCGATGAGGAAAAGCTGTCGGGAGACCTTACCGTGATGCCCCTGATCGCTAGTTCCGACTACAATGACCTGATCGAGATCACCGGCAAATCCCGCCTCCGGGCCGGAGCCGGCGATCCGCATCCCGAGGCTCTCCTCCATGCAATCCTAGCCCTCGACATGAAATCCCCAACCATGCAGCAAGCCACTGGCATGGCCGCGATCCTAGCCCCATCCCTTGGCGTGAACGCTTTCTCATGGGTAGGAGAATGGGCTTCCGTATACGTGGACGAAGGCCCCTTCATGGAGGAATTGGAAAAAGCCGCCGGGCAAGGAGAGGATGCGGCGTGGGAATTCATGGAGAGCAACTTTGGCAGGGCCCCGGTGGCCTTAAACCTCGAGGTCAACAATCCATTCAAGATGACCGCCTTCTTGGCCGCCCTGCGTGCCTGGATCGAGCAAACCTCTCCCGGCATGACCGAATGGACGAATCACGAGCATGCAGGACAAGGCTACGTCAAAATCGCTCCCACGGGAGAAGTTCGACGGGATCTTCAGGATGAAGGCGTGGAAGACATGGCTTTGTTCTACCTCCCATCCTCCAAATTGCTTACCTTTTCACTTAATGAGGCAGTGATCAAGGGCGCCATTGACCGCCAATTGGCGGAACGAGACCGGCGACGCAAGCGATCCGCTGCCAAGCCCATCGTCCCATGGTTTGGTGAAAGTGTTTCCATGATGGCCAACAAGGAAGTCCTGACCTTCATAGACGCTTTTTCCCGCGAACACGTAACGAGAGAGTTCAGCTCGCGATCCTTTGCCAATCTTCCGATCCTGAACGAATGGCGCAAACTTGGTCATGAGGACGCGCTTGCTTTCCACGAAAAAACTTGGCAGGTAGCGCTGACCTGCCCTGGAGGAGGAAAATACGTTTGGAACGAAAAGTTCCAGACCTACGAATCCACCGTTTTTGGCCATCCCGGCGAACCCCAAAGCGCTAAGATTTCGGCTTTCCTGTTAAAGGAATTCCAAAAAGCCTCGTTTGGACTGACCTTCGAGCACGACGGACTGCGAGCCAAGGGGGAATTGTTGAAACGCCTGCCCAAGTCTCGCGACTAAACAATCAGTCCCAAGTCTCGCAACCAGTCTCCCAGCAGCTCCAGAGGCAGTCCGATGACGTTGGACCGCGAACCTGCGAAACGCTCGACGATCATTTCCCCGCGGGTCTGCATGGCATAGCCACCGGCCTTGTCGAGTGGATTGACCGCATTCAGGTATTCGCGGATCACCGAATCGTTCAGTTCTCGAAAAGTGACTTCGCTCGTCGCCACACGAGTTTCTTCAAAACCGGCCGATGATCGAATCAGGCAAAGTCCCGTGCTGACCCGATGGGTCTGGCCGGAAAGACGACGCAACATGGCGAACGCATCGTCCATGTCGACGGGTTTGCCGAAAACTTCGTCACCAAGAGCGACGAGCGTGTCCGCCCCCAGCACCCAAGCATCCTGATTTTCCAAGGATACTGCCTGCGCCTTCAAACGCGCGTTGGCTTCGACCAGACCGAGAGGACCTCCAGGGTGTGAAGACAGCTCCTCGACCTCGGCTATGGTTACCTGATAGTCATCCAGCAATTCCACCAACAGCTCCCGGCGTCTCGCCGAAGCGGATGCCAAGATGAAGGGCGTTTGCGCCTTTGGGTTCGCCTTTTCTTCGTTCACGTTCAGTAAATTATGGCTTTAATGTACAATTTTGAAAACTTTGCAATGAGATGAGGCTCGGAGTTGCCCAACTAAATGCGACCGTCGGTGATCTCGATGGCAATTTGGCTCTTGCCGTGGATGCCTACGAACAACTCGTGGGGCAAGGTGTGGACGTCGTCGTATACCCAGAATTATTCCTCTGCGGTTACCCGCCTCGCGACCTCTTGCTCAAGTCAAGGTTCGGCAAGGACTTGTCCGATCGACTGGACGCGTTCGCCAAGCAGACGGGGCCTACTCCAGCAATCATTGGTTACGCCGAGACATCGAACAGGGAAAGTGGCAAGCCGTACTTCAACTCGGCCGCTTGGTGCGTCGAAGGCGCCATAACTGGTATCGCAAGGAAACGCCTGCTGCCCACTTACGACGTTTTCGACGAGACCCGTTATTTCGAACCCGGCGACGAAACCTTGATCGTGGAGTGCAAAGGGAAACAGTTGGCCGTGACCATATGCGAAGACGTTTGGAACGTAGAGGGAGATCTCTATGAGTCCAATCCTCTGGACGACGTTCGGCAAGCCAGTCCCGACCTTGTCCTCAATCTTTCGGCAAGTCCTTGGCATAGGGGCAAGCAACGCATTCGTCGAGAACTGTTGGCCAAGGTTGCTCCTCGTTGTGAGTGTCCGGTGGTTTACGTCAACGCAGTCGGAGGCAACGACGAGCTTATATTCGACGGCGGTTCCATGGCGGTAGATGAAGAAGGCCGACCACTCGCCACCTTGCCGGCATTCACCGAATCATTGCGCGTGATAGACCTTTCGGAAGACGGCGCTCCCCTTCCCCCCGAAAGCGAAAGCGGCTCCTTGGACAACTTGCGGAAAGCCCTCGTTCTAGGCCTGAGGGATTACGCCCACAAAACCGGTTTCAAGAAAGGCTTGGTTGGCTTGAGCGGAGGCATTGACTCCGCGGTCACTTGCGCCTTGGCCGCTGAAGCCCTCGGTCCGGAAAACGTCATGGGCATCAGTTTACCCTCCGCGATATCCAGTCAACACAGCAAGGACGATGCTGCTTCGCTAGCCACCAACTTAGGAATTCAATTCTCGACCCTTGCCATTCAAGGCATTGTGGAAGCCGCCACCACCGAATTGGCTCCGCTATTTAAATACCTGCCCGCGGACGTGACGGAAGAGAACGTGCAGGCTCGAGCTCGAGGCCTTTTGCTCATGGCCGTGTCCAACAAACTCGGCGCCCTCTTGCTCACTACCGGCAACAAAAGCGAGCTGGCCGTAGGCTACTGCACCTTGTACGGCGACATGTGCGGAGGCCTCGCCGTGATCTCGGACTTGCCCAAGATGCAGGTCTTCGCTCTTGCTCGCCATTTCAATCGCGATCGTGAAGTCATACCCGAGTCCACCTTGACGAAACCCCCTTCGGCCGAACTTCGCCCCGATCAAAAAGACAGTGACTCTTTGCCTGACTACGAAACGTTGGACGCCGTGCTTGAACGCTACGTCGAATTGGGACAATCCACGCAGGAAATCATCGAAGCTGGTTTCGGGGAAGCAGTCGTAATCGACGTCGTGGGAAAAGTGGATCGCAACGAATACAAACGCAAACAGGCGGCGCCGGGGCTGAAAACAACGCCACTTGCCTTCGGTGTAGGCCGCCGGATGCCGATCGTCCAGAAATACTCCGGGTGACGACATCCTCCTCAGCGCCAAGTGCAGGAACCTTCCTTTTAAATACAAACAAGACTATCTCTCCGGCATAATTTTCCATCATGCAAAGCTCCAGCGAACTTTTCGAGCGATCCAGCAAACTGATTCCCGGCGGGGTGAACTCTCCCGTTCGAGCCTTCCGTTCGGTTGGCGGAACCCCATTTTTCACGAAGAAAGCAAGTGGTTGCCGCTTGACCACGGTGGACGACCAAGCGCTGATCGACTACGTCTGTACTTGGGGGCCTGCCATTCTAGGACATGATCATCCCGAGGTGAGGGCAGCCATCTCGAGCGCCTTGTCTCAAGGCACCAGCTACGGCACCCCCGGTCCTGCCGAGGTTGAAATGGCGGAGCAAATCGTCGAGCTCGTGCCATCGGTGGAAAAAGTCCGCATGTGCAACAGCGGAACCGAGGCCACCATGTCGGCCATTCGTTTGGCTCGAGGATACACTGGTCGTGACAAAATCATCAAGTTTTCGGGGTGTTACCATGGTCACGTCGACAGTCTGTTGGTGAAAGCCGGCAGCGGAGCTCTGACCTTTGGCAACCCCGACAGCGCCGGCATCCCCGAAGCGTTCGCGCGTGAAACCATCGTCCTTCCCTACAACGACGTAGAAGCCCTCGAAGGCGCATTCAAGGAAGCGGGCGAAGAGATCGCGGCGATCATTGTGGAACCTTACCCAGCCAATTGCGGCCTGATTCTACCAAAGCCAGGGTATCTTCAGTCCATGCGGGATCAATGCGACGCCCATGGCTCCTTGCTTGTCTTCGACGAAGTGATGACTGGTTTTCGGGTGGCGCTTGGTGGCGTGCAAGAATTGGAAGGAGTGACACCGGACCTGACGGCGATGGGGAAAATCATAGGAGGAGGGCTTCCCGTAGGAGCATTCGGCGGCCGTAGTGAAATCATGGACCACTTGGCTCCGTTGGGACCAGTATACCAAGCAGGGACTCTCAGTGGCAACCCTCTCGCCATGGCAGCCGGCATCACCGTCCTGCGGATCCTGCAAAAGGAAAACCCATACCCACGCCTGGATGAGATGGGCAAACGCTTGGCTCGAGAATTAACCGTAGTGGCTGCCTCCGCCGGCATTCCCTTGCAGGTACCGCAGGTCGGGGCGATGTTCTGTCTCTTCTTTGCCGAAAAAGCCGTGCATAATTTCGAGCAAGCCGTGGGTACCGAAGCGGAACGATTCAAGGAACTGTTTCGACACGCCTTGGATAATGGGGTGTATCTTCCTCCCTCGCCTTTCGAAACCTGTTTCCTCAGCTCGGCGCACGGCAACGATGAAATCACCAAGACACTTGAAATCCTCTCTGCTGGAATCCGGAAATTGTGATTCCCCAGCCATTCGACAAACCATCGCGCCGCGAAATTACATTTGATGCGAAAGCCAAAAAAACCTATTCGGTTTCTTTCTAGCCAAAATGGACAAAAATTGATTCAGTAAATATAACATGCGAAAAGGAGTGTACATACAATGATGGGATGGGAATTCATGGTTTCGGTCCTAGCCGGCTGGTTAATGATCTACGGCTTGCTTGCCTTGGTCATCATGACTGTTTGCTTTTTCATGGCGCGCAACGATGAAAAGCGTACGGGTATCACAACACTTTCAGGAAAAAGCTCCATCTACTTTAGCCTGATGAATCAGTCGTGGTGGATTGTCTTTATAGGAATAACTCTGGTCCTGGTCACCATGGTACTACCAGCGCCTGAGATTTACGACGAGGAAAGAGACAGGTTTAAAAAGGGGAAAAAGGACTGGCAACCGCTACGCATAGGCATCGTCCTGACCATTGTCGGGACTGGTGCAGCGACTGCCCTTGGGGCTATTTGGCAAAGATGCAGCGGTCAGCCCAGAATACTTCCTCGCGACAACATGTTCGTAAAATGCTACAGCGGCTTGAACGCATTCATGCTCTTTTCCATCGTCGTGAGCTTGGTCACGTTTCTAGGCTTTTGTTTCGCGGAACTCTTCTTCGACAAGAAAGCTGACTGGGATGACTGGGAAGACGCCGTCAAAATCGCCGCCATGGCATTGGTTAGTTCAACCTTGTTCCTGATGGCGAACTTGAGCGTTTTCAACGCAAGCTCCGACAGCGTAGTCAAGTTCCCGAGGGATTTGGCCAAGGAATAAGCGCCAAGCCCCGCGTGAAGCGCCGCTTCAAATAATTCTTGGCTTCACGAGTTTGCCTCAATCTGAGGAATAAAGTTTTGCGGAAAGCATATCTCGGAAACCGCAGTCTCGAAATCATCGAACCCTTCGAGGATTTCGATTTCGATGCGAAGGTAAAACAGCGGCAAAGGTGACTTGAACTTCTCCGGCACCCGTACGGCGTCCTTCTCCGTGGTCACCACGTACTCAGCGCCGTTGGCAAGGGCTCGATCGCAAAACCGCGTGAGTTCGGCAACGGTATAGCGGTGATGATCGAGGAAGCGACGAGCCAATCGCAAATCCACACCGAGATTACGCAAAAAACGCTCGAAGCCGCCAGGCATGGCGATGCCACTGAAAACAGCGATAGGGGTCCCTCGAAAATCATCCAGATCCAGTTTCTCGTCACCATTGATCTGCTGAAAAAAGCGTGGTTGGTGAGCGCAACGAATAATCTCGGCTCGAGGATTATGACGTTGAATCAGTTCCGTGAGCCCCTTCTCCGGCGGTGTCTCCGACTTGGTTAGGAAAACGTAAGATGCCCGAGAAAGGTTTCGAATCGGTTCCCTAAGTATTCCGCGGGGCAGAAGACAGCCATTGCCGAAGGGATTGGTCTGGTCGACCAAAAGCAAATTGAGCCTCCCCTTCAGAGGAAGATACTGGAATCCGTCATCCAACAATAAGGTGTCGGCCCCATATTTCCGAATGGCATGGGCGCCGGCCTTGACGCGGTCCTTGTCCACTAAAACGAGTACGCCGGGAAGATTGCGAGCCAGCATGAAAGGCTCGTCACCCGCTTCCTTGGAATCCAGCAATACGTTCTCACCATCGCTTACAACCTTGGGCAAAGGAGCCTCTGCATGGGTAAACCAACGCCATGCCCTTTTATGAAAGGGTTCCTTGCGGCTTTTATAACCACGGCTGAGAATGGCGACCTTACGGCCCTTGGCGGCAAGCTCGCGAGCCAAACGCTCCACTACCGGGGTCTTGCCCGTGCCGCCAACGGTAAGATTGCCCACCACCACCACAAGACACCCCAATGGTTGGTCTCGAAAGATTCGTTGTCGATAAAGATAATTGCGCAAACGGACCAACCCGGAAAACACGTGCGACAAAAACCATAGGAAACCCGCAAACAATCGCCCGCGAGCCGAACGTTCACGGTCGTAAATGACGTCCACGACGAATTGCTCGAAGCGTTCGAAACGTTTTCGTACGCTACGCCCCTGCCTTTGCCAAAATCCAGTTCGCATGGTCTGAGCGAGCCTCACGACTTTAGGTGAAAACTCACTTGAGCTATGCCGTTAATCAGCTTCCGTGGAAAGAGAAAAAAAGCGAGGCAAGCAAAGAATCATTGACGAAACGCCTTTAGAAGCTTTGCTTTTCTCGCTTCAAAGGACACGTGGCGATGCAGCTTACTTTGCTTAAGTCTAAGATTCACCGAGCCATGGTGACGGGGGTTCATCCGGATTATTCGGGTAGCCTCACGGTAGACTCCGAACTTCTCGAGGAGGTCGGGTTGCTGCCGCATGAGAAAATTCTCGTAGCCAATCTCGAGAATGGCGAGCGTTTTGAAACCTACGCGATCCCCGGGACTCCCGGCTCCCGCGAAATAGAAATCAACGGAGCAGCCTCTCACAAGGGCAAGGTGGGGGATCGCATAATCATTCTCTCCTTCGTCACGATGGATGCTCGGGAAGCCGAAACCTGGACTCCCAAGGTACTGGTTCTGACAGACGACAACCAAGCCGTTCAGCCCAACTTGGCCTGACCGGAAACACCTTTTCCTACAGGGAAAGCCTTTTAAAATGATGACCTACAAGCTATTTGGCCCCGGTCCCGTCGATATCTCCGAAAAGAGCTACACCGCGCTGACCCAGCCGGTCATGGGGCATCGAAGCAAGGATTTCGTTGAACTTTACCATTCCGTTCAACCCGGCTTACAAGAGCTGTTCGGCACCCAAAGGCCCGTTTTCCTTAGCACCAGCAGCGCTTGGGGAGTCATGGAAGGGGCCGTACGCAACGTTAGTTCGCAACGCGTCCTCAACTGCATGTGCGGTGCCTTTTCCGATAAGTGGTTCGACGTTACCAAGCGATGCGGGAAGGAAGCCACCGACTTGCGTTTCGAGTGGGGACAACCGGTCGAGCCCGACGCCATTCGAACGGAATTGGAAAGCGGCGCTTACGACGCAATCACGTTGGTGCACAACGAAACCTCGACCGGTGTAATGAACAATTTGGAGGACGTCATGGAAGTGGTGCGTTCCTTTCCAGAGGTAATCTCGATCGTGGACACCGTAAGCTCCTTCTCCGCCTTGCCCATTCCCATGGATGAACTGGGAATCGACGTCATGCTGACAGGCACTCAAAAGGCTCTTGCCTTGCCTCCCGGCCTCGCCCTCTTCTCCGTTTCGGAAAGAGCGATGTCTCGTGCTGAAGCGATCGAGGGGCGCGGGTACTATTTCGATTTCCTGGAGTTCCTGAAGAATCATGAAAAAGGCATGACTCCCAGTACTCCGGTCATTCCCTTGATCCATGCTTTGCAGTCAAAGCTTGAAGAAATTGCCGCTGAAGGTCTGGACGCTCGCTACGCTCGCCATGTATCCACCAACGAATCCACCCGAAAATGGGTGAAGGAGAATGGGTTTCACTTATTTCCTCACGAGGATCACGCATCCGTCACCTTGTGCTGTATAAAGAATTCGCGGGAACTGGACCTCGCTGCGTTCAACCAAAAACTCCAGCAAGAGAAGAAATTCTCCATCAACTGCGGCTATGGAAAACTGAAAGGGGAAACCTTTCGCATATCCAACATGGGAGATGAAACCGAGGAAACGATGGCCGAACTTTTCGCCGCCATGGATGACCTTCTGGATGAGTTCTTGCCTCGGTCCGTGGTATAATTGCGGATGTATGATGCGTACGCACGTGAAGTATTGATTACAGACAAGTTAAATCGAAGAAAAAATGAAACAACTGATCATCGCGGAAAAACCCAGCGTAGCCACGGATCTTGCCAAAGCCCTTGGAATCAAATCCAAGACAAACGAGCACTATGAGGATGATTCCACAATCATCAGTTCGGCCTTGGGGCATTTGGTCGAGTTGTTCATGCCAGACGATTTCGACAAGAACCTGAAGACTTGGCGTCTGAAGAATCTCCCTATCATTCCAGCCAACTTTCAATTGAAGCCAATTGCCAAGACACGGAAAAAATTCCAGGACTTGAAGAAGCTCATGGGACGCAAAGACGTCGGAGAGGTTGTCAATGCTTGTGACGCCGGACGGGAGGGCGAACTGATTTTCACCTACCTGTACGAGGCCGCGAAGTGCAAGAAGCCCATCAGGCGCATGTGGATGTCCTCCATGACGCAAGGATCAATTCTCCAAGCCTACGACGACCTTCGTAAAAAGGAGAGCATGCAACCTTTGCAGGATGCCGCCAGGTGTCGATCCGAAGCCGACTGGTTGATCGGAATTAATGGCACCCGAGCGGTCACCTTGAAGAAAAGCAGAGGCAAAGCCCGTCAAATGACAACCGTGGGCCGCGTCCAGACCCCCACCCTCTCTCTCGTTGTTGCCCGGGAGCGCGAAATCGTAAATTTCAAGCCCCGCAAATTCTGGCGTATCACTGGCCGATTCAGCATCGCCGGCGGAGAATACGAGGGCATTTGCCTAAAGGAAGGTTTCAAAAAGAACGAAGCCAACCCGCATGACCGTGTAGATCGGCATTGGGAAGAAGACGCAGCAAAGGATCTCCACCAAAGACTTGCCAGCCAAGCCAAAGCCTCGGTCACCGAAACCAAAAAGCGTTCTCCACGGTTGCCCGGTCGCCTCTTCGACCTGACGTCTCTCCAACGAGAAGCCAATTCGAAGCTGAGCTACTCCGCCAACCGAACCCTGCAGATCGCCCAGTCCCTGTACGAACGTCACAAAGTAATTACTTATCCTCGGACGGATTCGAAGGCTTTGCCGCAAGATTACGCAGAAACCTGTCAGGATGTCCTTACCAACATAAGCGGGGAACTCGCTCCCTTCTCCTCCAAAGTCATTGAAAACGGATGGGTTAATCCCGATGACAAGAGAATCTTCAACGACAAGCAGGTAAGCGATCACTTCGCCATCATTCCAACCGATCAATCGCCCTCCGGTCTCTCCGCCGACGAATCAAAAATATACTCACTCATCGCGAAACGGTTCGTTGCCATATTCTACCCGCCTGCCCAATGGGACGTCACGACACGCTTCAGTGAAGTGGATGGGCATCGTTTCAAAACCGAAGGCAAAATCTTGGTGGAACCATCTTGGCTGGAAGTCTATGGCAAATCGCAAGGCGGCGATTCCGCTCTTCCTGCCTTGTCTCCCGAGGATGGATCGCCACCGGAAGCCAAAGTAAAGACCATCGATTTGGTCGAGGAAGAAACCAAACCGCCCAATCGCTTCAGTGAAGGCACCTTGCTGACCGCCATGGAAAGCGCCGGCAACTACGTCGAGGACGACGAAATCGCCGAGGCCATGAAGGAAAAGGGGCTAGGCACACCTGCAACTCGCGCAGCGACGATCGAGCACCTCATACGCGAAGAATATCTCAAGCGAGAAAAGTCCACCCTCTATCCTACCGGCAAGGCGGAAGCACTCATCGATTTCCTACTGGCCGTTGGAGCCGAAAGCTTGACCAGTCCCTCCATGACGGGAGAATGGGAAAGCCGCCTTCGCTTGATGGAAGAAGGCAAGCTCTCCCGAGACGACTTCATGAAGGGCATCGTGGAAGTTACCCGAGACATGGTCCAACGCACCGCAGGTTTCAAGGAAGACGAAAGCGATCTCACCGAAACCAGCTTAACTTCTCCCGTTGACGGGTCGCCCCTCTACGAAGGACTTGCCTATTACCAGACTCGCGATGGTTCCTTCCGCGTAAACAAGACCATGGGCAACCGCAGGATAACGGTCACTGAATGCGACGAATTAATCAAGAATGGCAAATTGGGACCACTGGATGGGTTCCGGTCCAAAGCGGGAAAACCCTTCAGCGCGTTGATCAAGCTCGACGAAGACAACCGGGCCGTCTTCGTCTTCGACAACCCTGCTTCCGGAGAAGGCGAACCAACCAATGCCAAGGAATTGCAAGAATTCCCCACCCTCGGAGATTGTCCCAGTTGCGGAGGGAACGTCCATCGGACTCCCAATGCTTTCATTTGCGAAAAGCACGCCCAAGTCGCTTCCAAGGGATCATGCAGCGTTCGTGTAACGCGCAAGTTACTGGAAAAGGAAATACCAACGGAAGAATTCAAGAGAATGCTCACTTCCGGTAAAACCAACCTTATCAGTGGATTCAGATCCCGCAAGACACGCAAGCTCTTCGACGCATTCCTGGCTCTTGACGCGAAAGGCAAGCTGAGTTTCGAGTTTCCCGCCAGAGAGCCCAAAGCTCCTGCGAGCGAATAAAAAAACGCCGCTGATGGCTGCGCTTCAGCGATTTACACGAAAGTCCCTTCCCTCGGGCAGCGGTTTTCGTGCTTGCAAAAAACACTCTTGAAAGCATCCTCTGCGAGGATTCAATAATCCGTCAATCGTCAAACCAGCAAAGAACCTGCCATGACTAATCAAGATTCCGAACCGGACATGAAGATGTTCTGGGGGTGCTTCATCGCCCTCATCACTACTGCATTCGCCTTCATTACACGGGCATTCCTCGTCAACGTACCGGATTTCTGGCCGGCTGACTTTGGTCTCGACAAGGTGCAGGGACAAGAATTGTTCGGGGCTGGCATTTGGCCTTTCGCGATCAGCATCATCGTGTTCAGCTTGATCATTGACCGCGTAGGGTATCGCTTTGCCATGTTGTTCAGCTTCGTGTGCTACGCTTTGTATGCCATTTTGGCATTCCAAGCCTATGGTATCGTCAATGTGGAAGGCTTGGAAGGAGCAGCTCTCGAAACCGCCCAAGAAAAAGCTTGGGGCTACCTCTATTGGGGCTCGGTGATTCTTGGCCTAGGCAACGGTACGGTGGAAGCCTTCATCAATCCCGTGGTGGCCACCATGTTCAGGAAAGACAAGACCAAGTGGTTGAACATTTTGCATGCGGGTTGGCCAGGCGGACTCGTGTTGGGCGGTATCCTTACCATCATGCTGGGAGCGCAGGCAGCCGAGGACTGGCGGATACTCATCTATCTGATCGCCATACCGTCAGTCGTTTACCTCGTAATGCTCATGAAAGTAACTTTTCCCGTCAACGAACGAGTGGCGGCAGGTACGAGTTACCGAGAAATGCTTTCCGAGTTCGGGGTAATCGGAGCGGGAATCGCAGGATTTCTCATCTTCAAACAGCTGGGAATGGTATTTGGCTGGAGTGACGGCGTTGTCTACGGACTCCTTATCGCCTCGATCGTTGCCTACGGAGCTTACTGTAAGTCTCCAGGCAGACCACTCCTTCTGTTTTTGTGCCTCATCATGATGCCCCTTGCCACAACGGAACTCGGCACCGACGCCGCCATCACGGGAATCATGGAAGAACCATTGAAGGCTGCTGGGTATCATGGCCTGTGGGTTCTCATATATACCTCCGCGATCATGACGGTCCTTCGCTTCTACGCTGGCCCAATCGTGCACAAGCTCTCTCCCCTCGGTCTTTTGGCCGCCTGCGCGGCGTGCGCCGTGGTTGGCCTTTTCTGGCTATCCTCCGCATCAGGTTTGCTTGTGATCTTCGCAGCCGCCACCTTGTACGGCATCGGAAAAACCTTTTTCTGGCCGACCACCTTGGGCGTAGTTTCCGAGCAATGCCCCAAAGGAGGCGCTTTGACACTGAACGCCATAGCTGGTATAGGCATGTTGACGGTTGGCATTGTGGGCGGCCCGCTTATCGGTGAAATTCAGGAAAATCACGCCAAGGAAGCGCTTAATAAGGAAAAACCGGGCGTCTATGAAAAAATATCCAAACCGGGTAATTATTTCCTCGGCGGTTACACGGCTATTGACGACAAAAAACTTGAGGCGCTCACCATTCCTGAAAAGAAAGAAGACGCCGCGTCCGATGACAACGGCACCGAGATTGCCGCCGCGTCCGATGACAACGGCACCGAGATTGCCGCCGCGTCCGATGACAACGGCACCGAGATTA
>PBLJ01000032.1 GCA_002721705.1 Opitutia bacterium
ATCTCACTTGGCCCAAGGCGTGCCGCCGGAATTACTCTTTACCTCCACCGATTTCAATAGCTACGTCACAGTCAGTGCCGCCGAGGGCGCTCCCCAACGTAAAAACGGGCGAATGTCCGCTTCCAAGGAACCCGGTCTCGGGGTAACGCTGCGTGAAGAAGTGATCGGGGAACCGGTTTTGGTATTGGAATGACCTCACTCCAGTTCCAAGGCCTCTCTGAGATCCGTTGCGAATTCCGTGACGTCCTCTTCGGTCAAGTCCCAGGAACACATAAGTCGGCATCCGGTCTTGCCTAGGAAAACGTAAAACAGCCAACCTTTTTCACGCAAGGCGGCTTGCGCTTTCTCGGGAATATCGACGAACACCGAATTGGCTTGCCTGGGAAACAGAACCTTCACTTGGAAAGATTCAAGTTCCTGCTTGAGGCACTCGGCGATGGAGTTGGCATGTCGAGCGTTTCGCAACCAGAGATCGTTTTCAGCCAAAGCCAGCCAAGGCGCGGCCAAATAACGCATCTTGGATGCCAGTTGGCCAGCTTGCTTGCGGCGATACTCGAATTCTACGGCCAATTCACGATTGAAGAAAACCACCGCATCGCCGACTGGGGAGCCGTTTTTCGTCGCTCCTAAACAAAGGACGTCGGTGGAAGAGGCCAGAATCAATTCCTTGGGAGCCACTTCCAATTCGGCAACTGCATTGGCGAAGCGGGCACCGTCGACGTGGACTCGCAACTCATGCCGCTTGGCGGACTCACCAATGGCTGCGAGGTCATTCAAGTCGTAGATCGTGCCCAATTCAGTCGCTTGAGTGAGGCTGATCGCCTTGACCTTTGGGAAATGAACGTCGTCCCGCCTGAGCACGGCTTCCTCGATCGCTTCCGCGGAAAGCCTGCCGTCCTCGCCGGACAAGGGAATCACCTTGGTTCCGCCTCCGAAGAACTCGGGGGCTCCGCATTCGTCGATTTCAACGTGCGCCATGCGATGGCAGAGAATGGCGTGATAGGATTGGCAGAGAGTGGCGAGAGAGAGCGCGTTTGCGGCTGTACCATTGAAAACGAAGAAAACCTCGCATTCCAAGTCGAGCAGTTCGCGAATACCTTCTTCGGCGCGCTTGGTCCAGAGGTCGTCCCCATACCCGGGTGCGTGTCCTTGGTTGGCTTCTTCCAAGATCGCCACCACCTCGGGGCAGGACCCGGAATTGTTATCGGACGCGTAATTGCGCTCACGAACCGGTGAGTCACCAAAAATATCTCGTGTCATGACGGCAACAAGGAAGGCTCACTTAAAATCGATTGCTCGTCATTCCTGCTCCCGAGCCGCTTCATCCAGTTCCCGCGCCTCCTCCTCTATTTCCTCAAGAATTTGTCCGAGTTCCTCCACTTCTTCATCGTCGCCCGATGCTTCCGCTCGTGCCAGTTGCATGCGTATTTCCAGCATTTCCCGCTTCAATTGGTGATGTTCCTCCACCTGATGATACTCATCGAGTAATTCCTCTCGCTCCTCCTCATTGGCGTTTGCCAGAGCTTCCTTGGTTTGTTGCCAGACTTTTCGCAACTCCTCGCGATGTTTTAATAACTCCATGGACATTTTCATCTCCTGTTGAGCCAAAGCGATTTCCTTGCGGAGTTCCTCGGTTCGCTCACGAGCCTCGGCGGCTCGATGGCGGATCTCCGCGCTTTCAATTTGAAAGGCCAAGTCTTGGCCCTTCATCCATAGACGGCGCTCGATTTGGTCAGCTTCTTCTTCCCGACCATCATTGCGGGCCTCTTCCACCTTCTCCCACCCTTCATGTAAGGCAAGACGCGCATTCAATTCAGACTTCGCCTGCTTGATTTCGCGATTCAAGGCAGCTTCCTCCCCCTCATCCGGGTCTTCTTCATCTTGAAGAAACCCAAGCTCCAACTCGCGATGGCTCACTTTTGCTTTGGATGCGGCGATCTGCCGCTGCCTGTGAGCATTATCCAAAGAGCGGTTGAAGGAGGCTTCTCGTTCTACGAACTTTTCGCCCTCGAGAGCCATCATCTCCTCATGATTGGCAAGCACCGCTTTCCATACCCTCATCTCGGCGAGAACTCGAGCCAACTCGACTTCCAAAGAGGCGCTTTCCCGTTCTTCTCCTTCCGCAGTAGCCTCTTCAAGGATCTCACGCAGATTGGCTTCTTCCTCTAACAAGAAATCGAGCTCTTCGGCCATTTCCTCACCAAGGTCTAGAAAATGTTCGCGCAGGTCGTCCTCGAACTCGGCGAAATCCTCTTCCTGCGAGAAGGAAAAGGGGGAGGAGAAAAGGAGCAGGACAACGAACCAGGGAAGTATCTTTGCATTCATGACTGATTGGAGATGTTGGGTGAAAAGGGGGAAACTACCTTCCTTCTTCATGACCAAAAGGCAAGTCGGTAAAAAATCGGGTTGTGCCCCGACGAGACCTTGGCAAGCTACGAAGAACACCAGACCCTTTCGAACCTCCACCTCCATGAAAACTATAATTGCTCTACTTGCCTTGTTCATCTCAACCAGCCTGTTCGCCAAAGAGCCCAAGTTTCGGCAGCAGGAAATCGACTCCGAAGTAGGCGTTGGTTACGGCTTGCAGTTGGCCGACATGAACGGCGATGGTAAAACCGACGTCGTGCTGGTCGACAAGGACAAGGTTGCGTGGTACCAAAACCCAAGCTGGAAAAAGCACCAAGTCAGCGGGCATTTGACGCAGCGCGACCATGTTTGCGTAACCGCGAGGGACATCGACGGTGACGGCAAAGCGGAATTAGCCGTCGGCGGCCAGTGGAACCCTGGAGACACGGTGAACAGCGGAGCCGTTTTCTACCTCTCCCCCACCCCCGATCGCTCCGGCAACTGGAAGCCCGTAAAACTCTACCACGAGCCCACTACGCACCGCATGCATTGGGTCAAGAACCCTGCAGGCAAGTTCGATCTCGTGGTCAAACCTCTCTACGGCCGAGGTAACAAGGGCGGACGTGGCGACCCACTCAAGATGCATGCCTATCACCTTCCCAAGAATCTCGAGAAGGACGAATGGAAAACCAGCCTAGTCTCGGAATTCCTTCACAACAGCCACAACTTTCATCCCGTCAACTGGGACAAGGACCAGGAGGAAGAACTGCTCGTGACGGGCGTCGAAGGCACTTGGCTGCTGGACCGTAAAAAAGACAACACCTGGTCGCGCAAGCAAATCGCCAAACCTTTCGGCGGAGAGGTGCGAGACGGCAAATTGCCAGATGGGCGACGATTCGTAGCAACCGTCGAGCCTCGTCATGGTTCCGTCGTCGCATGCTACGTGGCGGACGGGAAGAAGTGGACCCGCCACGTTCTAGATACCACCTTCAAGGACGGCCACGCTCTTGCCACGGCCGACTTTCTGGGTCTGGGCGGCCAGCAAATCGTGGCTGGGTGGCGAGGCATGAACCCTCGTGCCGTTCCTGGCGTGAAGCTTTTCGTTCCCCTCGACAAAGACTACACCAAGTGGAAAACCTATCAGCTCAGCGGAGCGGAGATCGCGGTGGAAGACATCAAGGCCGGAGACCTTAATGGCGACGGCAAACCAGAGATTATCGTTGCCGGGCGCCAAACCCACAACTTGAAAATCTTCTGGAACGATTCCTGACGTCGTTTGGTAGTCACTTTCATAAATCCTTGGAAGGTCAATTTCCGATTCCAACACAGGGCTTGCATGGAACGCGGATTGAAGTTTCTATTATCTTCATGAACCAGAAAATACTTTGCGTAGACGATGAGGAGTCAGTTCTCAAGGGCTTGAAGTTGCTGGTTCGAAAAGCATTCGACTTGACGACCGCCAACAGTGGACCGGAGGCCTTGGAAGTTTTCGAGAAAGAAGGTCCTTTCGCCGTCGTCATGTCGGATATGCGCATGCCAGGTATGGACGGGGCGACCTTCCTCGCCAAAATCAAGGAACTGAACGTCAACGTCAGTACGGTCCTGCTGACTGGTCATGCCGATTTCGAGTTCGGAGGCGCCGATGCTCTGCAGTCAGGGAAAATCTTTCGCATTCTGACGAAACCCTGCAACCCGGACCGCTTGAAACTCGCCTTCGAGGACGGAATTGAAGCATACAACGACCGGGCGGGGCCAGAAGACGAAGCCACCACCGAAGGCTAAGAACGCAGCTTCAGGTTTCGGGGAGGCCGCATGCGGCCGACTGGTATTTAGTCGGGTATTGTTCTCCATAAAGCATGGAAGGGATGCATCGCTTGATCCGGCTGCGTTTCGAAATCAATTCCATAAACTCGAGATTGTCCACCAACGAGATTCTGACCGATACCGTGTACCAGCAAATTTCAGCCAGAATGAAGGCACCGCCTCCATGCTGACGCTCCTTGCCGAGACGCTTCTCAATTGACGTCTGAACCAAACCTCCTCGTATGGACTGCCTATGGGTGAAAGCCTACTGCCACGAAGAAAGCCGCTCGGCACTGGTCCTGCAAACCCGCGCCTTGGCAGTGATCACGAGAATGGCAGAACGCCTACTTGACCTTCTTGCCGTTCTAGTAGGAACGCCGCTCCTCTACGGAGCCATCCTCTTCGTAAAACACCCAGTCGCCCTCTCGTTCACCACCCTTGAAGTGACCTTCGGAACTTTTTTCGCCATTTTCATACCATGAGGTATAAGCACCATCCGGTTTCCCATCCTTGAATTGACCTACCCATTCTACTTTTCCCTTTTCTTTCACGTGCATTTGTTTCGCCCATCCCGTGTAGGCCTCTTTGCTGCCGCTTGTATAGAAAATGCCATTACTTTCCGTCAGCGATTGAAAATTGATGGCGTTCGCCAATTCCTCGTGGACCGGCTCCTTGGTGGGCGCTTTTGGCGACTCCTCGGCGACGGTCTTGCCAGTAGTTTCCTCGGCCTCCTCGTCGCCGCCTCCGCAGCCACCGAGCAGAATCCCCATGCAGGTAAAAGTAAGTAGCTTTTTCATTCCGCCGACCCTATGGATTCGCACGCTGCGGTCAAGTGCGGGAAGCAGGGCGTCGAAGCCCTAGATGTTGAAGAGGATTAGGAGCAACGCAATGGCTAGTATTGCCAACCCAAAAACTTCGATTGTCTTGAAAGAAGAAGTCGTCACGGGCACGCCATTCTCGAAAGCGCGTCTTGTGACTACTTGCCCTAGCTAGCTCACGTACTACCGATATACTACGCCCGCCAGAAAAAGGATAATGGGGCATGGTGCAGGGCGGAAAGCGGGAGGCAAGGGGTTTCTGGGCTGTCGAATGATGCTTTGTGATTGCGAAAGGCACCTTTTGGGTGGATAGGTAATTCAACATGGCCCTCAATGACATCATACCTTTGGACGCGCTCCTCGGGAACCCCCGTAAAAAGAAGAAAAAGAAGGTAGACCGGGAAGCCTTGGCTTCCCCCATGATGCGTATACCGCGTATGGACGTGCGGGCTGCCCGTGACCTGCTGGACATCGGAGTGCGCGAACTTTACCAGTTGCAGGGGCGCTCTGCGGAATCCCTGTTCGAAGACCTGAAGGCCAAGAAGCCCGAAACCCCCGACTACCGCATACCTTATTTTCGCATGGCGATCTATTTTGCCGAGAACGAGGAGCCTGAGCCTCACCTGTTGCATCCCAAGGCTTGGGAAGACGCTTGAGCTCAATTCCGGACGTCAGTCGTTCTCGCGCTCACCCAGCATGCGCAGGTAGCGTAAGGCTTGGAGCCGCATGTAGATGCCATAGGCAATCAATACGCAACCATTTACACTGAGCAGGATGGCGCCTGCGCCGGTTTTCTGGAGGCCAAATATCAGGACGACGATGCCTGCGAGTGAGATCGCGAGGCCGGTGATCTTTCGGAAGTTTATCATTTTGCGGAATTTCTGGATCCGCTGATCCTTTTCCTCCTCGGAAGGCTCGGGCTTGCTCATGACCTTCTAGTTGACCGCGAAATCGTCACCGGAAAGCCCCCCCATGTAATCGTTGAGGAGGCGCAGGCGTTCGTTTTCCTCACGCAGATGGACGACGAGCAAGTCGGCTCGCTTGGCCAAGTCGAGGGTTTCAAGGAGGCGTTGCTTCCGGAGTGTTTCCTTGCAGAGCACGAAGGCCGCCAAGTCGACGAACACCTCGTCGTCCTCGAGAGGATTGAGAAACTTGAGCATTTCCTCGGTGGCCTCACCGCCGAGTTCGCGGTTTTCTTCCAGCAGGTTGGTCAATTCCGAACGAGTCTCGGGTTCAGGTTGGGACTGGACGGTTTCGACGGGCTCGACCTTGACGACGCGATAGGGTTCTTCCCTCACGATATCGACCACCCGAATCCGTCTCACGCCTTGCAGAAGCAAGTGGAAGGTGCCGTCGGGGTTTTTGTTGCATATCCGCACGATACCTGCGGATGCAGTCTTCAGTGGAGGCTCGAAGGCGTCGGTGTCACAAGCCGCTTTTTCATCCAGGCCAAGGAGGGCGAACATGCGATGACTGACCAGTACGTCGGCGAGCATTTGGCGGTATCGCGATTCGAAGATGCGCAGCGGAACCATCGACTTGGGAAAGAGCACGACCCCTTCCAAAGTCATCGCCGGAATTTCCGATGGCATTTCGACTTCTTCACTCATTGCAAAACACTCAAACAAAAGGGGAAGGTAATATCAAGCTAGAGGAGGATTCCCGCAACCGAGGCGGTCATGAAGCAAGCGATAGTACCGCCGAGAAGAGCTCGCCATGCGAGCGAGGCGAGGTTTTCACGTTGTTTCGGGGCGAGGATCGCTATGCCGGCCACTTGTATCCCAACGGAGGCGAAGTTGGCGAATCCGCAAAGGGCGTAGGCCGTCAGTTGCAAAGTGCGCGGGTCGGTGATCACTTCGTTTTGGCGATAGGAACCGAGGTTCAGGTAGGCGACGAACTCGTTCAAGACCAGTTTCTCGCCTAGCAGTTGCCCCACTAGGGTGACGTCCTCGGGCGCAACCCCTACCAACCACGCGAAAGGAGCAAACACAATGCCCAGGAGGTATTGCAGGGTGAGTCCGTCGAAACGCTGGTCGGTAGCGTCGGAAATGACGTGATTGAGACCTGTCCAGTAGCCGACCAAGTCTTTTGAAAAGTAGTTGAGCAAGGCAACGAGGGCGGTGAACACGATGAGGATGGCGCCGACGTTGAAGGCCAGCAAAAGTCCTTGGGAAGTACCCTTTGCCGCAGCATCGAAGACATTGGTTCCGAGATCTCCCTTGCTCAACTGCAGGCTAGTATCGACCTTCTTGGTCTCAGGGAGAAGGATTTTTGCGCACACGATGGCGGCGGGGGCCGACATGAGGGAAGCGGTCAAGAGGTGCTCGGCGTACTCCGGGCCGAGAAAACTGACGTATACCGCGAACACGCCACCGGCGATGGTAGCGAAACCACCGGTCATGAGACAAAGGATCTCGGAGCGAGTCATCTTGTCGAGGTACGGACGAACGAGCAAGGGAGCTTCCGTTTGCCCTACGAACACGTTGGCGGATGCAGCCAGGCACTCGGCGCCGGATAGCTTCATGGTTCGTTTCATCAACCAGGCGAGCCCGAATACGATGCGCTGAAGGATGCCAAGGTAGTAAAGGATGGAGGAAAGGGCCGAGAAAAACAGAATGGATGGCAGGATGGAAAACCCGAAGCCATAGACGTCGAAGGATAGCTTGGCTTCCAGGTTCGCCGACTCCTTGGAGGTACGCGAGATTACGCTTACCCTAGAGGCGTCGTGAGTGGATACGGCTGAATAGCCGCGGCCACCATAGGAAAGTTCGATTCTTGTTATGGCGCCGTCTTCATCCACTTCGACCACTTGGGCCTTTGCGGTGCTGCTGGCCTTGCCGTGGAACTCGAGGCTGTCTCCCACCGAGTAGCCCTCGCCCCCATCCTTGATAATGACTCCGGAAACGTTTTTCTTGGCAAGATCTCCAAAGATGAAACCGGCTCCTTGGTGCGAAAACTCGGTGACTTTCACGAAACCATCCGAAACGGCCCGCACGGCGGGGCGAACGAAATCGGTTTTCAGCAACAGCAAGGCGAAGACAAGTTGCAGCCCAAGGCCACCTGCCACCAAACGCCAGGATATCGCCTTCTTCTTCTTGCTGAAAAGCCAGCACAGGCCTATGAAGACCGCTATGCCGAGCATGCTGCGTAATACGTCCATGGGATTACCTATTAATGACCAACAAGCAGGTTGAGATCAACGTGATTTAAAGAAAGCTTGGAATAAGCGTTGACCCGTTGGCGATGAAGCACAGAAGCTCGGTTTCATGAATGAAGATCAAACCTTGGTGGGGCGTAATGCCCTCGTGATCGGTGGAGGCTCCGGAATGGGGGCGGCGGTGGCCTTGGCTTTTGCCAAAGAGGGTGCCCGGGTGGCCATTGCAGGTCGGCGAGTAGAAAAGTTGGATGAGGTGGCGACCCAAGCGTCTCCAGAAGGCGTTGTTTTGACTCGGGCAGTCGACGTTTGCGATCGGGATGCCCTCGCGGCTCTCTTCGATTGGTTCGAGGACGAAGCCGGAAAACTGGACCTATTGGTTCATGCAGCCGGCGTAAACCTGCCTAAAAGGTCGATGAAGGAGCTTTCGCCCGCAGACTGGGACAAGGTCATTCAAATCAACCTGACCGGGGCCTACGACAGCCTGAGGCTGGGTCTATCCAAAATGCGGCCTCACCGAAACGGACTGGTGGTCATGATCAACTCGGTTTCGGGAAAAAGGGCCCATCCCTTGGGAGGAGTATCCTACAATGCCTCCAAGTTCGGAATGACCGCCTTGGGAGCGTGCGTAGGTGAAGAGGAGCGCGAGAACGGTATCCGAATCACGAACCTGTTTCCCGGCGAGGTGAACACCCCGATTCTGGAACAGCGCCCCACTCCACCCTCGGACGAGCAAAGAGCTGCCATGCTGCAACCCGACGACGTCGCTGCCGCCGTACTCATGCTGGCCAAGCTCGATCCGCGGGCTCACGTGCCCGAGTTGGTCATCAAGCCTACCGGCCAAAGCTATCTTTAGGCCGTGGCCGCGGTCTGAGCGTCTACAGCTGCAAATTCGACCGTATGCTTGAAACGGCTCGTTCCACGTCCTCTCGATGACCGAAGGCGCTGAGCCGGAAGAAACCTTCGCCTGAAGGCCCGAAACCTGATCCCGGCGTCCCCACGACGTGGCATTCCTGGAGCAATTTGTCGAAAAACTCCCAAGATCCGAGTCCACCGGGCGCCTTCATCCACACGTAAGGGGCGTTGTCCCCTCCATAGGTGACGATGCCGATGGATTGAAGACCTTCCTTTATGATGCGAGCGTTCTCGAGGTAAAAAGCCACCTGTTCGCCGGTTTGCCGGCGCCCTTCCACCCCGAGTACGGCCAAGCCGCCTTCCTGCACGACGTTGGAGGCGCCGTTGAAGAAAGTGTTTTGGCGTCGTGTCCAGAGCGCATGCAGCTTGCCAGGCTCGGTATCTTCGGCCACGCAGTCGTGAGGCACGATGGTCCAGGCCAGGCGAACGCCTGTGAAGCCGGCTGTCTTGGAGAAGCTGTTGAGCTCTATGGCGCACTCGCGAGCGCCTTCGATTTCATAAATGCTGCGAGGCAGATCAGGATCGGTTATGAATGCGGCGTAGGCGGAATCATAGAGTATGACGGCGCGGTTTTCCCGCGCGTAGTCCACGAAGGTGGCCAGTTGCTGCTGGTTGGCCACCGCCCCGGTGGGGTTATTGGGGCTGCAGATATAGATAAGGTCGACCTTGGTATCGGGCACCGCGGGGAAGAACCCGTTTTCCTCGGTGCAGGGCATGTAGACGAGCCCAGCGTATCCGGACTCGGATGCATTTCCGGTCCGACCCGCTATGACGTTGCTGTCGACGTAGACGGGATAGGCAGGGTCCTGCACCGCCACGACGTTGCCTTCCGCGAAAATGCTCTGGATGTTGGCCGAATCGGACTTGGCCCCGTCGCTGACGAAAACTTCGGAGGCGTTCACTTCGGCTCCTTCCTCACGGTATTGGGAGGCGATGGCCTCGCGGAGGGGGTCAATGCCCTCGGAGGCGCCGTATCCGGAATAAGTTTCGACGGCGCCCAGTTTGTCCACGCCCCGATGAAGACCGTCGAGCACGGAGGGCACGATCGGTTCCGTGGTATCGCCTATGCCGAGCCGCATGACGGTCGCCTCAGGATTAGCCTGAAGAAAACTTTGTGTGCGCTTGGCGATCTCGGGAAAGAGATAGCCAGCCGCTAACTTGTCGTAATTCGAGTTTATTTTGGCCATGACGTAAAAGGAGGACTAAAAAACTAATTTCTGCCTTCGTGGCAATGCGCAAAGGCCAAACACGAGGATAGGAGCAGTGACGTCATGCCGGGACCCACAGCTCATTCAGCGGCCCACCCCTGCCAAAGACTGGATCCGTTGGGGGCAACGGCACTTGGCCAATTGATTCCATCGCCCAACTGCGTTCAGCGGGCTCGCCGCGCTGGAGGTCGGGGCTTTGACCAGGGGGGTAGGCGCCGACTACTGTGAAATCTCCCGAGGATCCGAGGTTCTCGTGCCCTACTCCGGCAGGAATGACCACCACGTCGCCAGGCTGCACTTTTTGCTCTATTCCATTCGAACCACCTAGACGGATGACTGCAGTACCGCGGAAGCACCCCAACGCTTCATGCGCTTCCGCATGATAGTGCGGGTATGAAAAAACGGAGCTACGCCAAGACCCTCCCCACTGGTTTTGACGAAAGGTGTCTTCGATCAGATCCGCATCTACCGTTTCTCGACCGAACGCCCCGACATAGAACAGCAAGGGCAACTGCGGATTGTTGGGGATTTTGCCATCGTCCTCAAAGAGGAAAGTGGATGGCTGAAGACGAATTTTTTCCATCGTGCGTAAGCTGTTGAATCACTCACCTACTTGAAGAAGAAGACCGTGCTTGCGGGCGGAACGAAACGCCACGAGAAAACAAGTGAAGCCGATGACCAAATAGAGGAGGTTGAGGAGGTAGGCATTGGCAAGTAGGTCTGGCCTGAATTCATTCTCCAGTACGAGGGAACGCATGCCTTCGAAAATGTGCGATGCGGAAACGTAATGCGCGATGGACTGGAGCCAGTCGGGCAAGGTGTCGAGTGGATAATAGATGCAAGAGACGGGCGCGATGAGGAACGGAAGCACCCAGGTGAGGCTCTCCGCTCCAAGTCCGAAGCGGATGAGAATTCCTGTCACAGTAAGCGATATAGCCCAACCTGTGAGCATCAGGCTAAGAAAAAAAGCAAGCAGAGGCAGGCCTACCACGTGGAAGACGGGCACATCGAAGAAAGGAATTGCCAGCAAGGCGGCGGGGACGATGCCAATCAGGGTGCGCAGGACACTGATTACGGTGAGTCCTGCGACCAGTTCCCAAGGGCGCAGGGGGGCGACGAAGAGGTTGCCGAGGTTGCGAGACCACATTTCCTCAAGGAATGAGAGCGTATAGCTGACGTGCGAGCGAAACAGGGAGTCCCAAACGAGCACGGCGGAAATCAGTAGGCCGGTGAGAGCCGGTTCGTTGGGATTTTCCGAGAAATGGGTCGCTATGAAGCCCCATATGATGAGTTGCATGGTCGGCCAATAAGAGATCTCGATGATTCGAGGCCACGAGCTGCGCAAGAGGTACAAATAGCGCAAGACCAAGGCGGCTATTCGGCGAGCGGATGAATGGGAACGAGGATTCATGCTGCGCCCTTTCCTCCTCTTGCGACTTCCAGGAAAACGTCCTCCAAGGTTTTGCGGCCGAAGCGATCGATCAATTCAGCAGGAGAGCCCTGCTCGACGAGTTTGCCCTGACGCAAGAGAATGACGTCCTCGCAAAGCAATTCCACCTCTCGCATGTCATGACTGGCGAACAAGATACTCGCTTGGCGCTTCCGGCAATAACCTTGCAGGAATTCACGAATCCATGCGGAGGTTTCAGGGTCAAGGCTTGCGGTGGGTTCGTCCAGAAGAAGGAGGTCCGGTTCGTTCACGAATGCCTTGGCTAAGGACACACGAGTTTTCTGGCCCGAGGAAAGGCGTCGCACGCGACGGTCGAGAAATTCAGAGAGTTGCAAATCATCAGCAAGCCTTTCAATGATGTGCTGAGTTTGCCCGAAGCCATAGAGTTTTGCATATACGGTAAGGTTTTCCCGAACGGTGAGACGCTGAGGCAAATCGACGTATGGCGATGAGAAATTCATCCGAGAGAGCGCAGGGAAACGGTTAGCCACGAAATCCTCGCCGAAAATACGGATTTCTCCGGAACTCGGCGTCAGCAAGCCCAACAACATCGACAACGTCGTCGTCTTGCCAGCGCCGTTGCCGCCAAGCAAGGCGGTCACGGTTCCTTTGGCGATGGTCAAGTCGAGGTCATCGACCGCAACGACTTCGCGATAACGCTTGGTCAGTTTTCTCGTTTCTACGACTGCTTCCATCAGGACTAGGGAAAAGCCGACAAGGGAATCGTTTTAACCGTCGCCCGCAAGGCGAATCATGGAGAAAACGGCGATTCGAGCGAGAAAACGGCTATGGCTCGCCTCAGGATCCCGGCACCTGGGCGGCTCCCACCTTGGCGGAGGGCAGGTAGCGATAGTATACCTCGAGCGACAAGGTGGCAATGGCAGTGGTGATCACCCGCCCCATGGCCTTGGAGTGATTGCCGCCTTTGTAATCCCAACTGCCCTCGTCCTTGCCTCCCTGGACTTGGTTTTTCAATAGGCTTTCCCGCATCACGGGGTTCCATTTTTCCCAAGGTTCGCCTTGATTCATGTACATGCTGAGGCAACCGTAATAAACGAAATAAAAATCGTTGAGCTTCCCTTTCTTGAGATTGCTGAGAATGGCTTTGGAGGATTCCAGCATGCGGGGGTGGTCGGATTCGTGTTTGCCTAACAACTGTTGTGAAAACATCCCCAACGCAGTCATGGCGGGTTTATTGCCAGGGTTGTCGTATCCATATTTTCCTTTGTGGTCTCCGGAGGACACTTGGTCTAGCCAAACGCCGGCCAAATCAAACGAGCGGTTTTCTATTTTAATCCCGGCAAGGCGGGCGCTGTTCAATGCCATGAGCTGCCAGCCGGAAACGGAGCTGTCCTTACGATTCGTATTGGGTCGATAGTCCCATGCCCCATGGGTTTTGTTCTGAGCCTTGACTACGAATTCAACGGCCTTTTCCAAAGGCTCGCGCAGTTTCTCGTCCTTGGTCAGGCCATAAGCCTCTGCGAGGGCAAGAGTGGCGATGCCCTGGTCATACATGCCGTTGCCCTGCCCGCCGGTTAAATCGCCGTTGTCCTTTACTTGCTTGAGCAACCAGTTCAATCCTTTGTTCACGGTTTCGTGATAGGGGCTTGCAGGATCGTTGTGCTTGGCTCCCCAGCCAAAATAGCAAACCAAGGCGAAGGAGGTAGCTGCAACGTCGTGGCCTTTTTGTCCGCCATGCTTGTTGATGGACCAGCGGCCGTCGGGTTCCTGATTCTTGGAAAACCAGTCTAGTGCTCGGGTAATCGCTTCCTCGCTTTCTTCCGTACCGCCGAGTCGCTCCAGTACGCGAGCCCGTTGCTTCGGGTCTCTGAGGAGAAAAGGCTCCACCGTGGATGGCTTGCTTTCCAGGGCCAACTTGGGGGATCCACCGGACACAGGAAGTTTCAGGATTACGGGATTGGCCAAGTTGGGACTGGAAGGATTCGGACTGCTGGCATTCAAGGACAGTTGGGGCAGTCGAAGAACGGCAGACTCGGTTGGATTGAGGCCGGTGGGCGTGGACAGGCCGGAAGGGGCAGCGACCTCATCTATCTTGGCGGAGGAAAGCTCGGCCTGCTTGTCAATGCCTGAGTCGGCTGCCACGCTTGCGACCTCTGCTTCCGATGGGCCGCCTGCGAGGTCCGGGCTATTTTCCAGATTCAGGTTAGAGGTAAGCTGGTCGACTTTGGGACCACCGCCTAAAGGTGCGGGTTGCGTCTTGAACGCTGCCAAGGCATCGGCAGCGGCTTTGGCAAGTGGGGCGGCATTTATATTGGCGGGGGCAGCGGAAACGTTCGACAAGGCCCCGTCCTGAATGGCGGTCGCGGATGCTTTTGCTTGATCGGGAGCATCGGGAGCAACCAAGCCTGCGGCTTCGGCGATAGCGGCATCGGCGGATGGGGCGGCTACGTCGGGAGCATCATCGCCTTGCTCGCGTTGAATGGGGCCTTCGAGTCGGAGCGAAGCGGAGGGATTGAGGGTGGGCAAAGCATCGGAAAGTGGAAGGTTGGTGAGGTTTTCGAGCAGGTCCGACTCTTTGCTCGATTGCTTGGGAGCTGCTTGTTGATTGACAGCGGAGGTTGCCTTGCTGGGCTCTCCTCCTCGAATCTCCGCCTTGGCGATTTCAGGGGAGTCGGTAGGCTCGACGCTGGAATCAAGGACCGCGGCTTTTGCGGTGGAAGGGTCAAGCGCAGGAGCTTGAATTTCCGGCACTGTCTCGGTTGGGGCGGATTGCCTTTTGGTTTCCAAGGAAACGCTGATTTCCGCTGGCGTTTCGGCAGGCTCGATCTGGACGTCGGTGAATTTCGCCAACGATTCAGGTATCGGTTCGGAGGTGGACTCGGGAGCTTCAATCGTTGCTTGGACCGCCGAGCTGTCTACGATTTCGGGGTTGTCTTGAATTTCGGAGGTGGTGGCCTTTTCGGCCGTGACCTCTTCCACCTCCGTGGCAATTTCCGCTCGAGAGGTTTTTGCCTTGTCGCTTGCTTGTTGAAATTCCGGTTCGGCTTGAGCCTCTGCTGGGTCTGTCTGTTCCAGCCTGAAAGTAGGGAGCGCAAAAGAGATTTCGTTGAGTGGTTGCGTTTGGGGCTTGGTCAGTTCCTCGGCAGGTTGCTCAGTAGGTTTCGTGGGGGCCGGAACGTCCATTTGGGTGGCTGGTGGCGCTTCCAAGACGAAAGCTCCTTCAATCGGTTCGCTGCTTGGAGTGTCGGCGGAATCGGTTGGCTCTTCGTACGAGGGTGCGAATTGTTGTTCGACTTCGAGCTGGTTCGTTTCCTCCACGTTGGGCAATTCCGTAGTCTCCTCGCGTAAATCGAGGGCTTCTTTTTCCAAAGCGAGAGCGTCGACGTCGAGATTGGCTTCCATTACGGTCGCTTCCTTATTCTGCTCAATTACTTCCTCTACCAGCTGCTTGAGGCTGAACAACAGAGCGAGCAGGACGTGAAACAGAATGGAGCCTATCATGCATCGAGTACGGATGCCGACTGCGCCCATGTTCTTGGCCTGACTCCATTTTCGAAGCAGGAAATATAGGGCGATCATACTGGCGACAAGCAGGAGGATCCACCACTTCATGGTGTCTACAAAGGCCCAGAATCCACTGGCTGCATCATCATCAAGTCGAGTCGGCATGACTTCTCGAGAAATCGTCTGGTACATGGCGAACCGCCGAACTCCCGACTCACGCTGCCAAGCTTGCTCGCGATCCGAGCTGAAAAGTAAGCGATGCCCTTCCATCGTCAGCGTCGGGTCCATGTCGTCATAGGAAGTATTGGCCGGTCGGGCTAAGTTCTCAGGAGGTAAAATTTCACCTTCATATACGCGGCTGCGATATAAGTCGTAGCCACCTTCCCCCCCCACCCTGTCGGAACTGAAATACAAGAAATCTCCGCGTGCGGAGAGCGTAGTTTGACCTTCATTGTAGTTGGAGTTGAGAGCCTCTACGCGTTCTGCCTGACCGAATGCAGGGCTATCGGGAGCGCCTTCCTCTGCGACGGCGGAGAAAAGATCGTAATCCTCCTCGAAGCGGAGCTCACGCATGGTGCCTTTCCAAGAATCTTTTTCCTTGGTGGTTAGTTCACGCTTGGGGCGGTTGGAAGAGAAGTAAAGTTTTCCGCTAAATGCATGGAAGGCGGGATCATATTCATGGAACGCGCTGTTCAGGTTGGCCCCTAGGTTTACTGGGTCGCCCCATTGCCCCTCGCTGTTTCGGCGCGAAACCCAGAGGTCGAATCCGCCGAGACCACCTTCTCGATCGGAAGAGAAATAAAGAAATTGGCCATCCGGTGTTAGGTCCGGACCAATTTCAGATGCCGTGGTATTAAGGTTCTCGAGAGGGCGCAGGTTGGTCCATTCGTTTCCCGACCAATCCATTGTCCAGAGATCAGCTCCTTCACCTGGGCGTCCCTTGACGAAGATCAGCGAAAGGTTGTTGGCGGAAACGGTGGGATCGTAAAAGTCGGAGGTGGCGTTGAGGTCGGGAACCAACGGAGAGGGTTCGTCCCATACGACGTCTCGAAGAGCTGCCCAACTTGCATCTTGGGAGACGCCTACCCCATCGACGTAGGCGTTGGGACGTTGGAATGCCCAAATTAGAATCCCTGCGAGGACGGCAACCACCCCGATGGAAACCCACAGGCGCCGCTTGTCCTTGGCGAAAGATCGCCATGCGCCTGCAGCTTGGGTTTTCCAGTCGCCAGTCGACTCAGGGTCTATGTGCTCTTCGCTCACTCAATCACTTCATTTTTGGGCGACCGTTGATTCGGTGGCCTTGTAATCGTAGCCTATATTGGCTTCCAAGAAGCCCACTTCCCGTAGAAGTGTGACGGCAGCAGCCACGTCACCATGAAAAGCCTTGCGATCGCCTCGAACGAGAGCCTTTACGTCGGGATTGTCCTCGAGGACTGTTTTGAAATCCTGCCGCATGCCTTCCAGTTCCATGGTTGTGAGACGGTCCAGTATTGGATTGTTGACCAAGTAAGTACCATCGGCATGAACGTTGATCGTGATGGTTTTGGATTTGGCGCTCATGGTGGAAGGAGCGATCGAGCTTTGTGGAAGTTGGACAGCTTGGTCCGTCTCCTGCTTGTCAAAGGTTGCTGTGGCGAGGAAGAAAATGACGAGGATGAACATGACGTCCAAAAGGGACGAGATGTTGATCACGCCTTCATCCGATGCTTCTTCTCTTTGTATTCTCATGACGTGTAAATCGTTGATTTTAAGAGATTAAGCGGTAGCTGTAGCCTTTGTGGCAACCTTGGGCTTTGCTTTGGCCTTGGATTTAGTTGAACGTGTGTGGGCAGACTTCTCGGCAGCGGAATCACTACCTCCGGAGTGCTCGAGGAAATCGATCGCAATGTTATCGATCTCATCCACCATGGAATCGATTTTCCCAATCAGGATTTGGTAGCAAATCAGTACTGGAATAGCCAAGGTGAGGCCAGCTGCAGTAGTAACCAAGGCTTCGTAAATGCCTTGTGCAAGCGTAGTGCCCTTATCTGTTTCCTTTCCAACGGTTGATTGGAAAGCCTCGATCATGCCGTACACCGTGCCAAGCAACCCTAGAAGAGGAGCAATGGTAGCCACTGCCGACAGCGGTCGCAACTGCCGCTTCATTTTACCAACTTCGCGAGCGCCAGCGTCCTCGATGGCCTTTTCGATGGAGGTTTCTTCTTTTCCAATCTTGGGAATGCCCGCCTTGAAGATTGCAGCAACAGGCCCACCTACTTGGTCGCAGTAAGCCATGCCTCCTTTGACGTCAGTGCCTTTTTTCCCAAGGCTTTCCCTCAATTTTGCTTGAAAATCCGATGGCAGGATTTGTTCGCGACGAAGAGCAAGGAATTGCCAAATGATGACGTAGACCGCAACCACAGAGCAAATGGCGATGGGGATCATCAGCACTCCTCCCTTTCCGATTAGGGAAAGCAAGGTCTCTGGGTCTTGCTGGGCTCCATTGGCAGGAGCGTCAGCAGCGAGGGCCTCCACACCCAAAGATAGAAAAAAGCAAGCCGCAGCGCAGGAGAAAAAGTAAAAGAATATTCGATTGAGCTTCATGATTTTGAGGATGTTGCGCGGGTTAATGGAAACGAAGTGTTGAATGAAATAGGGATTTATCGGGAACCCAACTTGGCAAGTGAGGCCTTGGCCGCCGCCGCCGTGGTAGTGGTGGAATATTTTTCCATGATCAGGCGGTAATTGGCTTTGGCCTTTTCGGGAGCGCCTTGAGCCTCGAAGACTTTGCCCATCTCCAAGAGGGCTCGAGCCGCCCATTTCGGGAAGCCGTAGGTCACTTCCACCTTGACGAATGACTTAATGGCGTCGTCGAGTTTGTTGGACGCAAAGTGACATTCTCCAATTTGGAATTGAGCCCGAGCGGACGTCTCGGCTCGGTCGCCGGCTTGCAGCACCTCCTCGTAACGCTTAATTGCATCAGGGTAACGCTTCTGGTTTTCCATCGCCCAACCAATGCCGAACCTAGCTCTTGGGGCGAATTCACTCTTGGGATAGGTACGTAAAAACTCCTCGTAACTAGCTTGGGATTCAGCCCAGCGACTGGAAAGGCCTTCCGTTTCTCCACGACGAAGCAAAGCCTGCTCATGCAAATTATCCTTGGTCTTTCCTGCTTGGACGACGCGTGTGAAATGCAGCCTAGCCCCCTCAAAATCCTTGATCCGCAAGCGAGCTTCGGCAGCTTGGTAGGATGCCATTACGAGTTGGTCTGACTTAGGATCGAGAGCCAGCATCTGCTCGAACGCCTTGGCGGCTGCTTGGTCTTCGCCCAAATTGAAACGATTCCAACCGATGCGGTAGAGAGTACGTCCCTTCAAGTCGGGTCGAGCAGACACTTGGGGTAAAAGCTTTTCCAGGCGAGCCACTGAGTCCGAATATTCCTTCGCTTCGAATTCCAATTCCGCCAGTTCGAATGCGGCGTCATGTACCAATTTGCCCTTGGGGAACTCCGCTATCAACGAGACGTAGTGCTTTCGAACAGCAGCCTTTTGCCCCATTTCTTTCTGGCACCATGCAGATTCATAGTGTGAGCGCTCACGCAAGGAAGGGTCCTTGTCTCCGGAGAGAACGGCTTGGAATTGCTTCAATGCATCGGCAAAGCCCTTGGTGCGGGCAAGGGAGATTCCCAAGTAAAAAGACGCTTGGGTCTTCTTGGCATGGGATGGGTATTTCTTAAGGAAACCTTCAAGGACTGGTTTTGACTTGATGTAGTCGGCTGCCAAGGCGAGTTGTTTGCCGTACTGTATGGTGGCATCCGATGCCAACTCGTGTTCGGGGTACTTGGTGGCGAGTTCTTGAAAACGAGCAAGAGCTTGGGCTTGGTTTTTCTCCGACAGTGCAACGTATCCAAGATAATAATTCGCGTGAGGGGCATAGTCCGACTTCTCGGCGACAGCCAAGTGCTTCTTGGCTTCAGGGTACTGCTTGGCCTCGTAAAGCATACGACCTAATTCGACCGAGGCATGTGGGCCATGTTCTCCTTTGCCATGGCTCGACACCATTTTTCGCAGCGTGACAATGGCTCCGTTGGAATCCCCATTGTTCTCTTGCGCCATTCCCAGTTTAAAGAGACACAATCCAATGTTGGGATCCTTTGGCTGGGTTTGCGAAAAGGCTTGGAACTGGGCGATGGAATTTTTCCAGTCCTCCAGTTTGTAAAAGCAGTCCCCGGCAACGTATAGCAATTGCGAGAAAACTCCTCCTTTTAGGTTTTGAGAAAGCAGTGGCTTGACGAAGTTGAGGGCTTCGGTCCACTTTTTGTCTTGGTAGTGTATTTGACCTAAACGAAAATTCGCTATCTGTTTTCGTTCCTTTGCGATTTCACTCAGTTTCACAAGCCCTTCATAAAAGCTTTTGGCCTCTTTGTATCGTTCGAGAAGGAAGAGGTTCTCCGCCTGTAGAAAGGAGACCTCGTGCGAGTTCTCGTCCTTTTGGTGACTGGAAAGAAACGTAGTACAGCGACCCAGGCTTGCTTCGTAATTTTTAGTTTGGTGCAGGCAATAAGCCTCCATCCACAGGGAATTGGCGCTTAATTCTCCTTTCTTGTCAACTTGAGCGAAAATCGGGGCGGCCTCAGCGTACTTGTCACCTTGCATAAGGGCGGTGGCGTAATCGTAACGGAGATCATCACCAAATTTCGTGGCACCGAATTTTGACACGGAAGCCTTCAGGCTGACTTGGGCCTTTGTGAAATCTTTTTGACGTAAATATGCACGTCCAAGCCAAAGTCCCGCTTCGGATCCAACCTCTGCATGATTAGCCAAGGGGATCAAGGCGGCGACCGCCTTTTTAGGATCATTTTTCTCTAGTTGAGCCCGGCCTAAATAAAGGGACGCGCGATGAACGAGCGGTGACGCCTTGTTTTGGTTAACGAAATCACCCAACTCGCGGATGGCTGAGTCGAAGTTCTTGCCCAAGAAGAGTACGTAGCCTAGGCGATAGTGAGCCTCTATCGAGCGGTTGCCCTCCAGTTTGCGCGCGGCCAAATAGTTTTTTGCCGCATTGGCATAGTCTTCTTCTTGGCGAAGGCATTCGGCCAAGAGGAAATACACGTCCTGCTTGAACTCGAGAGGCGTTTTCTTGTCTGCGTCCAACCGAGTCAAGGCCACTTTGGCTTCGGCGTAATCGCCTAGTTCAAAGCGAGACAATGCTCCCTGCAGAGACACTCGATGGAAAGACGGGGAATTCGGCGCCAGTTTCAAGGCTTGATCCGACGCAGTGGCCACTTCCGCCCATTTGGATTGGTTGTAAAGTGCCTCGGTGTAACCGACCCAAGCATCCGCCTTGTTGGCTGGGTTTTTGGCCGCGGTTATGGTTTGATGGAAAGCTTTCTCGGCCTCGGGGAATTTCTTTAAGCGCAGCAAACAGTGCCCACGGAAGGTGTGGATAGGAGCAATCGCCAACATTTCGCGGTTATTGGCAATTCTTGTAAATGCAACTTCAGCCTCTGCCACTTTTCCCATTTGAAACAGGCACAGCCCAAGTCCGAGATTGGCTGCAGGGGCCTTGGCGTGACTGCCATACTTCTTGAGGAATTCTGAAAATTCGTCCGCCGCCAGTTCAGGCAACCCTCGGTTATAAAGNGTATTGGCGCTAAAATAAAGATCGAGAGCAGGGTCTTTCTTGTCTTTTTGGGCCGAAATCTGAATGACGAGNCATCCAAGGAAGATCAAGGCAGAGACAGNGACTCTGGTGATCGAGATGACGATTCCCTTACTTTTCATTTCTAAACCAAATCTGGAATTCTTTTAACGTTCTGGAGGAGTGAATTCTACCAACAACTGAAAATAGCAATGAGTAGTCACAGGAAGTAATACAAACGAAAAGTGCAACTTTTCAGAAGATTCGTAAAGACCCTAAGGGTCAGTTGGCGAAAAAGCCTTCTTTTGGCTGCTATTTCTCCGAAGAGGATGTAGGCTCGGTCTTCTTCGCCTGAAGGTTGCGCATCAAACGCTGAGCCGAAGATGCCAAGGCCGTCTTCGGCAAGCGCGGCAGAGGCGTTTTACCTGGTCTGGAAGGAGTCGACATGGAAGCAGCCTCTTTATTGAAGGCGTGCATCTCGTCCACAATCTCCTTCCGCAAGATGGAAATCTCACGTGGCGCGGTAATTCCAATCTTAACGGAGTCGCCCTCGATCTTGGTGACGGCGATCTCAATGTCGTTGCCGATGGCAATCGACTGATTCTTCTTGCGAGATAAAATCAGCATGCGGTCGGTTCCGATTCCGCAGTTTCGTCCAGAGCACCAACGTTAATGACGTGTCGCGCAGAGTATTCTTCGTGGTTGCGTATTATGCACTGTTTACCCTCGCGGGTACTACGGTTTATGACGATTGGGCCGACCAAATTGACGGAAATTTTCCCGGGATGGTCGGGATTCAGGGTAACGATGTTCAGGATCATCGTGTCCTCTGCCCCGGAAATACCTAGTTCATTGACGTCGGCATCCGAGATTTCCACGACGTAGTTGGGAATGATCCCGGTGGGTTCAATGACTACGAAAGCCAATCCTTCGCGATCTTTCTCCCTGATCCACATGAAGGGCAGTTCCTCTTGGGCAAAGACGATCTCCATGCGACTTACCTCGGGGAATCCGAATAGCCCACTGTTCAAGATCACCTCGTTTTGTGGATCGGCAGGAGGGGGCGCTGATTCAGAGGAATCGGGCATCGTGTCCTGATGTGTGTCGAATTTCACTTGGTTGCGGGGTTCATGCCATCCTTTATTAAAAGGTCGATAGGTACGATTTATAGAAAATTAAGCAAAGAGGTGTTCATTACGTGGGCGCCCACTTGAATGGAAGCTTGGTAAGCAGTCGTGGCGCGAGTCATGCGCAAGATGGCTTCGGAAAGATCGACGTCGATGTCCTTGGCGATGCGCTTGTCCAAGTTCATGAAGTATTCCTCATCATGGCTGTGGGCGACTTTGATTCGAGCCATCTTGGCTGCAACTTCTCCCATTTTATCGACTACCTTGTCTTCCAAGGCGATCAGCTGCTGATTGGCGGCCTCCACTTCGTTGGCATAGGAGGAGGGCTTGGCGTTACGAAGAGCGTCCCGTAGGTTCACCATCTCATCCACCATTATCCCCAATTCCTTGGTGCCGTCGCTGGATGCATCCAAATAATAGGACAACTTGCTTCCCTTGCCGACGTAGGTCTCCGCATTCTTGTCGTTGCCATTGTAGGTGACGTCGAGAATTTCGCCATTTGAGTCGCGGTGGGTTAGAAAAGTTTCTTTTCCGGTGGCAAACGCAAAGGTATCTCCAATGCGAGCGGCGGAAGGAAGGTTCAAGTCGTAATCTGGGCTTACGGCGCCCGAGAGGTCGTCGCGCAGCTTGAATCCAAAGATTTTCCCATTGTCCCCCAATACGTCGACTGTAACTTCCGTTCCATCGGCAGTGCGAACCAGAACCGAGTTGGGCATTTCATCCTCGTAGGTATAGTTGCCGGAATTGGTAAGCCGCAAGCCTACCAAACTGCCATTCGCATCGACAACGGCTTCGGCTTCCGCCGCTTCTCCGCCTCGAGTGGGAGGGGCGATGATGACTTGGGGCCAATCGGATCTATCCGCGCGGAATTTCGCAACGTGGCCAAAGGTCTCGCCAATTTGCAACCAAGCGTCGTTTTGCACCAAGGCTCCTTGGTCGTTATGTATGAATTCATCGTCAGGATGAACAGTGTAATAATCAACTAGATCGAGAGGGTCGTAGGAGAGGTTGTTGTAATCATCCTTCAGGCACTGCCAGTAACTGTTGTTGTAATAAACGACGTCACCATGCATGTAGGTCTTTGCTTGGTTCCAGTCGACTCCTTGGCGTGACTCGTAGACTGAGACTGGCGTCAGCTTGCTGGACGCGGATGGATCGAAAGGCACTGCGCCGCCATCTGTCTGAAAATCTTCGAGGACGAAATAAAAGGCATCGTTGACCGTGTCTTGGATGTATTCACCTTTGGTCAACTTCTGGTTACGGTTGGCTTCCAGGACCGTATCGTACCCATCACTCGGCAACCTCGAGCCAAGATTCAGAAATTTCGCGTTCTCTTCACCCGCATTGGCCGGTAATTCAGTTACCGCGGTACCCTTGGGAATGAACATGTTGGTTTTGTAATAGCTTCCATTATAGACAAAAACCTGATCCTCGAGGTAAAAGGAGTCTGTTATGCCATTCGCTCCTGATTCGCGAGCAAGTGAACCTGTAGGGCGAACGATTGTGCCCTCGATGTTTTCTCCCTTTTCGGAGGCGGTCAATCGATATTCCAAGGTGCGCGGATCAAAACTCACGCGCCCCGCGGAGCCTTCGGAACCCATGGCGTTGAACTGAGCCACACTGATGGTGATTTCCTTGATGCCAGAATACATCTTGTCCAAGACCGATTGGGGAGTATTGAGGTCTGCGCTTTGGTTTAGTGTTTGAATGACGTGGTTCTGGGCATCAGTGAGTTCTTCGAAAAGCCACCCATCCGGGGTCATGTTGTATTTGCGATGCTCGTGATCGGAGACGTCGAGATTCCAGTCCTCGCGAGGTACCGTGTAGGTGGAATCCACTTCTTTCCATGAATCGGATAAATTGGTGTCCGGAAAATGATTGAAGTTCTCATCGCTTTGCGACTCCCAGATCTTGTCCTTGTAATAGACCAAGTCACCTCTTGAATAGCTTGTAAGTCGTTGCCAGTTATTCGGGTGAGACAGGGAGATCGAGGTGGCTTCCGATACCTTGCTGACGTTAATCGCTAAACTTCTCGTCCAGCGGTCTCCTTGCCTTTGGGTATCGTTGGGAAATTCATATTCGGAATCCGAATCGGTTTGGTATTCGGCGGTAAACTCGAAGTCCTCGTCGACGGAGCCATAAAGCAGAAGATTGTTTTGAACGTCTATGCTCGATTGTATGCCCGTCCTGTGGCTGTCGGCGTTTATTTTATCGCGCAAATAAGCAACGACGGCAGCGGAGCTCAATGCGAGGTCGCCTGTAAGGTCATTCACCACGGTGGTGGTGTCGATGACGTAAGGCCCCATTCCAGCGATTCTGAAGGTGAAGCTATCTCCAAGCTTCAATTCCTCCGGAATGTAATTGTCGGCCATGGACAGCTTTTTCTCGTATCTCTGTCCCTGGATGACGTCGGTGGAGCCAAATTTAGGCGAAGTGAGAGTGCCTCCGAAAAGAGATTTCTTCCGATGGGTGGCATTGAGCCGATTTACGGCTTCTTCAACCAACTGGTTCACCTCTTGAGCGTTGGTCTCCATCGCAACGTAATTGAGACCTGAACCGGAAGTGCGGGCCAATTCCTGTGAGCGTACGCCCAGCTCCCTGAGTTTATCCAGATTCAGGTGGGTAGCGTTTAGGTATTCTTCCGCATAAGATGCATTGCGCTGGTATTGGACCAAGGTCGACTTTTCAGTGTCCATACGGACTAATCGACCCATTTTCATCCCATCGTCTTCCGGCAGGGTAATCATCTGGCCATCGGAAATCTGCTGCTGCAGATTCAGCTGACGGCGATCCAGTTTCTGGATGATTTCGAGAAGGTTCTCGTTGGTCGTGACGTTGGGAACTCTCATTATTTCAAGTCGTTACCATTGAAAATCAACGAATCAGCCCCATGACGACGAGCTCCAGCATGCTGTCGAGAGTGGTAATCACGCGAGAAGAAGCTTGGAAGGCTCTCTGGTAACGCATCAGGTTGGCCACTTCCTCGTCCATGGAAACAGCGCTCACTGATTGTCGTTCGTCGATAAGGAGGCCTTCCACCATGGTCTGGTGCTCAAGGTTATCCACGACGTCTCCCAAGCTGGTTCCGACGTCGGTTGCCAAGGTGGCGATTTGTTCAGTGAAATCACCATTCCCCAACTCCGCTATGCCCAAGGCCACCTCATTGGCTCCTTCTTCGGTCGTCAAGGTGGCGATCAAGCCTTCCAAATTGAATGATTCATCCAACTGAAGGCTTTTGGCCAAGTTCCGGTCATCTTGGGGCATGACGTCGAAGACGAAATTATCTCCGAAAATGAAAGTGTTGTCGCCTTGCACCATGCGAAAAGGAATCTGGTCGTATCCCATGATGATGCTCCTGCCATCATCGTTCGTCTGGGCGATGCCATCGTCACCCACCCACTTCATGTCGTTTTCGATGCTGACGTTTTGCATGCGTCTAGCCCCGACGTAAACCTTGCTGAAATTAGGATCATCCAGCAAAAGCTCTCGATCGGTGCCACGATCGGTGGGAAAGAAAGCCGAAGCGTTGACAACGGTGAAGGTGTCGCTTTCAGCATAAGGCAAGACCAAGTCGGTCTCGTCTTTATATAAACTAAACGCGCCATCACCTTCCTCTCCTGGATAAAGCTCGTTGGAGCCTTGGGTTGGTCGAGTAAGCATGGCGGGGAAACCAAACACGTATTTCCCCGGTTCATCTTCGGGATTGTAGATCTGGTTTACCTTGGTTACGACGTCGCCTACAAGGGTGTTGAGCTTGTTGCGAAAATTTTCCATTTCCACTTGGCGAGCTTGCTGGTATCCGTGGATGGACCCGGAAGTGACGTCCAAAGCAACGTCGTCGATGAAAATACTGTCCGTCAGGGGGTATCCTGAACCTTCGTTCGTAATCTTGAAGCCGACAATGGATCCGTTCTTGATGACTGCTTCGGCTGCAGCGACGGGAGCGTTGGCCGTACTTGTCGTCGTACCGTCTGGATAGACGTAGCTGACGCTCAATGCGACGAACTTGTCGGCATCGAAGCTTTGCCCCGTACGAGAAACAACGTTATTACTGACGGGGTCGACGAATGCGTTGACCTCGATTAAGCTACCCGAGGTTTCTGGAGCGAAGGAACCATTGTTTGCCTCGGCGGCTGTATTGAAGTCAGCGATTGCTTGATAGTATCGATTCTGTTCCCCATCGAAAAGATAGTCACCTGTGACGAAAGTTTGATCTTGGGTCCGTGAAAGAATCTGCTCCTGTCCGATGATGGGCAGTTCAGCCCCAAGCGTATGGAAAGTGGTTGTCCCAGCGGTGAGGGTGCCGTCGCCGGCAAGCGTGAGGGCGGCTCCCTTGGCGACCTCGCCTTTTGACTGGTAATAGATTCCGTTGTAATTGATGACGTCTTTTTGTTGGTAAGCCTGCGTAGCGACCTCCGTGAGATCGCCGTCCACTCCGGTTTCGGTGACAACGGGACCGATTTCCGCAATGGCTTGGTAAAAGGTTCCTCCGTTTTCGACCAAATCCCCTTTGTTATAGCCCGTGCTACGCGTTTTCGTAACGTCGTAACTGTCAACCCCGACAGCGTCCGGAAGAGTGGTTAACTTAATAAATTTCTTGGTATCCGAGAGGGTGGCGCCGGTTTGATTGGCGTCGTCCTGTGGCAAAGTCGTGTCCCAAGGCAAGGTGTCGACCAGAGCTTGGTAATAATTCTCGCCATCCACAACGACGTCTCCTGCCTTGTATGGCCTCAATGTGATATCTGCAGGCGCATCGGCAAAGGTGTTGACCACGACGTCCGTAGCAGATTCCGTAAGTCCATCCGTGGTGCGGTTGTACTTGGTTGTTCCAGTGGCGATGTTTTCGACTAAGCCGGTAGCAGTGAACGCTGCGATTTTCTCGGTAATGGTCGTGGCGTTGGCGGCATCCGCACCCCCCGCCGTGGCAGCGGTTGTAGGAAGCGCAAAAGTGAAATTCACGGAGGCCTTGCTGTCATCGTAGCCACTGCCTCCATCGAGGATCTCGACCTCCGCCAGCTTGCCCTCATTGTCAATCACGGCCCGAATTTTGGCGGCGGTGGCTCCCTCCCCAGTCGGAGCGTCCATTGTGAAATCGAGTTTGGCGTCGGTGGACAAGGTTTTGGGACCAGTCACGTCAAGCAGAACAATGTCGGTCCCGTCCTTCGCTTTTACTGAAAGATTGATCAAGCCAGTCCCTTCACCGGTGGCTGCATCGACGTCGTCGGTGGCCGTGTAATCCATGATCTTGGCCAAGTCCTCGAGGGCTTTTTGGCGAAGATCCCTTAAGTCAGTCGCCCTGCCCTTCCCCTGTAGCTCGAATCGGCGAATGTCCCTGTTGAAAATATGAATCTTCGCCAGGAGGTCATTGGCAAGCTTGGTTTCATTTTGGACGGTCTCCGAGAGATCCTCGTCCAAGTCTTCGAAACGGTTACCTGCCTCATTGATGCGAGCCACCAAAGTCTTGGCCTTGTGGATGAGTTCTTGCTTAACTGACTCCTCTGTCGGAGCTGCGGACAATTCCTGGTAGGCGTTGAAGAAATCGTTGAGCGCCCTGGTCAAGCTGCCCGGAGCGAGATCAGATTCGTGCATATCGTCGAGACCGGCATTGAGTGACTGCCGGTTGACTTTCTCTCCCAGGATGAGTTGCAGCAAATCCAGAATTTCCTTACGGGCTTCAAGTGAACCGCCGCCTCCAACTTCCCCAAGTACACGTCGGTCGAGAAGATCGCTCCGCATGTGATCCAGGCCGTCCGCGCGCAAGGCGCCGGTCGACAAGGAGAAGGAATCAGCGTACATGTAGGCCTCTTTGGCCAACACGCGCTGTCGGGCATAAGATGGGTCATTGACGTTGGCAAGGTTCTTGCCGGCCACGTCGGCGGACTTTGCATGGTATCGCAGAGCCTGCGAGCCTTTGAGAATTTCTCCAATGAGTCCCATGGTCAGGCGGATTCGCTGAGTGTTGAACCGCGTAGATCGGTGGCTACGGAAAGGCCTCCCGAACGGTCGTAAGTCTTGGTGCGAAGTTGCGGGTTGAGGCTCATGAGGATCCCATCGGTCACCTCGGTCAGTCGAGAAAGCAAACGACGATTTTGGTCTAATGTCCTTCGCACCTTGGATATGAGGGTGTTGATCTCTTCTACAATGCTTTCGAACATGGGTCTAGTGACGGCGGGGAAAAAGCTCAGGAGATCGGAAAGGGTGGCCTCTTTCTCCTGCCCAAAATCACGTGCCAAGTCCGAGACGAAGCCTTGGCGTTTGGAGAGTAGGCGCTGGCTGGTTTCCATTTGGTTTTGAACCGATTGATTCACCGCGATGAGGGCATCGGGGTCTCTGGACAGAATCTTTTCTTGCTGTTCGGTCAGCATGCCAACCAAGCCACCGTACTCCTGCAGTTCTCGGCGCAGAAGTTCCAGCAACTCTTCCCATTGAAAGGGAGGCGTGGACTTTTCTGTTGGATTAATCGTTACCATTTTCCGAAAGTTGCATGATTTGTTGCTGAAGAACGTCTGAAAGGCCGAATCCACCGCCTCGCGCCACGCCTTCGGCTATTGCATCAGTGAAGAAATAGCGGTACATGTCGTGAGCTCCTCCGGTTTCCTTAAGGAATCCTCCGCCAAATACGGGTTTGAGGGCGTCTTTTAAGTACTGCCGGAGCAGGAGGGACTCGAACTGGGTAGTCACTTCCTTGGTTGCGGTGGCTTTCAAGTGTTTGTTGATCGCCATCTCCTTCAGTTGATGGGGATCTCCGCCAAGAGATGCTATGCTCGATGCGTCCATTTTCAGTTAAGGATCAATTCAGCCTGCAAGGCTCCGGCTCTCTTGATGGATTGTAGAATGGAAGACATTTCGCGGGTGGTAACTCCCAACTTGTTAAGAGCGGAGGTGAGGTCCTGAACAGTAGCCGTTCCTCCTTTGAGCGGGAATTCAAGAGGTTGAAAACGTCCCGTTTCCTCAATCAAGTCGATGTTGTCTTCCTGGATTACCGTTGGTACTCCCGCAGTAAAGGGAGAAGGCACGATCGCCATGCTTTCGGGGTTCACGAAAACGGTTATGTTGCTGTGGCTCACCGTGACGGGTGAGATTCGAACGGCTTCGGTTGCCACTACCGTGCCCGTGCGTTCGTTCAGGATGATTCGAGCAGGAACTTCGGGATCGACCTCGAGATTTCCTATGGTGGCAATGAAGTTCACTGCTTGCCCGGTAAAAAGTTCCGGCATGCGGAGATTCACGGTGCCGAAATCTGTAGCCAATGCAGTTCCGGGATAGGCTACGTTAATGGCGTCGGCCAGTTTTACTGCCGTGTTTGAGTCATGATTGCGAAGTAGCAAATCAATGTGGCCGTTTCGCACGACTTGCATTGGGATTTCACGTTCCACAATCGCTCCATCACTCATCGAGGCGACTGTTGGATGATTAATCTGAATACCTGCTCCACCTTGTCCGCCAGCGGCTATTCCACCAGTGGTGAGAGGGCCTTGAGCAACGGCATAGACCTTCCCGTCGGCACCGAACAAAGGAGCTTGCATGAGGACTCCGCCTTGGAGGGAGTCGGCGTCTCCCGCAGACGACACGAGAACGTCGATCTTAGAGCCTTCCTTTGCGAAAGGGCCTATCTCGGCAGTGATTATGACTGCAGCGATGTTTCGCGACTTATCCGCCTTGTCCACGCGAATACCCAAGGTTTCGAGGGCATTCAAGATGCCAACTTGCGTATATTCGATCTTTGAATCGCCCTGCCCAGCCAAGCCAACGACTATGCCGTAACCGTAGAGCTGGTTGGATCGTGCCCCCTTGACGGTGGTAATATCCTTGATGCGAGCGCCATAAGCCCCGCCCAGCAATGTCCAGAAAAAGGCAAGCGCGATAATCGTACGCAATGTTTTCACCATGATTAAGTCCTCAGAAGGGATTAACTATACTGGAAAGTTTTTGATACCATGACTGCTTTTGCGTGTCGCTCAGGCTGCCTTTTGAAACATACTCGATTTGGGCATCCGCAATATATTGGGACGATACCGTGTTGCGATAGCGCAAGCCTTGTCGAAAGCCATGACCCACGTCTTCGGGGCGAACTAATCCCTTGAGCACGGCATAATAGGATTCCCCACCAAAGGAGACTACGCGAGCGCCTTCAAGAACGAGGATGCCGTTGGGCAATACGTCGATCACGATGACACTGACCTGAGCGCGTAGGTTTTGGCTATTGGTGATGTCTCCCCCGCCCGTGGAGGAGTTCTTTGCCTCAATTTGAGTCCCCGGCAACTGCCCATTGTGAGTACCGAGCTTGCTGTTGGCGAAAAGGAATTGAGTGACGGCATTCTCTATCTTTGAATCGCGCGAGCGCGAAGTATTTTGAGAAGTGTTTAAACTCGTTCCCTCGCTGACGCTAATTGTCACGATGTCCCCAATCCCGTAGGCTCTCTTGTCAGCATAGAGTCCCCGCTCACGGTTTGAGCTCTTTATCCAGAGGGATGCTCCAAATGCCGCAGGAGCGTAAGCAAGAACTGCGAACACAAGCAACAAACGGGCTCTGAAAAAATCAGAAGGATACCTTGACGCTATTTTCATTTAATACCTTTGCTTTGAATTCCTGTTTGGAAGATACGTTCCGGATTTTGATATACTCGCCACTGCCTCCATCTTGCATTGCGAGGCCTTTCATGGTGATATAAATGCCTTTGCCGTTGCCGAAAACGTCGACTTCTTGGCCCTTCCGGATCAAAGGGATGGCATTTACGTGATTCCAGAGGACTGGAGATCCAGGTGAAACGGAGGCCATCAATTCGTAACCTTCAAGGTTAGTTTCTCCGGTTATGACTCGAACGTTCTGACGGAAAACGTCTACTTTGCGCTTCTCCAAGGAGTCCGCCGCTATGCGATCGCCTCTGCTCAAGGCGCGACCTGCTATGTAAATCTCCTGCACGTGACGACAGCGAATGGCCACGTTGACGGGAGACGACTTTCCCGCCGCTGTCACTACTGCGAATCGAACGAAGGCAGAAGAACTCGGTCGATCGGGAGAGCACTGCAACAGTTGCAGGCTCCAGTTCCCTTGTATCTGCGCGGACTCCCACTGGGTAACCTCGACCTGGAAATCCCCGCGCAAACCAAATCGCTTACTCAATGCAAGCTGTATACGGGCTTCAATGTCTTCCTTCGTGATTAGGCCGGAGTGTGAGGAAAAAACAGCATCAGGAGTTGTGTGTGTTCTCGCCGGAACAGCCGGAGCGCTCTTGAGAGCTGGCTTTGACTGATATTCCGAAAAATCGAGCTCGGACAAGAAATTCTCTACCCCTGCCCAAAGCGGGAACGCCCCGCCACACAAAAGAGTGGCGAAGGCGAAAGGGGATGAAAGACTGCGAGAAACTCGTTTCATTATCTCTTGAGCTGGTTGATCCGGGAAAGCATTTCGTCGGATGTTTGAATTGATTTTGAATTTATTTCGTAAGCTCTCTGGGCAATGATCATATTAACCATTTCCTCGACCACGTTGACGTTGGACATTTCGAGATAGCCCTGCTTGATCGTGCCAAATCCGTTTTGGCCTGCCGCTCCAATTTCAGGAGCGCCACTGGCCTCGGTTTCCAAGTAGAGGTTGCCACCCACGCTCTTGAGTCCACTGGGATTGGGGAAACGCACCAGTTCCATGACGCCGGCAACTACCGTGCCGTCAATCGTCTCGACGGAAATTTCACCAGTGGGAGCAACGAAGACGTTCGTCGCTTCGGGATCAATCGTCAAGCCGAGAGCCAAGGGAAGCCCATCACTTGAGGTAACCAAACCGTCAGGGCCTACCTTGAAGGCTCCATCTCGCGTAAAAGCTTCCGTGCCGTCGGGTCGTTCAACTCGAAAGAATCCCGTACCCTCGATCGCCATGTCCATTTTTTCTCCCGTCTTGGTCAAGGTTCCTTGGGTGAAGACCTTGGCGGTGGATACGACCTTGGTGCCATTTCCCATTTCCACGCCAGTGGGAACCACTTGGCCTGCTCCGGTTTCTCCTCCGGCTTGACGTGGGTTTTGGTACAGCAGGTCTTGAAACTCGATCTTGTTCTTCTTGTAGCCGGTCGTGTTGACGTTGGCTATGTTATTGGAGATCACGTTCAAGTTGAGTTGCTGGGCTTGCATGCCCGTGGCGCCTGAATAGAGGGAGAGATTCATTGTGATGGTCCTAGGTTAAGAAAATTGATTATTGAGTGTGCCCCAAAGTGCCGATTGCTCGCCCGACGTTCTGGTCGAATGCTTGGATCATTTTTTGATTGGCCTCATGAGCTCGACCCACCTCGATCAAATTGATCATCTCACGAATGGCTGAAACGTTGCTGTTCTCAACAAAGCCTTGCATGACCTGGTACTGACCGGCTTCCGCTTCGACGGGAACGGCCTCGGGCCTTCTCGGCATGAAGCCTCCACCCACTTTGCGCAGATCGGCATTAGGCTCGGCAAAAGTGAAAACGCCGAACTTGTCAACCAGGACGCCTTCTTGAAAAAGCTGGCCTTCCTTGTCGACCGTCAAGTTTCCTCCGCTGGTGTCTACCCGTATGCTAGTGCCACCGTCATTGGAGAACTCGTGGCCCATGACGTTGACGACGACGCCCTCGGCATTGACGTAGAATTGGCCGTCTCGAGTAAAAACGGTGTCCCCATTCACGCTGGTGAGTGCGAAAAACCCATCGCCGTGCAAAGCCAAATCCATGTCGTTGCCCGTTTGTCGAAGTTCACCGGCGGCATAATCGATCTCGCTGCGAATAAGCGGGAAGGATCCTGGCAGCTCGTTCTTGAGCCGATCGTGGGTGCTGCGGGCTATCTCTCCACCCTCAACTGCCTCGAAGCCAACGGCGCCTGCCTTGAAGCCGGCCACGTGACTTGCCGCAATGTTGTTGGCAATGATGTCCTGGTATTCCTGCAACCCGCGAAGAGCAGCTGCGTTTTCATAAAGCGATAAATTCACGCTATGCGCTAAGCAATAGGCGCGCCAATACCCTAACTACTTCATTTTCAACGCGTTCCTCGTTGAGGAAATGGGGATAGGGTATTTTTTTCCGCTATGCCTGGCAAAATTGTCGCCCAGAGGCTTGCAAAGGTTTGCAAACAGACTTGTGAAAGGTGTTTTGCGGCGACTTAATATTCGCAATGGAGATTCAGTACTTTGCCGTTCTCCAAGTGGATTACTATCCTCGTAATGCGGTTGTCGGAACTGATTAGCTCGACTTTGGGTCCACCTGGCTCGTCGTGGAGAGTCTGCGTTGTCTCATCGCCGGTTGGGGCGGCAAAAGGGAGGGGGGGAGAGGCATTCCCCTTTTCAGGATCAGTATAGGAACGAAAGGGTTCATCTTCCTTGCCCATCGAGGGGTCGGCATCGGGGGTTCTACCTGACAAATAACTTTCCATGGAAATCAAGGGTTTGTCGATTCAACCGGTGGTAGGGTATCAAGATCTGCCAAGTTCTCTTTACTGACGTCGAGCTTGAGGCTCAACTCCACACGACGATTTTTTTCAATTCGATCGGGATAACGGGTGTTGGGCTTGGTAAAGCCATGGCCAATAACGCTTTCCGCTTTCGGGGCAAGATCGCCATTGGAATAGAAAGACAAGGTGCGTAGAATTTGATTGGCTTGGAAAAGACTTAATTGAAAGGCAGCTTCCGAGCGTTTCGCTTTTTGACTGGCAGTGAGGTTTTGCGGGGCGTTGGAATCCACGATGCCAGTTCCCTTGAAATCGTGCGAAGTATGGGCATCCACCGTGAAGGTAAGGGCATGGCGGTCGAGAAGCCAAGCCATTCGCTCCATCACGCTGAGACCATATTCGGTAAGCTCTGGCGAGTGATCCTTGAAGATGGGGAATTCATCACCGTGATACAAGGTTACCTTGAGGCCCTCGTTGGTAGCCTCGATCTGGATGACTTCCTCGTGGTCGAGGTCATGCATCTTGATGTTCTTCCACCAGTCTTGCGCAATACGATGCAGCACGTCTATGTCGATGGAAGTAGTCACCTCGGAGTTCCTCATGGTGGTGTCGGACCTTCCCACGATTTGGTCTACCATACTGCCAGGTCGGGCATCTCTTTGCTCAACGGGAATGGAAGAGGGCACGCCGGCCATCCAGGGATCTCTGAAAAAACGAGTGGTCGCGATGATGACTTCCTCGTCTTGCGATAAAATCCAAAGCACGAGAAACAGGGACATCATGCCAGTGACGAAGTCGGCATAAGCAACCTTCCAAGCACCCGCGTGGCTACCTCTTCGCCATCGCAAAAAAATCCTCATGATTATTCCCTGACCAAGAAATCAGCCGCCCTTCGCAGCATCCTTGCAACGTTCCTCTAGTTCGTCAGCGGTAGGTTGGGTGTCACGGTCAAGAGATCGTCTGCCAATTTCCACGGCCATAATGGGAGATAAACCCGTCGCGAAACCGGTGACGGATCGTTCCACTATGCGGAAGTAAAGGAACTCTTGTCCTTGGTTTAGCGAAATTAACCGAGCCAAAGGTATGCCCATGCCATAAGCGAGAAAGATACCGAGGAAAGTACCACTAAGGGCGGCCGCCACTTTCTTACCGACCATTTCAGGGTCTTCCAAATTGGACATAGTATTGATGATACCGAGCACAGCTGCCACGATGCCAACTCCAGGAAGAGCGTCGGCGACCATTTCAACTGCCTTGACGCCACGACCAGCTTCCGCCTCGCGGCTTGATAGTTCGGCCTTGAGAATCCCTCCGATTTCAGCGGGCTTACAGCGGCCGTCCACGATGGGGCGAAGTGAATTGCAAAGAAATTCAACCAAGCGGGTATCCTTTAGGAAAGAAGGATATTTGGTAAAGATCGAACTATTCTGGGGATCACTGACGTGCTCGTCCAAGGCAGGGGTGCCTTTGCGTCGACCTAGCATGAACAGCTCATAAAGCAGGACTAGCAAATCGATGAACTTGCCTTTGTTGGAAATGTTTCCGGCAAAGGCCTTCTTGATATCACCAACCAACCCCATCAAAACGCTCTTGGGACTGGACACGACGACGATGCCTATTCCGATACCGACAATGATCACGATCTCGCCGGCGTGGATCAACCACATGGGATTGCCGCCGGCCATGGAGAATCCTCCGATACACGATACAAAGACAATAATGATTCCGATGATTAACAACATGGGTAAAAAAACTATCGGGTAGTATTGATTCGGGAAAGTTTGGAGAAATACGATCGGAGACTGATAATCGTGTGAGATAGGATTTGACTTATGCGTGATTCGGTCAAGCCAAAGATTTCAGCGATTTCAGCCAACTTCAGACCCTCATAGTAGTAGAGAACGAGCGCTTTCTTCTGTGTGTCGGGCAGTTCCTTGATGCGATCTCTGAGAAGAAGGACACATTCTCGATCCGCAACTAAATCCCGAACGTCTGGCTCATTCGGATCAGCCAAAGCCTCCTCCAGCGAGGGGGGCGCGCCGTCTCCGGGGGTCTCGCCGACGGTACCGTCAAGCGGAACGAAGGTAATGGGTTGCGTGTCACGCAACAGGTTTTCGTACTGGATTTCACTTAAATCCAGTTCCTTTCTCACTTCGTCTTCGGTCGCAGGTCGTTTGAAACGGCCTTCTAGTTTTTCAATCGTTGCTTGCAGCGATTTCGCTTTGGCTCGATTGGATCTTGGCAAGCAATCGATTCGACGCAATTCATCGAGCATCGAGCCTTTGATTCGAAGGGCAGCATAACTTCCGAACGAACGTCCTTTGGCCGGATCAAAATTATTAACCGCCAAAACCAACCCCTGAACGCCAAGGCCGTAGAGGTCGTCAGTTTCGAAGGTTGCGGGAAAGTGATGTCGCATGCGGCTGACGATGGATTTAACCAAGGGCAGGTAATTCTCGATCAACTGGTTGCGCTCTTCCCCTTCGAACATGGATTGGCGATAAACGCGTACGGCATGACGAGACTTCTTCAACTCTGGGGATGAAGTCTCCTTGTTCTTGGCTGTAGTGGGTGAGTTCACGCTGGAGCAACCTCAGCAACTGTGGGTGAAGGTTCGGACACTGCCTCGGCAGTAGCTTCTTTGGCGGATGCAAGGACAGTTTCAGCTTTTGGCTCAACTGCATCACTGGAGGGAGCCTCATTTCCACTCGTCACCTTGTCCATCTGAGATGCACGCCCCCCCCTCGGTTCGCTCGAGACCATTGACTTGAGTGCCAGATGAAGGATTCCACGAAACGAAAGGGCTAAAAACAAGCATCCCACACTACCTCTAATGACTGCTGCGAGAACATCCAAACCGAGGAACAGACTTATCGTGAAGAAGGAAAGGAATCCGATGAATCCTCCTAGGCAGCAAAGGTATTTCGCTTGGTTTTTCATGTGCGTGAGCGAGCTAAGATTTGCTTCGGGAAAGTATTAGCCATCAATTGGTTGAGCACATTGGGCGTGTAGTCCCCTGTCACGTTTTGACCTGTGCAAATACAAAGGGGGGTAAGTCCTCCCCCTAGGATTAAGGGCCATAACTTGGTGGAATTCGGTAATTCGTCGAAATGCGTGAAAATGACATGTGTGGCACGGGCGCTGCCAGCCAACTGGAAAAGAGTCTTTACGATTGAACCATCGTAGGCGGCATTGACTACCAGAACTCGCGTATCTACTTGCAACTCATCCAAGCGCTTGCCCATTTGAACCCATTCATCTTTTTTGGTAGCGGACAAACCGGGGAAATCCAGATAGAGTTGAGACTCTTCCGTTGGAGGCGGTAAATCCGCAGCATCGCGGAACAAAGTAACTCCAAGGACTTCGCAAAATATCCTCAAGGCATCGTCTGGATTGGGCGTGCCATTTTCAAGTTTCAAAACGTGAGGAATCCTCTGATTGAGAAAAACCTCGTTGGCTAGCATTTTGCAAAGTGTCGTTGTTTTCCCTGCGCCCGGAGGGCCGAAGAAGGCGACTTTACTGGTAGCTGGTCGTGGTTCGATTTCACGAAAACGGTCACGAAGGAACAAGGAAATCTCGTTCAAGGCCTCCGGAATACTCATTTCTCTTATGTTTTCCCATCGTGGCCAAGTTTGAACAGTTGACAGGAAATCTCGATCGAACCCAGCCCTTTCAAGGAGGGAAGAAATGTCGGTGGAATCCGACAGAAGTTCGTTGGCGCTCTGAGCTTCGGAAACGGTTGGTTCTTGTTTCTCAGACTCGCTTTCCGCTAGAGGTTGAGGAGCTCCTTCGGCAGATTCCTCAGCTGGAATCAGTGCATCCGAGGAATTTTCTTCCTGGTTTTCAGGCAGTTCAACGATGACTTCCAATTTGGGAGAACTGATGAACTTGGAAAGGCCTTGGCCACCCATTTGTCGAACCGAAAGGACGCGGGCGGAAGGACCTAGCTTTTCACGAATTGCACCTACGGCCTCCTCGGCTGACTGTACGACCAAGCGATACTTTTTCCCTTTCGGAGTAGTCTCTTGGGGTGGGGTTTCTGTTTCCGCGGACATGATGTTTCGAAAAGTTTTCAGGCTGCTACTGATATGGTAGGTTCAGTTTCCGTGTTCGCCGTGCCTTCTTCCGGCGGCAAGGCTTGGGGCAAGTCCTCGGGTAAAGAACTGCCAGGCAGAGCGATGGCTCCAAAGTTATTCACTTGGGTCTCATTGGGTAACTCATGGAAGGCAAGAACCGTTAGCTTCGGATATGAAGGTTCCATGAAACGCCTGAATGCCAAGCGAAGATCGGATGAGGTAACGAGTACCTGTGGAAACCCCTTGTCGGTCATCTCGTTGAGCCTGGGTTCGATTTCGTTGAGGATGCCCTCGGTCAAGGCAGGATCCATCATCAAGCCGACGTCGAATTGGCTCTTGCGCACGCGTGAGATAAGAATTTGTTCCAAGCGAGGCTCCAAGGTCAGTGCCGTCAATTGGCCAGGCTCCGACTCGAATTCCTTTACGAAATACATGCCCAACCGGCGACGAGCTTGTTCCGAAAGATCATCCGGAGCCTTGGTTATGGGAGCGACGTCGGCGATGGTTTCCAAGATCAAGGTGAGGTTCTTTATGGAAATCTTTTCGCGCAACAGGTTTTGCAGTACACGCTGGATCACTCCAACGCTTACCAAATCAGGCAGCAGTTCTCCTACTAAGGTAGCATTTTTGTCCTTCACCAAATCTATCAACTTTTGGACGCCTTCGCGCTCTAGAATCAAATGGGCGACTTCACGTAAGCAGTCGGAAAGATGCGTCACTAGAACGGAAGATGCATCGACCACCGTAAAGCCTGCTATCTCGGCTTCTCTTCGATCTTCCTCGGTGATCCAAGTAGCGGGTAGACCGAAAACAGGCTCAACCATTTCCAAGCCTTCCAGTTTCTTGTCGCCCCCGGCTACGTTCATGGCGAGAAAACGTTCGGGAATCACCTTGGATCGGGCAACCTCTTTGCCTCGAAGCTGGAAACGATACTCGTTGGCCTCCAGTTCGATGTTGTCTCGAACTGCAATGGTGGGCAACAGCATGCCCATTTCTTTCGTGAAATTCTTACGAGCGCCAGTGATACGATCCAGAAGATCGCCTCCTTTCTTGGGATCAGCCAACGCAAGTAGCCCATAGCCTACTTCCAGTGCAAACACCTCCTCCTCGATTACCTCGGTCTCCATTTCATTATCAGGAGCTCCGGATCCCCCACCCTGCATGCCGGCGTTCGCCTTGCCGGGAGCGGCTGGGGTACCTGCTGGAACTGGTGAGTCATCGATTTCCTCAAACTCAAGCCCCACGGCGTCTTGACGTGTTTTCAGCATGTAAGCGGCGGCGAAACAGCCAGTGGAAAGTAAGAAAAAGGGCCAGAAGGTTTCCCGAAGGAAGAAGGCAAAGCCGAGCAGAATCGTGCCGCAAATAGCTACGGCTCGGGGATAGATGGTCAGCTGGCGACCGACGAACTCGCCCAAGTTCGATTCCTCGGAGGAACGAGTAACCAATATACCGGCGGCAATGGAGACGATGATTGCAGGGACCTGCGTAACCAATCCGTCACCGATGGAAAGCAAGGTGTAGGTCTGCAGCGCTCCGCCAACACCAGTCATATCCATGCCTTCTTGAAAATAGCCAATGAGAATGCCTCCGATAACGTTGATGACCGTTATGAAAATCCCGGCTACCGCATCACCACGTACGAATTTGCTGGCTCCATCCATGGCGCCGTAGAAATCGGCGTCCTTTTGGATGCGTTGCCGACGTTCGGTGGCTTCGGTCTCCGTAATGACACCGGCGTTTAGTTCGGCGTCGATGGACATTTGCTTACCAGGCATGGCGTCCAAGGTGAATCGAGCGGTCACCTCGGCAATCCGGCCAGCGCCTTTGGTGATGACTACGAAATTGATGATTACGAGGATCAGGAAAATCACTGCGCCGACGACATAGTTGCCCCCTACCACGAATTTTCCGAAAGCATCGATCACCGAACCAGCGTCGGCATCCAGCAAGATCAATCGAGTGGAGGCGACGTTCAACCCCAAGCGATACAGGGTCACGGCAAGCAACAAAGTCGGGAAAACGGAAAATTCCGGGGGATCCTTGACGTAGATGACGGTCAGTAGAATCAGGAGGGATATCGCAATGCTGATGACA
>PBLJ01000033.1 GCA_002721705.1 Opitutia bacterium
GATAAAGACTTGGGCGAGACCACCAACCTAGCCGAACAATATCCACAAGTGGTTAAGCGTCTGCTTGCCTTGGCAGAAGGCATTCGGAAGGACTTGGGTGATTTCGATCAGGTTGGAAAGAACATGCGTTTCTTCGATATAACCGGCCAGCGACCCGCCAGGCCACCTGTTCCTCAAGTTCGTGATATTTCGAGACCCAAGAAACCCAAACCTGCCGGCAATAAATAATCCAACTCTTCCACCTTCACTTTCATGAATCACATCACCGCCTTCTTTCTCCTTTCATTGGTCGTTGGCTGTTCCGCCTTCGCCGCCAAGAAACCGACCAACTTCGTGTTCTTCCTCGTCGATGACATGGGTTGGGCGGACATAGGGGCCAATGGCAGCACTTTTCACGAGACGCCCAATATCGACAAACTGGCTGCCACCGGCATGAAGTTCACCAATGGTTATGCCGCTTGTCCGGTCTGTTCACCCACCCGAGCGAGCATCATGACCGGGCGCCATCCCGTGCGGGTCGACATCACCGACTGGATACCAGGCCAATCCAACAACAACCGAAACAAGCTCCTTCACCCGCAGGACCGCAACAACCTGGCCCACGAGGAAGTGACCATTGCCGAGGAGCTGAAGGGGCATGGCTACCAGACCTTCTTTGCCGGCAAGTGGCATTTGGGGAGCGAGGGCCACTGGCCCGAGGATCAGGGATTCGACGTCAATGTTGGCGGTCACCACAGGGGGTCACCGCCGGGCGGTTATTATGCCCCTTGGTCGAATCCCGCTCTCAAGGCCAAGAAGCCTGGGGAATACCTAACCGAACGCCTGACCGAGGAATCCATCCAGTTCATCGAGAAACGAAACAGCAAGAAACCTTTCCTGCTGTATCTCTCCTATTACAACATTCATACCCCGATCCAGCCTTACAAGAAACGCATCGACCACTATAAGGAAAAGGCCGAGAAAACTTTTGAGGGAGCCACGCCGTCGCGACAGGAGCACGAAGGAAACACACGCATGCGTCAGGACAATGCGGCCCTCGCCTCCATGGTGGCGGCCGTGGATGACAGCGTGGGTGCCTTGCTGGACAAGCTCGACGAGCTCAAGATCGCCGACGACACGGTGGTCATCTTCTTCAGCGATAACGGTGGCCTAAGTACTTTGCGAGGCCCCGGGCCTGGTTGCAATTCGCCGCTTCGGGCGGGCAAGGGTTGGCTCTACGAGGGTGGTGTGCGCGAGCCGACCATCATCCGCGCCCCAGGGGTTACGAAGCCAGGCAGCAGTTCAGACGAGCCCGTTGTCAGCATGGATTTCTTCCCCACCATGCTTCACTTGGCTGGTTTGCCTCTCAAACCCAAGCTGCATGCCGACGGGCGCAGCCTGATGCCCGAGCTCAAGGGTGGGGCAGGGAAATCCCGCCCTCTCTACTGGCACTATCCGCATTACCATGGCTCCACATGGAAGCCGGGTGCCTCCATTCGCGACGGCGACTGGAAACTGATTGCCTTCTACCATTACGATACGGTCGAACTCTACAACTTGGCCAAGGACCCATCCGAGAAGAAGGATCTCTCCAAGAGCAATCCTCAGAAGACCAAGGAGCTCCAAGGCAAACTCGTCGCTTGGCAAAAAAGAATGAAGGCCAAGATGCCCGTCCCCAACCCGAATTACGATCCGCAGGCTCCCGCAAAAAAGCGCAAGCCGAAGAAGAAATAAAAAACCTCCGACCCTGAGGCCGGAGGTTTTCTAGGGAAAAGTTCCCGAAAGCTTATTTCTTTTTCGGGGCTTCCACCGTGATGGTGATTTTTTCGGACACCACCGGTGGGTCGTGCGGAATGTGAGCGAAATCGGCGAATACCAGCTGTAAGGTGTGCTTGCCGGGTTTCAGCTCGATGATGGCCTCGGTTTGCCCGCCGCCAAAGTGCTTCAGTTTGTCGCTTGCGGCTAATGGTTGATCCATCGGGGGCAACTTGTCCATGTCGATGAGCAAGTGATGGTGACCGGTGTTGGCGGGGGATTTGCCTTCTGGCGTGATGATGCCGGCCGGGCAGACACCCATGCCCTTGAGTCCAAAGATCACTTTGAACTTGGGCTTCACCGTTTTGCCGTCTTTCGGTAGTATGATGTAGGCCTTGGCACCCTTTGGAGACGGTGTGCGTGGCAATTTCTTGGCATCCGGCTTGGCCGTTGCCAAGAAGGTGACGCCTGCGATGGAAGCTAGGAAGAGAAGGGATTTGTACAGTTTCATTTTGTCAGTGGGTGATAGTTGTCCTGCGAAGAGTGGATTTCCTTGATGAAAGAATCTTTGCCGCGGCTCAAGCAGGAAGCGCGTCGATGGATCGTTTGTTTTTTGCAACGTTTGTCTTGTGTGATGCCGTGTCTCACTGAAATTTTTAGCTGCCCAAGATTGAAACCAGTTGCCCCAATAGCTGATTTGCGATCACCTTTCGCACTGCTCCATGAAAGTTGTCTGCTTCGCATTTCTATCCTTGATTTACCTAAACGCGTTTGCTTCAGGGAAGCCCAACGTCTTGTTCATCATGGCGGACGATCTTGGGTGGATGGACTTGGCCTGTCAGGGGAACAAATTGGTTGATACTCCTAATATCGATCGGTTGGCCAAACAGGGCATGCGTTTCACCGATGCCTATGCGGCGGCTCCTGTTTGTTCTCCCACGCGCTGCGCGGTTCTTACTGGACAAGCCCCGGCACGTATCGGTTTGACCACCCACTTGCCCGGGCGCTTTTTCCCCAAAGACGGTAGGCCGCAACCTGCCGAACTCACTCCCCAGTTGAATGCCGACCACGTCACCATTGCAGAACGCATGAAGGAAGCGGGGTACGCTTCCGCCTTTCTTGGCAAGTGGCACATCGCTCCCGGGATAGGGCGTGGAGGCAAGGTGGCGGACGACGTTTCTCCGATCGGGCAGGGCTTCGACGTCAACGTGGGCGGCACTTCCTACGGCGGACCACCAAGTTTCTTCTCTCCTTATCGAAACGCGGAACTTGCCGATGGACCCGAAGGTGAATATTTGCCTGATCGATTGGTGGATGAATCCATTCGCTTCATCAAGGCCCACAAGTCAAAGCCTTGGATGACTCACTTGTGGTTCTACACCGTGCATTGGCCCATGCAGGCACCTGAGGCATTGCTCAAAAAATATGCCGGACGCAAGGGACCTGGTCTCAATGACACGCGTTATGGGGCCATGATCGAGGCGATGGACTTGGCCATTGGGCGCTTGCTGAAGGCGCTCGACGAAATGCAATTGGCGGAGGAAACCTTGGTCATTTTCACGAGTGACAACGGAGGATTCGCCGGGGTGTCCGACTGTCGTCCCTTGCGTGAATCGAAAGGCCATCTCTACGAGGGGGGAATCCGCGTGCCTTTGATTGTCAGATGGTCCGGCAAGATAAAGGCGGGAACCACGTCCTCCACCCCGGTCGTCAGCATGGACTTCTATCCCACTTTTCTTGAGCTTGCCGGATTGAAACCTGGTGATAAGCCAATCGACGGGGAAAGTATCTTACCTCTTCTACGGCAAACGGGAAAACTCAGGCGCAATGAAATTTTCTTTCATTTTCCCAATTATGCCTGGCACATGGGCAATCGTTTAGGAGGCGCCGTTCGGTCGGCTAACTGGAAACTGATTCGCAACTATGACGACGACTCCCTCGAGTTGTACGATATGTCCAAGGACCTGAGCGAAAAAAACAATTTGGCGGATCAACGCCCGAAGATTGCCGCTCGTTTAAACCACGGACTCACTCAATGGCTCAAGGAAACCAATGCCCCCATGCCCAGACCACCCAAGCCTATGCCCAAGAAATGAAACCACTTCGTCTTTTCATCATCCTTTTCGCATCGGTTTTTCCCCTCGCTCTTTGGGGAGTGGAAGTGACCAAGGTCAGTGCCTCCAGCGCGCAGCGGGGCAATGATCCTGCCCATGCCATTGACTCCAACCAAGGCACCCGCTGGTCGTCCGAGGGCAAAGGCCAATGGTTGCTGCTGGAATTGAACGAGCCCATTTCCTTTACCGAGTTCGAGGCGGGCTTTTCCAGAGGTAATAGGCATTACTCGTTCTCCGTTGAAACTTCGGCCGACGGTAAGAAATGGAGCAAGGTCTTCTCCGGCAAGAGCCCAGGGGCAGGGGATGGGATCAAAAAATTTCCGGCACCCAATGCAACCGGTCGTTTCATTCGCTTCGTTTCACAAGGTAACAACGAGAATAATTGGGTGAATCTTCACTCTTTTCGGATCCAAGGCCTTTCGCTTTCCAGGAAATTGGTCAAGGCTTCGCCCCCGGTCATTAAGGATCCCGGTGGTCTGGAGGTTTCAGTATGGGCGGAGAATCCACTCGTTGCCAGTCCAGTTGCCATTAGCTTCGACGGGGAAGGCAGGGCCTACGTCACTCGTGTCCGTCGCCGCAAGATATCCAGCTTGGACCTGCGCAACCACCGGGCTTGGGTGAAACATGATCTCTCCATCCGCAGTCTGGAGGACAAGCTCGCGTTTTACAAAAAGGCCATGGGGCCAAATATCTTTCCGGACATCCGGCCTTACTCTCCTCCAGACCGCAATGCCGACGGTAAGCGTGATTGGCGTGATCTCGCCGTGCAGACGGAGGAGATTCTTCGAGTCGAGGACACCGATGGCGACGGCAAGGCAGACAAGATGACGCCGATCGACCAGGATCTCGCATCTCCGCTGACGGGGATTGCCGCCGGTGTCTTGTGGGCGGAAGGAGCGGCCTACGCGGCAGTCGAGCCGGACATCTGGAAATACGAGGATTCCAACGGCGACGGAACACCCGACAAACGAACCCTCATCAGTAGGGGATACTCCATCCACATAGGGCAGGGAGGGCACAACGTGTCCGGCCTCACCATGGGCCCAGACGGCAGAATCTATTGGTCGGTTGCAGACAAGGGGATCAATGCAACCGGCAAGAATGGAGAGCACTACTTTTATCCCGATCGCGGCGCCATCATGCGATGCGAACCCGATGGGTCCCGCTTGGAGGTCTTTGCCTTGGGGGTGCGCAATGGACAGGAGCCCGTCTTCGACGAGTTCGGCAACCTCTTCAGCGTGGACAATGACGGTGATTATCGGGGCGAACGCGAGCGATTCATTTACATTGTGGAAGGCGGCATGACCGCATGGCGCCTGCATTGGCAATGGTACGGCCACCAGGACTTCGCCAAGGTGTCCGGTGAAAAACCCTACAACGTCTGGATGGAGGAGGGACTCTTTCGTCCACGCTTCCCGGGGCAGGCAGCCTTCATTGTGCCTCCCCTTGCCAGTTATTCCAATGGGCCGTGCGGCTTCGCCTACAATCCGGGCACCGCCCTCAATGAGAAATACCGCAATTTCTTCTTCCTCGCCCAAGGTCGAAATATCACGGCGTTCAAGGTCCGTCCCAAAGGCGCTGCTTTCGAAATGTACGATGAACAAAAGATTCCCGGGTGCAGTAGCAACACTGGACTCACCATCGGTCCCGACGGCGCCCTTTACGTTACGGATTGGATGAACGGTCCGAGCGAGCGGGGAAGGATTTGGAAGATAGATGACCCGAAGGCCGCCGAATCCCCGCTCCGGAAAAGGGTTCGTGAAATCTTGGCGGAGGGCATGAGTAAGCGTCCAGTTGAAGAGCTGACGATGCGACTCCGCGAAGATGATTTGCGGATTCGCCAGGCGGCCCAATTCGAGTTGGTTCGTCGCGGCAATGATGGCAGCGAGGCGTTGCTTGCCTCCGCCAAACAGACAAAGAATCGCCTTGCGCGGCTGCACGGCATATGGGGTCTAGGTCAAGTATCTAGAGGTTGGCCCGACAAAGCCAGCGGCGATGCGGATGCGGTTCATCCTCTCATCGAACTACTCTCTGATGAAGATCCGGAAGTCCGCGCCCAGGCCGCCAAGGTGTTGGGGGAATCAAAGCACCAATCTGCGGCGCCGAGAATGATGGAGCTGCTTGCAGACGATGCCCCTAGGGTTCGCTTTCATGCCGCCATCGCTTTAGGTAAATTGGACGTCGCTGTATCCGTTAAACCACTCTTCGCTCTGCTCGCTGAAAATGACGACAAGGATGCCTTTCTTCGACATGCTGCGGTCATGGGCCTCGTGGGAGCGACCAAGACGGACGCTCAACCTCTTCTTGATGCATCGAAGTCCAGTGACGCCTCCGTCCGACTCGCTGCCATACTTGCTCTTCGCAGGCACTCTCATCCTGGGATCGCCTCCTTCCTCCAAGATGACGACTTGTATCTCGTCGCGGAGGCAGCACGGGCGATTCATGACGATTTCTCCATCCCGGATGCCTTGCCGGCCTTGGCCGAGGCGCTTGATCGTCCCGATTTGGAAGGTGAGCCTCTGATCAGGCGCGCCATCAATGCAAATTTCCGCGTGGGTCGTCCGCAAGACGCGGAAAGGCTCGCTCGCTACGCCGCCAAATCGAATGCTCCCGATAATATGAGGACTACCGCCTTGGCCTGCTTGGCCCTCTGGTCCCAGCCTCCCGTTCTCGATGCCGTGGAGGGCCGCTATCGCAAATATCCACCCAGAGATCCAAAGCCGGCCGCCCAAGCATTGTCCAAGGTGGCCGACGAATTGATCGAACATGCGTCCGCCAAGGTACTTACGGTGCTTTCTCGAGCCATCGAGCGACTCAAGGTCACCGATCTGCTCCCTATCATTCACGCCGCCTATGAATCGGACAAGACCACTACTTTTCTACAGGCTCAACTGCTCGGCACCATGGCCGAGTTGAGTGATCCTGACTTGGGGGAATACGTAAAAACCGCCCTCCATTCGAAAGATGCTCGTCTTCGAGCCGCAGCTCAGAAAAGAGCGTGGGCGGCTGGGCTTTCCGGAATCGAGGTGTTTGCCAAGGCGCTGGAGACCGGGAGTTTACAAGAAAAACGATCGGCTCTCGGTAACTTGGCCCAGTCAGATGACCCTAAGGCCGATGCCCTGCTCGCCGCCCAGTTCGCCAAGCTCGATCCTCAACTGGAATTGGATTTGTTGGAGGTGTCCGGCGAAGCAAAGGGAGCCCAGGCAATGGCCAAAGCCAAGGCACGGGAAAAGGAGTTGGCTTCCAAAGGGGTCTTGGGGCCTTTTCTTCCGACCTTGAACGGTGGGGACGCGGAGGCTGGCAAGAAAGTGGCCTTCGGTCATGCCGCCGCCCAGTGCATTCGTTGTCACAAGGTGGGATCTTCCGGTGGTGTCTTGGGACCCGATCTATCGAAAGTGGCTTCCCGTTTGCCGCCGGAAAAACTACTTGAGTCCTTGGTCGATCCCCAAGCCCGATTGACGGAAGGCTACGGGCTCCTCGTGGCCACATTGAAGGATGGTTCCACAGTAACTGGATCGATCACCAAAGCGACTGCCGAGAATTATTCATTGCAGACGCCAGATGGGCAGCAATCGACACTCGACCGATCCCTTGTTGCGTCACAAATATTGACCTCTCCCATGCCCCCTGCTGGAGCCATCTTGTCCAAACGGGAAATCCGTGACCTGATCGCCTTTCTCTCTACGCTCCGCTAAGTTTCCTCACAAATTTTGCATGCAAATGTCCTAATAACCATAAGTGGGTCTATTTGTTAATGGAAAACACGTGGTGAGTCCCTTTAAGGCAAGATCTCACCGTTTTACTGATTATCTAGCACGCGGCTTGGGCAAGTCGCGTGCTTTTTTTGGATTGTTGCTGGGGAAAAGTCCCTTTCAAGATATTAAACGTAGCATGAGTATATTCGCGAGAGTTTGCACGACACCCTTTCCCGATAATACATCCTCCGAAAGCTTGACGTGATCTTGCCCTCTTCTTTTGTTTTTGCCCATGTCTCGACTTCGTTTCCTTTCCCTTGCTCGGATGTTTTTCCTTTGTTCGTGTCCGTTCGGCATTTCTCAAGCAGTCGAAGTCAAGGCTCCCTTGTTCGAGGAATACCTCCAAGGAGGCAGGGTGGCGGCTTTCGTCGAGGATGCTCGGGCCTTTCTTTCGTCCGATTCCCAGTCCATCTATGCTTCTCGAGTGGCTCACGATTTGCTCGTGGTAGGAACGGTACTCGGCAATGACGACATCGTGACGCAAGCCAAGCGTCTCTTGTTGCTCGAATATGCCGGCAGTGCCCATGGAAGTTACCTTGTATCCACTTTCCCAAAGGCGGAGGAATTACGTAATTTTCTCGTGGATGCCCCCGGTCCTGCAGGAGACGTGGCCTATGCCCGCAAGTTTTGTCGGGCTGTAAAATTGGGTTTTCGAAGATTTGGTGCTGAGTTTCTCGACGACAACCATTTTCGAGCCCGATGTTACCTGCATTCACTCACGGCCGAGGACAAGGCTTTGACGAAGGCGGTTCTTCCCGCCTTGCGCGCTCAAGTGTCGGAAGACAAGGAAGATCATCCGCAACTGGTCCTTCTACTTGATGAAGAAGTTTCCAACCTAGCCAAATTACGACGTCTGCATGATCTTTTGGAAGCCGAAGATTCCGCCGACGTTGAATTCTATATCGACTTCTATGCCTCTCGCTTGACCAAAGAGGAACGATCTTCGCCCGAGGTCTTGAAAATACTCACGGAGCGCGCCGTCTGGGGCTCGGGAGGCCAGCAGGCGTTGGCCTTGTTGGATACTTTACCGAAGACGGAACGTTCCGATCCCAAGTACCTTGTCTTGAGAGCAAAGTTGCTTTGGGCGGAAGGTAGATACGAGGATGCCCTTGCCGACCTTATGAAAGCAGGTCAAGGCGAAGGCGTTTGGGCCGAGACGGCCACCGATTTCGCGGACGGCGTTCGCGGATGGGATGCGCGGCGTGAGGCCTTGGTGCAAACGATCTTGGCCGTTTCCAAATCTTTTACGAAGGGTACCCGTGGTCTCGATGCGGAGATCACTTTCTTTAAAAAGGAAAAAGATGAAAAAGCCATGAACTTTTCGGCTTATTTGGGGCTGATACCCGATGAGAATCTCTTGCAGGTCCATGTTCTCGAAGGAGAGAAAACCAAGTTTGCCTATCGAACCGATGCCGACTCGTCCGCCCTTTATCTATCTGGATGGGAAAAGGTTATGAGTTTTGCCACCAGCGGGCCCGTGCCTGCCCCCAACTTTTCCTTGCGAAGAGCGGAGGACGGTCAGTTCTTGTTGGAAGGTGGAGCCACCATAGCGCCTTCCTTGGAAGCTGCGAAGCGCAGTGGTGTCGGCCTTCTGGACTCCCCATACCTTTCCACCCCCCTTGGATTAAATGCATTGCTCCAATATGCCGTGCTTCGCAAAGGTGGTTGGATCGAGAAAACTCGCAAGGAGGGAAAAGTCACTTTTTTCTCGTTACGAACCTTGCAACGTTTCAATCCTCGTGGTTTGCGCATCACGATAGGAGTGGATGAGGCCGGAGCTTTACGTTCCATCTTAGTGAATAAGTTGGATGGTTCGACGCGTGTGGAGGTGGCGAAAATCCGTTACGGTGGAGAGGCCTTTTCCTTGCGGCCTGCGACATGGCCGGACTTGCCGGTGGAGGAACGCAAGCAATTCGACTTTTCAGTCATTGCCAACGTCATGTCCACCATTGCCCAAGCGTTCGAGCCGGAATGAGTTACTTTGCATGATCTTGTCATCGAGCGTTCGGGCTCGAAATTTTGACCATTGGTTTGCCTCCATTCAGGCGTTTGACTTTTTGACAACCCTTTTACGTTTTCCTGACAACCACCTTTGGTTTTGCGCTACCATGGATTGCATCAATCGGAATGCGAATTCAACGAACTACCAATCTCATTCAAACCACCATCAATCATGAAAACAATCACTCTGGCCACACTCTCCTTTGCGCTCTTGATCGGTTCTGCATTCGCCAAGCCCGACAAGCCGAAAGCCAAAAAGAAGAAACCGAGGATCGAGGTCTGTTTCGTGCTCGATACAACGGGTTCCATGGGCGGACTCATCGAAGGAGCCAAGCAAAAGATTTGGTCTATCGCCAACGAGATGATCTCATCCAAGCCCACTCCGGACATCAAGCTCGGTCTGATCGGGTACCGTGACCGTGGTGATCAATACGTCACGCAGGTCTACGATTTGACCGATGACGTCGACGAAATTTACGGCAAGTTGATGAAGTTTCAGGCACAGGGTGGAGGAGACACTCCTGAGTCCGTAAACCAAGCTTTGCATGAATCAGTCGAGAAAATGTCTTGGAGCAAGAGTCGCAAGGTTTTGAAGATCGTGTTCCTCGTTGGCGATGCCCCTCCCCACATGGATTATCAGGATGACGTCAAGTATCCCGCGGTTTGCGAAATGGCGGTCAAAAAAGACCTTATCATCAACACCGTGCAATGCGGGACGATGGGATCGACCACTCCCATCTGGAAGGAAATCGCCAAGTTGGCCGAGGGTGATTTCGTTGCCATTCAGCAGAGTGGTGGCGTGGTCTCCATATCGACTCCTTACGATGCAGCGATCGCCAAGTGCAACGGCAAGCTCGGTTCGACCGTCTGCGTGTATGGTTCGGCATGGGAACAAAATAACGCCTTGCGCAAGAATTCGCTCGCGTTGTCCGCTCCCAGCGAAGCTGCGGCTGACCGGGCGGCTTTCCAGTCCAATAGCAAGCTTTCCGGTGCCTCTTCCTACAAGGTGATAACTGGGGATCAGGACTTGGTTGCCTTGTTTGAGGAAAACAAGCTCAAGTGGGCAGACGTCGATGAGAAGAAGCTTCCCGAGAATCTCAAGAAGATGAGCCAGAAGGAAAGGGAGGAATATCTCCAGAAGCAAATCACCGAGCGTAGGGCTGTGCAAGCCGAGTTGGACGATTTGCTGAAGAAGCGGCAGACTTTCGTCACTGCGGAGAAGAAACGACTTGCCGAGGCAGGCAAAGGCGATGGCTTCGATGCCAAGGTCAGTGAAATCATCCAGGAACAAGCTGCTCGCAAAGGATTGCGCTAAAATTTAGACGGATAGACAATGCCGTTATGAATACCTCGCGCTTCTTCCTCGTTTTGTTTTTCTCTTACCTCTTGGCGGTGGTTGGCTTCGCCGAGGAGAAGATTCAGCCCACAACCATCGAGGCCAATGCCAGGGCCGGCAAGAAAGTTCAACTGACTTTCCTGCTCCCGGAGAAGATCGATCGGGACGAATTCATGAAGTCCAATCGCTTGATGGCTGGTATGTGGGCTCAGCGAGGAGTTTTCAACCCAAGGGGAGTGGACGGCAGAAAGGCGGAGGTGAAGGAAAGCGATACTCATTGGATTGGCGACGTTCATTACCCCGTATACAATTATCATGGTGTGCGCCTGTATATGGTTGGTGGGATCAAGATTCGAAAGACACCGGCCATTCACGCTTTGCCGGCCAAGCAAAAGGAGGTCTTGCTCAAGGTTTTGCGAACGCGGGGCGACCTCATTCTAAAGGAAACCGGAAATGCCAAGGAATATGAAGTCGTCGCCTTTCATGACGGGGTGGAAAAAGTATTTTCCGTCTTCACCTTGAACAATAAGTGGATGTTCAAGGGTTTCGGAAAACCCAACTTGGTGACCATTCAGTTGGATCAATCGGGAAGGATTCGAATCGGTGGTGAAGTAGTGGCTTTCGATGAGGTTGCGAGCAAAGTACATGGCTTGTTTCCCACCAAGGTGATTGTTCGCGCTCCGAAAGGTTTGCCTGAAGATAAAATCAACGAGTTGCGAAAGGTCATCTCGAACAACTACTTCTTCGACGTCGTAGTCACGAACGACGGTGATTGAATGCAGCGCCTTTCTGCTTCAGTTAGGTTTCGGGCGGTTGCGGTATTTCTCGTACAACCGAAGGTGCCGGCTATCCAAGGAAATTTCCTTTCCTGCGATCCACATCCGTTTCACTTGGGACCTTGCGTCCAGGAGGTCCCCTTCGACGGCGATGAAGGTGGCTTCCTTTTTGGGCTCGAGCGAACCGAGTTGATCGGCCATGCCCAGGATTTCAGCGGGATGCAAGGTGATCGAAGCCAAGGCCTCCCGTTGGGTTAGGCCAAAGGCGGCGGCTTGGGCTGCATGATAGGGAAGGTTGCGCAGGTTGGCAGCGCTCCATGCTCCCGGGCGAAGCCCAATGATTGTTTTGACACCTGCTTTCGACAACATGCCAGGGGCTCGGAATTGAAGATCGTGCGGGTCGTGATCTCTTGGGGGGAGGCTGAAAACGTGATGATAGAGAACGGGAATCTTTTCCTTGGCCAAGAGATCGGCCACTCGCCAAGCATCTCGTCCACCTGCCAAGGCAATCTTGAAACCACGTTTTCTTGACCATTCCACCGCGGTCTTGATTTGCCTGGCATCATCCGCGTGCACCATGATCGGTAGCCGTTTTTCGAGTACGGGCAGGATGGCTTCCCAAGCTGGAACTTCAACGAATTCCGGTTTGCCTGAAGCCTTTGCTTTCGCGTAAGCCTCGGCATCATCGAAGAACTCGTCGATAAAGGTCACTTGGCGCCGTCTGTCCTTGTCTTGCTCTTCCAGGGATTTCCTCTTGGAACCAGCATGCTCCTTCGGTCTTACGTCCAAGCTTGTTCCAGGCCACCAAAGGTGAAGGAAGCTGGCCTTGTCCACAGTCATGTTTTCCACGCCCCAGCCATGTAGGCGCACCAGTCCCGATACTCCTGAAATTCTTCCTCCCATGGGAATTACCAAGGCGTGGGCCACGCCGTTCGCCCGGGCTACCGGAATGAGCTCGGAGTCAGGGTTTACTGCCACCCATGCTTCCACGTCGGTTGTGTAGTCACCTACTTCACGGTCGTCACGGGTAGCTCGCACGGCATTGATCTCCGTCAATCCAAGCGAAGTGGGCGCCGCGATCAGGCCGGGATAAAGCGTCAAGTTCCCCAGGTCGGTCACTTTCGCGCCTTTGGGAACCTTGACGTTCTTGCCGACCGACACGATCCGACCGTCTTTCACGAGCATTTGACCGGGAGAAACCGCAGGGCCCGACACCACTTGAATCTCGGCCGCCTTGTAGAGGACGGTTTCCGCCGACAACGAGGTCGCAAAAACAACAAGCAATGCTGGAAGGACGAGTTTCATCAGTGCTTGTGGTTGTGGTTTCTGCAGGAGTGTACGTGGAGCGAACTGGCGTACTCGAGGGCTTTGTGGAAAAAGGAATCCTTGGCAGCTTGCGATGCATCTTTCCCTTCGCCGACGCCAAGGGCGGCTTTTGCTTTTGTCAGCAGGGCAGTTCGCTCATTTTGCAGGCCTTCCGCGCGAGCGGAGGCTTGGGCGCGATCGTAATACTGAATGCCATCAATCCACGTCTGTTCGCAAACCGAGGCATAGTGAAGAGGGTGACCCGACCATAGGACAAGGTCGGCGTGCTTGCCTTCCTCGATGGACCCCGTCCATTTATCCACGCCCAGTTGCTTGGCGGGGTTGAGAGTGACGAATTTAAGCGCTTCCTCTTCGCTTACTCCGCCGTATTTCACGGCTTTGGCAGCTTCCAGGTTGAGACGTCTGGCATGGTCCGAGGAATCCGAGTTGAAACTTACCGTCACGCCGCGATCGTGCATGATGGCGCCAGCGTAGGGGATTGCGTCGTAGACCTCGAACTTGTAAGCCCACCAATCCGCGAAGGCGGAGCCCCCGGCGCCATGGGCGGCGATCTCGTCCGCCACCTTGTATCCCTCGAGGACGTGCTGGAAGGTGCCGATTTTCACCTTGAAGCTCTCCATCAGGCGAAGAAGCACGAGGATTTCGTCCTGTCGGTAGGAATGGCAATGTATCAACCGATCGCCGCGTATGATTTCACCGATTGCCTCGAGCTCGAGGTTGGGACGTACGGGAAAACCCTTGTTTGTTTCCCATCGTTTCTTTTCGGAGAGGTAAAGGTTGGCTGCGGTGAAGCGATGCGCGAAAAAGGTCTTTACCCCCATTCGGCTTTGTGGGAATCGTGTCCTGTGCTTCTCGCTCCAGTTGGATTGCTTTACGTTTTCTCCCAAGGCGAACTTTATGCCCGAGGGTGCTTGCACGAACATCATGCCTTCCGGTGATTGGCCGTGTCGCAATTTGATTACGGCATTTTGTCCGCCAATGGGATTAGCGGAACCATGCAGGAGATTGGCGGCGGTCACGCCTCCGGCCAATTGACGAAAGACGTTTTCGCTTTCCGAGTTCACCACGTCGGCGATACGAACCATCGCGGAAGAGGGGAGGGTGGATTCATTCACTCTGCCGAGAATCATCGAGTGGCTATGGCAGTCGATGATTCCGGGCGTGAGGTGCTTTCCCCTTGCCTCGACGATCCTCGTCTTCGTGCCTTCAGGCAGTTTCAAGTTTCGTCCCACACGGGCGATTTTTCCATCTGCCACGAGCACGTCTGCTTCTTTTAGAATCCCCTGGGCCCCACAAGTCCACAAGGTGAGCCCTCGAAACAACACGGCCTTTGGTGAAGCTATGAATTTGCGGAACTCGCTCGGTGACCGAGCCGTTCTCTTTTTGGAGAGCTTCTGTTTTGGCTTCGCCTCGTTCTTTTTCTCTTCTTCCTTTTTTTCCTCCTCTCTCTCTTTCGGCTTTTGAGCTGGAAGCGAGCGATTGGGATACCGTTTTCCTTCTACCCAGGTGGCGATGATTTTGGACTTGGGATCAAAGTAGTTTCCGTCCACCACGACGAAGTTGGCGAGCTTGGTTGGGGCGACTTCCCCCAACAAATCACTNANCCCGCACATTTTGGCGGGAATCGTGGTCAGTGATGCGAGGGCTTTTTCCTCGGACATGCCGCGATCCAGGGTTTTNCGGAGGTTCTTTCGGAAATTNCCAAGACTCGCAAGACCATGAGTGGTNAGCGCNACTTGGGTTTTACCTCTACTCAAGAGGATGGGGTTTTCCGGAGCCCAGTCCCATGCCCGCAATTGATCAAGAGCCACTTGGTTCCANTCTTCNTCNGTGGGCATTTTGGAAACCGAAGGAAAGTTCACCGGCACAATGAAATTGGAGCTGGCCGCTCTTGCCAGGTCAGGCCTACGCCACTCTTGACCACTGGCTACAATTATCGGCGTGACCTTCATCTCTCGGGCTATGACACCTGCCCGGTGTGTCATCAACGCGCTGCCGGGTTCAAAAATAACCGATATGGGCTTGTTGTTGCGGAGGCTCGCCTCCAAGGCGTCGAGGGCGGGGTTGAATTCCAAGCGCTTGGATTCATTCGGGTTTTTGGCAAGATACTCCTTAGCTGCCAGTTGATGGTTGGCATCCAGGAAGGTTTGGCGAATGACTGCGATGACGCCCATCAACGAGTGAGGGTAACCATCGCCGTGATCACTGTGATCAAAGGCGACGCATTGGGCGACGTCGGGGACCAGGATCATTTGGTTGGGATCACCTTCCTTGAGAAGCGCGACTGCGCTGGTGCCTCGAAAGATGCCTTTGGAGGGGGCGACGTTTCCCGCGGTGAATCCGATTTCCCTGAATTTCTTGAGATCGTCATCCTTCGGAGCGTGACCCTTGACCACGCGTTTCTCCGGAGTCACGCGGTCGATCTCATGTCCCGGGCCTTCGTTGCCAGGGTCATCCGCTACCTTGGGCGCTCCATGAAACGATAGCGAAGCGGTCGCCTCGTCATGGTTTTCATGTCCGAGACGCAAGGCCTTGCCTCGACTTTCATCAAGCGTCAGGTAGGCATCGATGAAACCTGCGTAGACTGTTTTGCCTGCCAGGTTCCATACGCGGGCGTCTTTTGGGACTTGCACCTTTTCTCCAACCGCCTCGATACGTCCCTTGCGAACCACGATAGTCGCTTTTTCCAAGACTGTTCCCGGTTTGGTCACTACCTTGGCCCCGACGAGCGCGTGAACGCCTAAGGGATCCGGTCGATCACCCGGAAAGCCCAAGGCCGGGTTTTGGCCATGGACGAAATTCGCCATAAAGGAGACGAAAACAATAACGTTCGAAATGAGGCGACGGGGTGTCATCGGTTCAACGTTGCATGAGCGTCTGCAAACGGGCAACGGAAAATCATCATTGCCTTCGTTTTATCATCGAACGCCGTTTCTTCGTTTAATACCTCGCGAAAGCTCCGATTTCGTGAAGTTGCAAAGCTCGGGGTCATATTTTGTAAGCTTTCGTGGGGTTCAGGAATAAAAAGCTGTATCCTGTACGTTAAACCTATCATTCTCCCTGGACGAATGAAGAAATTCCTTATTCTCGTCCTTGGCTCCTTCATCTTCTTGCCTTGTTTTCAATTGCTGGCAGTCGATGGTGACGACCAGCATCAGGTCATGATCTCGGCCCGCTTTTTTGAGGAGGACAAGAATGGAGTCGATGTACTTTCCGCTCCCCGGATTGCTACCTTCTCCGGACAACAAGCCTCCATTTCGATTGGGCAGGAAATAGACGGAGAAAAAGTCTTCGACGGCATATACTTGTCCGTAAAAGCCACAGTTCAGGAAACTGGGATTTCCTTCGAGGGAATTGCTTTCCTCGGTAAACAGGAGATCGGAGAGGAAGGCATAGCGGGCAAGGCTAAGAAAGCTTGGGAGTTCTTCGAAAAAAAGGAAGAGCCTGAATCGATTCAGGCAAAACTGGGAAAGCCTTCCTTTTCAGACGAGGTGGAGATGCGCGGAATGTTTCAGATCAAGGGCAAGCCTCCCATGGTTTCTCTTCACCTGAAGAACGGTGGTTCCTTTTGGCTCGAACTTGGACAAAGGCGTAATGGAATCAAGTTGGCGTGGGTCGACTCAGTCGGCGCATATGCCATTCTCGAAAAGGACGGGCGTTTCGCTCGCATTGAAATGAAGAAGCAAAAGACTTCCGTGGTCGATTTATCGGTTCCCTTGGAAGGTGAGGGGCACGCCTTCTTTAGGCAAAAGATACAGTCCGGCAAATCCTTTACCATGGACTTGGGCGAAGGTAGGAAAGTCGAGCTCATGGTCGAAAAGGTGGATCCCGGGGAATTCGAAAACTGAGTTTTTTCTAAGAAGCCTTGTGCGGGCGTGTCAGTAAGCTGACATGAGTTTCCTGCCTGATTTCCGCGCGCGTCTTGGTGTTTGCCAAGTGCCTAGTAGGGACTCTACTATTAACCTTCCCCTTTTAAGAAATCCTTAATTGGTAATATTGCCTGTCATGAAGAACTCAGCGTATCTCCTATTCACATCCTTGTTCCTTGGCTTGACCCTTTCGGTCGGCGCCCAAGTTGGAAAACTATCCTTGGTCGACCAATGGGAGGAAGTGGAGGAGTCAATCAAGAAGGGCCTTCCCAAGACGGCCATCGAGAAACTGGAACCGCTCATTGAGCGCGCCCTCAAGGAAAAGGCCCATGCCGTCGCCATTCGAGGCATCGCCCAGAAAATTAACTTGGAGGGTGCAATCCAAGGGAACAAGCCGGAGGAGAAAATCACTCGAATGGAAGCCGAGATGGCGAAGGCCCCAAAGGAGCTCGTCCCCATGATGAATGCCGTTCTGGCCAATTGGTATTGGAACTACTTTCAGCGCAACCGTTGGCGATTTACCCAAAGGACACGAACAGCGGAAGCTCCCGGCGACGACATCACGACTTGGGACTTGCCTCGTATCTTGGCCGAGATCGACAAGCAGTTTCAAAAAACCTTAGCCAATCACGCCGTCCTCAAGAAGGAATCCGTGGCTGATTACAACTTCCTCCTCAATCAGGGATCGGTTCCCGATAGTTTTCGTCCGACCCTTTATGATTTCGTCGCTCACGACGCCCTCCAATTCTATTCCATGGGCGAGCAGGCCGGTTCCAAGGCTCAGGATGCCTTCGAGTTGATGGCCGAGAGTCCGGTCTTCTCCAGTACCAAGGCTTTTCTTGCATGGGAAATCGACTCGGAAGACGACGAGTCATCCACCATCAAGGCGATCGAACTCTACCAGGACCTCCTCGAGTTTCACCAAGAGGACGACAACCCCGATGCCTTCGTGGATCTTGACCTTTTGCGTCTCCGTTTTGGTTACAACAAGGCCTTTGGCGAAGAGAAAAACGCTCGTTACAAGGCCGCCTTGAAACGTTTCACGACCGATTGGGCGGACCATCACCTTTCCGCTCGCGCCATGTATCGCTGGGCCCAAGTCCTTCACAACGAAGGCGACCTCGTCGAGGCCCACAAGCTCGTCAAGCGTGGTTCCTCCTTGTTTCCAGAGAGCGTGGGAGGCAGTGAGTGCCACAACTTGCTTACTCAAATCGAGGCCAAGTCCTCTTCCATTACCTCGGAGCGTGTTTGGAACAAACCGCTGCCCAAGATAGAATTGAGCTACCGCAACCTGAACAAGGCTTATTTCCGCGTCATTCCCTTTGATTGGGTGAAACGCTTGCAGGAAACCCAGCGTCATCCCGAATACATCGATCACCGCCGCAAAGCTGATTGGTTGCGTATGAAGCCGCTCAAGGAGTGGGCCGTTGACTTGCCTCCTACCGATGATTTCAAGCAGCGGGTCGAGAAGATCGATGCTCCTGCAGGACTAGAGCCGGGCTCCTATTTTCTCTTTGCCAGTCATCATCCTGAATTCGTCGAGAATGAAAACCTCGTCAGCTATTCGAGCTTTTGGGTGAGTGACCTTTCTTTAGTCATGCGCACCCGCAACGGGTCTGGTACTATTGAGGGCTTTGTGTTGAATGCGGTTTCCGGCGAGCCTGTCGCTGGAGCGAGCATTCGTTCATGGAAGCGCGAACGCAACAACCGCAAGGTCGAGCAAAGAGCCACGCGCACCGATGCCAACGGGCTCTTCCAAATAAAGAGCAACCGTACGAGCCTTACCATTCGCGCCTCACACCAAGGTCATGCCTTGAGCACTGCCAACGACTATTACGTGAGCGATCGCGTCAGTCAGCGCAGGCCTTACGATCGATCCGTCTTCTTTACCGATCGTAGCCTTTACCGTCCTGGTCAAACCATTCGCTACAAGGGGATTTCCTATCGGGTCGACCAGCATAACGACCATTACAAGGTGATCCCGAACAAGGAGCTCACGGTCGTTTTCCGCGATCGCAACAACCAAGAGATTGCCCGAGCCAAACATCGAACGAACGATTATGGTTCCTTCGATGGCAGCTTCACGGCTCCTCGCGACCGTCTCATGGGCATGATGCGCATCCAGATCGAGGGCGCGGGTTCGCCCGGTGGTTCCACTCAGGTCAACGTGGAGGAATACAAACGTCCAAAGTTCAAGGTCACTGTCGATGCACCCGCCGAGGCCGCCAAGCTTGGTGGTAAGGTAAAAGTTCGCGGGAGTGCGATGGCCTACACGGGAGCCGCCGTCAACGACGCCGAGGTGAAATACCGGGTGGTTCGCCAAGTGCGCTTTCCGCCTTGGTTGCGCTGGCATTACTGGTGGCGCCCTTTCCCGTCCTCTCCCGCTCAGGAGATCGCTCATGGCACCGCCCGCACCGGAGCCGACGGTTCCTTCGAGGTCGAGTTCACGGCCAAGCCCGACTTGTCCGTTCCCGAGAAGGACGAGCCTACTTTCAGCTACACTGTCCATGCCGACGTGATAGATACGACCGGAGAGACACGTTCCGGTGACCGCACGGTCAACGTAGGCTACGTCGCCTTGCAGGCCTCCCTCTCCGCGGCCGACTGGCAGACTGCGGACAACCCCGTTAAAGTTTCGCTCAAGACCACCTCCCTCGATGGTGAGGGGCGCATTGCCGAGGGCTCGCTAAAAGTATATCGCCTCAAGGAGCCGGAAAGCGTGCAGCGAGCCAAGTTGGGTGGTAATCGCCATCACCATTTTCATGACCGTCGCATGGGCGGCGTCAAACCTGAACCCGACCTTTCCGATACCAGCTCCTGGGAGTTGGGCGAAGTGGTTGCCACGCAAGGTTTCACCACCGACGCCGAAGGCAACAAGGAGTTTTCCTTTGACCTGAAGGAAGGCGCCTATCGGGCGGTCTTGGCCACCGAGGACCGCTTCGGCAAGGAGGTCAAGGGGCTGCTGCCCATTCTCGTGGTCAATCCCAAGGCAAGGCGCTTTGCGGTCAAAGTACCCAATCACGTGGCCGCGCCCACATGGACAGTTGAACCGGGTAAGTCGCTGGAAGCTCTTTGGGGCACGGGATACCCCCGTGGTCGCGCCTTTGTGGAGATCATACACCGCCGCAAGTCCTTGAAGGCTTACTGGACGGACGAGAGAGCCACCCAGGCAACCATCGAGCAAGCAGTGGACGAGTCGATGCGTGGTGGATTCACCCTGCACGTCACCTACGTTCGAGAAAACCGGGCCTACATGACGACTCGGCAGGTCAACGTGCCATGGACGAACAAGGACTTGTCCGTCAAGTGGGAACATTTTACTTCCAAGCTGGAACCCGCGACCAAGGAAACTTGGACCGCGGTGATCACGGGCAATGACGCCAGCAAGGCCGTCGCCGAAATGGTCGCCGCGCTCTACGACGAGTCACTGGATGCCTACAAGCCCCACAATTGGATGCAGAACTTTTCCAGTATCTTTCGACGCGACCGCTCCAACCTTTCGCAACGTTTCGAGAACGCCATGCTTCATTTTCGTCACTTGCAAGGACGCTGGAGCCGCACCCACAAACGAGTGGATTGGCGGTACCGCGGGTGGCGTCCCGATATGATCGGCGCACTGTGGGGTCTCAATCGAGGAGGGCGCTATTTCTTTAATAGCAGAGGCCCCGAAGGTGACATGATGGCCATGGAGGATTCCGCTCAAGGAATGCCCATGCGGGCTGAGATGGCGGCCGGAGCTCCTGCACCCGCCATGGCGATGGATGCGATGGAGATGGATAAGGATTCAGCAGAAGGTTTTGCGATGGCGAAGGCAACTTCGGCGAACCGCGCTCCTGGGGATCCGGGTGGCGGCGCCGGCGAGGCCGGTGGTGCTCCCAAGGGACCTGATCTCGCCAAGGTAACTGCACGGAAGAATCTTCAGGAAACCGCATTCTTTTTCCCGAAACTGATCTCAGACAAGGATGGGGAAGTGCGGCTGGAATTCACCATGCCCGAAGCCTTGACCCAATGGAAGTTCCTTGGGTTCGCTCACGACAAAGAACTACGTTCCGGCTTCCTCACCGATAGCATGGTCACGGCCAAGGATCTCATGGTACAGCCCAATCCTCCACGCTTCCTGCGGGAAGGGGATTCCCTCGAGTTCACCGTCAAGGTGTCCAACCAGTCGCCCACCAACCAAAAGGGCGCCGTCCGGCTCACCTTCAACGATGCCCGCACCAACAAGCGGGTGGATTCGCTTCTGGGCAACAAGGTCACGGACTTGGCCTTCGAAGTACCAGCCAAGCAGTCCCGTACCTTCTCCTGGAAAATCAAGGTGCCCGACGACATCGGCTTTCTGACCTACACCGCCTTGGGTGGAACCGGTAAGGTCACTGATGGGGAGGAAGGCTATCTTCCCGTTCTGTCCCGTCGCATCTACGTCACCGACTCCATGCCTCTTCCCATTCGTGGAGCGCAGACTAAGCAGTTCAATTTCGCCAAGCTGTTGGCGTCGGGTAAATCCGACACCATCAAACACAAGAACTTGACTGTTCAGATGGTTTCGAACCCCGCTTGGTACGCAGTCATGGCGTTGCCTTATCTGATGGAATACCCGCATGAGTGTTCGGAGCAGATTTTCAACCGACTCTATGCCAATTCCTTGGCTCGGGAGATCGCCAACTCCGACCCCAAGATACGTCGCGTGTTCGACCAGTGGAAAGGCACCAAGGCATTGGACAGTCCGTTGGAGAAGAACGAGGACCTGAAGTCCGTTGCCTTGATGGAAACCCCTTGGGTACGCCAAGCCAAGAACGAGAGCGAGGCCCGTCGCAACGTCGGCATCCTTTTCGACGACAACCGCCTCAACGACGAGCAGGCTCGGGCCTTCCGCAAATTGAAGGAAATGCAGCACGGCAGCGGAGCGTGGGCTTGGTTCCCCGGTGGTCGCCCCAACGATTACATCACCCTCTATATAACGACCGGTTTCGGCCGACTTCGACATCTCGGTGTCGACGTCGACCCTTCCCTCGCCATCAAGTCCCTCAACCGCTTGGACAACTGGATCAACAAGACCTATCGCAACATCCTCAAGCATGGGAACAAGGAAAACAACAACATGAGTTCGACCATCGCTCTTTACCTTTACGGGCGAAGCTTCTTTCTCAAGGACCAGAAGATCAATCCGCAGGCCAAGGAAGCCGTCGATTACTTCCTGGATCAAGCTGCCAAGCATTGGCTAAAGGTCGGCAATCGACAATCCGAAGGTCACATTGCCTTGGCCCTCACCCGTTTCGGCACGGACAAGGAAACACCCAAGGCGATCATGAAGTCTTTGAAGGAGCGTTCCGTCAGCGACGAGGAACTCGGCATGTTCTGGCGCGACCTCGAATTCTCATGGTGGTGGTATCGCGCCCCCATCGAAACGCAAGCTGTTATGATCGAGGCCTTTGACGAGGTAATGAACGACCAGAAGGCGGTCGAGGACTGCAAGGTGTGGATGCTCAAGCAGA
>PBLJ01000034.1 GCA_002721705.1 Opitutia bacterium
AAGGCTTTGCTTCAAGCTCGCGATGCCCTTCGCATCAAGCACGATGCAAAAACAGCAGTCAGCCTGTATCAAACCGCCGCTGAAGCCGGGGTGATTGAAGCCCAAAGGGAATTGGGCGAACTTTTTTACGATGGTAGCTACGTGGATCGAGATTTTCATACCGCCCTAAAATGGTTCCGCAAGGCGGCGGACGCAGGCGATGCATCCTCGCAACGCTATCTTGGAGCCATGTATTTCACCGGCAAGGGATTGGCCAAGGACAAGCAGGAAGCGGCCAAGTGGTTGAAAATGGCCGCGGCCCAAGGCGATGCCTTGGCTCAGGATCAACTCAAGATGGTCGAACGCCTGCTTCGCCGTTAAGAAAGCGATCGGCGTATTTTGTCCGTTGAATTGCGGACGTTCTTGTTTCAATCAAACAACCAACAACTTTGGTGAGTCGGCGTAATGGTTTTATACCCTTTTTGCTGCCGGGTACTGACGATTTTGTGTCGCAGAGCCTTTGGGTATGCTTGATAGTCAGTTTGTCGAGAGGTGAAAACGCAGGATGCGTCACCTTTGCAACCTCTAATGGTAGGGGCCGCCGCAAGTAAGACAGAAAGGAGCCCCCAACTGTTTTTCCAGCTCCTTGTTTCTACGTTTTGTGTCCTTGAGCTTACGCTTAACTACCTTCAGTTCTTTCTTCAGTTTCTTCTTCTTCTTTTTTTTCTTTTCCCAGCTGTACATTAGTTTGACGTTACCTCTCGCTACTTATCAGTCAATCACTTGCCATCACTTTACAAACATGGTGTGAACTGGTGGACTGACAATTTTCGAAGGCGGGTAGTTTTCATTTGTTTTTGTTGGCTGTTTGGCGAAAGACTCAACTCGGGCATCCCGATGTTTGAACTTCTCCAACATCAGACTTTGTTTATTTGAGCGGGGTGTTGCATTCCACGCAGGTCGAATTCCCGGTTTCGTTTGGCATGAGGCATTCGGGGCATTCCGGGGCATACCAGCTCACCAAGTCTTTTGGCAAATCCACTATCATCGGCGTAGGAAAATTATCCACTGAACGCCAACGAGCAAAGGTAGGTGCCCTCGGATTGGATTTTGTGAATAAGGGATTCAAGTAGTCCGTTCTTTGATTATGCGACATAGTGTTGATCGTGAGGATGCGACCTTCATATGAGGATTTCCTGACTTCCTCCCAGCGTTCCCAACGTTCTCTGTTTTGCTGAATATGGTCGTGGCCCCGTACCATTCCTTTGATCGTCAGGCCAAGGTTTGTTTTGCAGATGCGTCTGAATCCATGAAAATCATCGGCCGTGAACTCACTGCTTGAGCTCGTGCGGTCGGGCCGTTTCACTTTACTATCAGACCACCGATTCCAAACAAAGTCCGTTAAACAGGCTCTTTTCGTTAGATCAGCCAGGGATTTAAGCTCGGACCATGTGTCACTGAGAGGGAATCCCCCATGGGCCACCAACAAACGTGGAAGGAACAATGTGTATGGCAACTCTTTGACAATCCTTGTGAGAATGGCTCCGAATTGAGTGAGTTCGGTGTCATTCCCTTCGTTGAGTTGTTCCTGAAACGTTGCAGGACTGACCGTTGACCTGAATTCCTTGGCTTCTTCATTCCATTGCAAGCCTTCGTCGTGATTTCCAACCAACCAAGCATAACGGCCGGGCTCTTCATGCATATACCGCAGCAAACTTGACACTACCTGAAGGTCGTGGAGACCACGATCAATCAAGTCTCCTAGGAAGATCAGCTTGGCATTGGGTTCGGCTTGTGACTTGAAGGCCTGCAAAACGGCCTCGAAACCAAGAAGATCCGCGTGGACGTCTCCGGCAACCCAAATCTCGTCATTGCAAGCAAGCTCTTCCTCACGCACTACGGCAATTGCCGGTGCTTCCTCGGGGCGGTTCTTCCCGAAGGCCGCAAAATCTCGTTGAAAGCTTTTCCAGTCATTACCAATTTCTTGCGTGATGGCTAAGGCATCACTCGGTGTCATTGCAAGTAGGCACTCGATCCGTTCTTTTAGCTGCTCTGCCACCAGTCCATCGATTCTTATCCTTTTGGGCTCTGGTAGCTCACCAAATCTAGTTGGATAATCCCACTCCTTTAACTGTAGTATTTTCTTTTGGATCGAGTCGGCGAGACGGGCACCCTGATGCTTTTGTAAAATAGGTTTAGTATTTACGACTCCCGTTGATTTATCCACCTTGTCGTCACCTTTGGAAGTCATTGAACTTAGGTCGTTGAAGTCATCTCAACAGTGAGTGGCAACTTGATCACTCCTTTGGATTGCCGTCCCGCGCCAATCTCGTCCCCATCGGAGAGTTTGACGGGCGAAGTAACGGTTTGGCCGTTGAGAAGAGTTTCGTTTGTGGCAGAAGTATTTGGAACCAGATACCATTCGTTGTCGCGTTTCTCGGTGGTCATCTGCCAATCCTCGTCCCAATACTGACTATCTTCCCCGAATTGTCTCACAAGGGTCGCAGAAAGCTTGGTGGTGATGTTAAGGGACAAACTCTTATCACCTGAGGTCAGCGTAAGCGCAGCCTGAGACGAAGGCAGTGGGGGAAGAGGAGGCGGAGGTGCTGGCAAGTCAGCAATTTTTTCATCTTGCTCCTCTTCGGGCGTCTGATCGTCGTCCTCCTGAGCTTCTTTCTTTTCGGGCATTTGATCGTCGTCCTTTTCGTCGGCAGGATCGTCCTCAGGGACATCATCTTCCGCCTTTTCGGAGGTCTCTCCCTCGTTCTCTTCGTCGGAAGGATCGTCCTCTTGAGCCTCTTCCTCATCGGGCGTCTCCTCATCGTCCTCTTGGGGTTTTTCCTCATCGGGCATTTGATCCTCGTCCTTTTCGTCGGAAGGATCGTCCTCTTGAGCCTCTTCCTCATCGTCCTTTTCTGCGGAAGGATCGTCCTCCGGTACCTCGTCCTCGGCTTCCGGTTTCAAATGAACCAGAGGTTCCGGGGTTTTGCTTTCCCCTCCTTTTTTCCTATAGCTTCGCCAATCCTCAAGGTCGCGGATGTTCTTATCGGTTAACTGATGGTCTCCTTCGTCCATTCGCCTTTCGATGGCTGCATCCAGCTCAGCGTTTAGCGTCGCTTTTTCACGACCATCGTTATCCATGATTTTACGCATTATCCATGAAGGGGGAGGATCTGCTTCCTCCGCGGTAAGACGAAACAGCACCAACATGGCATCGAGGAGTTTCGTTTCCTCGTCATCAATCGCTGAATCACCGATAATGGGAGAGACAATTTCTTCCAGGAAAGCATCCACGCGCTCTTCCATGGACATTTCTGCAATATGTTTCCGTTCTTTTTCGCTGTTTGATTCTGTCATTACTTTTTCTTCATTAAGTTAAATACTAGGGTCTCGAGACATCGAATTTAAGACTGGTCAGGATATGTGGACCTTCAGCGGCAACTTCACAATGCCTTTGGACTCCCGGCCCACTCCAATCACATCCCCATCGCAGAGTCTGGTAGGAGAAGTAACGGCCATGCCGTTAAGGACGGTTTCGTTTGTGGCAGAGCCGTTTGGCAACAAGTACCATCCGTCCTTGCGTTTCTCGGTGGTCATTTGCCAATCCTCGTCCCAGTACTGGCTGTCTTCTCCGAATTGCCTAACCAAAAATGCCGACAACTTTGTCGAGATATTCAGGGAGAGACACCGTTCATCATGAGTCAGCGTAAGCGCAGCCTGAGACGGAGAAGGCGGAGAAGTTATGATCGGAGACGTGGCAACAGAAACATTCTGAGGGAGCGATTTTTCAAGCAGAACTTGGTGTACCTCGTCTGCCCCGGGACGTTCGTTTGGTTCGGGCTGCAAACAACGATGCAAAACCTCCCTGACTGAACTGTCATTTCCCATGCGCATGGATCCCTCGAGTTCTGGATAGGGAGCGCTGAAGTTTAGAACCGCGTGCTCCCATTCGGCTTCATCCATATCACGATAAGGGTTTCCCTGACACAGTAGGTCGTAAAGAATCAAGCCACAGGTAAAGACGTCTGATTTTTTCGTTGGTCTCTCGCTTCGGTGACGGGATTGTTCCGGAGAGGACCAATTGTATGTTGTGAAATATCCTTCGTCATCAGTGTCCCATGGAGGTGGATGCCCGTTGGCAAACAAACACCAGTCGAAGTCGATGAAGATGAGTCTGAACTTTGTTTTTATACGGGGTTCCGGCTTAAGTAAGAGGTTTTCAGGTTTAAGGTCTGAGAGAACAATGTTCAGAGCGTGCAATTGCTTGACGCCAGCCATAATGACCTTGGCCCAATTGAGACGTTGGTTCCAGGTGCAGGCTTTGGGATCAGCTCTAAACTCTTCGATCTTCTTGGCCAAGTCCATGCTGCCTTCAATCCACTCGAAGGCCTGATAGTAGATTTTGCTGCTTTCTCGGTGGTGCGGGGGGCGTGTGGCCTCGAAAAAATCGATGAACTCGTAGGTGAAGTCCTTTGCAGGTGAGTCAGCGATGCATTCCATGAGGTTTTCATGGTAATAAATGTAATCATAATACCAGTCCGCATCAGGCTTCGGGCTGAATCGTTGTTTAAGAAAGATCGGGCGATTGCCATGTCGCGCCCTATAAGAAAACGCTGCATTGCTCCGATACACTTCCTCCTCGACGACATAATCATTCCTTACGTCACCGATAGTAAGACCCACGCTCATGACAAAACCAATTAACGGAGGCACGCCCTCCCGATAATCACAATTGCTTGCCCTTACCCGAAAGCTGTTTGTGAAACGGATGCATCAGACTACTGACGGTGTGATGGCTATCGAAAGCGTACGAGCCAAAGCCTCGATCACCTTCCTGAAATTCTCCTGGTTCCCCGTGTATGCCTTTAGTCCATTGGCAAACTTCTCTTCATCGTCGCCAATTCCCGGTATTGGGTTCCATTGAGCTTTGTTTATCGAGGCGAGTTGTTCGTATTGTCCAGCGTCGTCATCCGGCGCATAGAGCAACAGCATAATGTTGCTCGACAAGCAGATGTTCCTGACGTCCTCCACTGTTCCGCCCGCGCCTTCCGGATAGGTCATGGGCTCGTGGTAAGTTGCATCGGTGAACACGATCACCACCCGACTCGCATCGGAGCGATGGCGCCATTTGGATGGATCAGCTTCCTCGGATTTGTTCGTTTGTTCTATGGAAGCCACCTTATGGAGGGCATCAAGCAGTGATTCCGGTTCATCGCCACCGCCCCAGGCCTCCAGCTTGTTCAGTTGCTCTTTTAGCGCTGCGCCATCTTTGTGGACAAACGGATTATCATCGAACCAGTCGTCTCCATCTTCCGGATGATCGCGGTAGGTGACCACCTTGGCCCTCCAATCCAATTGTTTTTTAACCATGGACGACTGGGGCCGCATCAGTTCTTCCAAAAAGATGTCGATGTTTCGTTTCAGGGCATCCATGCATGGCTGCATGCTCCCCGTTCCATCCATTAGGAACATGAAATCAACTGGGTGCTGCATATCTCCTCCTCTTGCGCTTTATTTTTATTTAATTTACCAAATGCCTCTTGGAGATGAAAAACCCGATTGTTGTTCAAAAAAAGATTGGTATCGACGATTCATCGAGTGCACATGGGTGTGTGCCAATGATTTTCTTACTGCCAAACTGATCGGCCTTCCGGAGCATGCAAGAACTAAATAAAAACTCACCCAGAAAAGCTAAAAGCAACTAATTCACCCCGCCTGTTTCGCGTTATGCGCCAAGGTGCTATGGCATGCTGACGCTTCCCCCGAGACGGTCGCTTTCCGTCCATGAGTTTTTCGACAAAACATGTTTTGCCAACGCTTTCATTCAGGATCGGGGGTAGATCTCGAGAACAGGAACTCAAATTCGGATTGCTTCCGTTTGTTCTCTGCCATAAGTGAGGGGTTTGTTCTTTGGAGATTAGCTGCCCGACTGTCGGGCTAGCTTGTAATTCATCAATGATTCGGTGAATACTCGCCAAGAACACGTACCTAGGAGAGGTGGCAGAGTGGTCGAATGCGCTGGTTTGCTAAACCGGTGAGGGGTTTTGAGCCCCTCCACGGGTTCGAATCCCGTCCTCTCCGCCATTTTCAAGAGCCTGGTTGCCCGTTGCGCAACGCCTTCCAGACAATCGAGGCCGTATTCATAGCCTTGAATAAACTTAGGGCTCAATTCAAGTCGAGTTTCCCTGTCATTGGAGTTACGGGATTTTATCCCTTAATATATCCTTCATGCGTTTGTCGTTCAAAGTCATGGACTGGCACCCTTGCTGAACATGATCGAATTTATCGCTGGCCAAAGTGCCTTTTTGAGGTTCGACTTCAAAACGTCATGAAAAAATTGCTGTTTGTGTTATCTTCTTTGATTTTGATTTGCGGATGTCAAACCCCTGCTAATTTTGGTGGCACCGAAGAAAAAGTTTATCGCAAGAAAAACTTGGAGATTTTGCTTCCCGGCAAAAATCAACAAGAAGTGATTGAACTCATGGGGCCGCCGCAATCTTACTCGGAAGACCCCTCGGGTCGTATCATCACTTTGGAGTATCGTAAGGAGGTATTGGATCAAGCGACGGGTTTGACTTTCTACCTGACAAGGATTTGGGTAACCTTCGAAAGGGGTATTTGCGTGGAGGTGCAGGTGGAATTGCAATAATTCGTGATTTCCTGCAATTCATTAACCCTCAAATTTCTCAAAAAAAAAGTTGCGTGACGTGTTTAAACGTGCGTTTATTTTCGTCCCTCCCATCATCATGAAGTAGCAGCTCGCGAGTCTGCTCCCTCTAACGGCTACCTTCGGGTAGCCGTTTTTTTTGCGCAGAGGCTGTTTTCAATACTTCTTTTTGAAGTGTTTGTTTGAGGTGAATGAACGCCTGTTGCTCTATTCCTACACCAAAGAGAAACGCCGGGTGAAAACCCGGCGCTCTCTGGCTTAGAAAAACAAACTAGACTGAAACAAACATTAACCTGTTGTTATTTAAGACAAACCAATGACTGGAAACGTTCAAAAAACCTTCAAATTTCCTAGTCCTCAAGCCACTTTTGTTCAATAAGTACCTGTTCCGCAAAGACTAAGGATTGTAAAAATAATTTTTAATTGATGGCTCCGAACTCTAGGTTACTGGAGTCTGATGGATCCTACGAGTTCATTGCCTCCGGATGGTTTAATCACTCGTCCTTCCGATTCAATTCTCAAGCTTTTTCCGGAAGAATAAGTAATTGCCATTTTGCCAGTCTTGGGAACGAGGAGTCTTTCGTCTTTTCTAAGGTTTCTCCAGATTTCCTCTTTCCCTTCTGGTTTTACGAGAACCCAAATATCAGCCAAAGCGATGAGTTCCACCTGCGCTTCGCGGTTGCGAGGAGCTTTTGTCGATGCAAATCCATTCGGTGAGGTAGTGCCTACATTGCCATTGGAGGGTAGTTCAGGGCTGTCAGGCCAAGGCGGTTTGGGAGTCGGACCTGGGTCGGGCTTGGATCCACAGGCGCCAACGAATACTGACATGGCTCCCAGTATCATGACGGATATGGGAGGATTTCTATAAGTTACCAACAGTTTCTTCATCGGGAATTTTCTCTACCAACACTCTTTTAGTGGAGAATTTACGTTTGTTCACAACAAAAAAAACTTGTTCTTATTTTTCGAGCGTGAGTATTCGGGGTTAACTTTGCTTGCTTATGGAGTTGGCAGTGTCATTCGTTGTTTACTTGTTTGTTGAATCTGACCGTTTTGTTTTATCTTGCCAGATCGAACGAAGATTCAATGCCGAAAGTCGGAATTACAAGTACGACAGAACAACAAAAACAATGATTGGAACTCACTCGGTATGAGGGTCTGCTTGTTCTTCTTTGGGCTTTTGCTCGGAATCATTGCCTTCTGACTCGACCAAGGCATTCTCGGCAATGTTGAATTCGTCGCGTTCCGGAATTGGAATTGGAATCCACGATTTGCGAAATCGATCCCAACGACTGAACTCTTCAAGTAAGGGCTTTCTCCCAGTCTTAAGGCAGGTGTAAGCGAACATTTCAAGAGCTTCCTTGGGATTTGAAGCCGTGAAATATCTCTCTACGGGAACCACGTCGTCATCCCAAAGATGCACGAATCGAAATTCGTCCAGTGAAGAACTTACGGTTTGCTTGCGCATGAGAGTTGCTTATCGCTCTCAATACAATTCACATGCAAACGGTGGAATTGCAAACAAGTTCTGGTAAACTTGTTTTACGGTTTTTCTGGAAGGGAATCACTCAACCAAGCGCGAGCTTGCTTGGCATCGAGTGTATCAAGTGTTTGGATTAGTTGTTCCCATTCTTCTTCAGGTTGAATGGAATTCCAATTCATGGAGGGGTATGCGAGGATTTCACCCGTTGAAAGTTGAGCGAGCACGATACGGTCGTCTGGTGAAAATGCAGTTTGTGCGATTGGGGAATGAAATTCGTTTGCCAGTATAGCGTGCAAGGAACCAGTTTCAGTCCGCCAAAGGCGTAAGGCCCCATCGGAGTGGGTGAGCGACCATTTGTCATCTTTGGAGTGCACTATGGGAGGATTGGCGCCTTGCTGTTCTTGTTTTTCAATCCACCGTTCAATATACGCGCTGGAAGATTGATCGGAAGAATTGGAGGCTGCCGTGATGCTAAAGAAGAGATCCGGATTATTGGATTTTGTCCCTTTCTTATCAAAAATGATTACACTCCAGCCAAGGGGCACGTGATGCGAACGAATAACTTTGTCCAAGTTGACGGTGAGTAATTTCGTGCCATCGAACGAAAAAGCCAAATCGGTGATTGCACCTGATGATTGGCGTATGAAATTAATGGGCACTCCACTCGTCGTTTCACACAGATTAATGCGATTTGATAGCATCGTTACAGCTGCGTATTTGCCACTTGGAGAAAAGCGGGCTGCCGTGACTTTTTCTGGATCCACTTGCATGGTCACGATTCTTTGACCGCTTTTACAATCCCAGATCACTGGTGCCGATCCAGGCCCAGAAGTCAGCAATCGCTTGCCGTCAGGGGAGAACGAAAGTCGGAGGAAACGAGCCGTGGGCTCTTTTATCACTAAGATTTCCTTGGCAGTTGCTGTTTCCCAAATACGGCAGGAACCATCGATTCCACCCGTTGCGAATTTTTGCCCATCCGGTGAAAAAGCAACGCTGGCAATTTTGGCGGTATGACCTTTGCAAGTGTGCAGCAACCTGCCGTTTTGGGCGTCCCATAACCTTGCTAAGCCGTCATGACTTCCTGTCAGAGCAATTTTTCCATCTGCGGAGAGGTCGATTGCCGTTGCAGGAGACGGTAGTTTGGCAGTGGCGCTGACGAGAGAATCATTTTCCAGATTTTGTACTTCCAAAGCACCGACGATGTTTACGTGAGCCAAGAATTGATCGTTTTGGGAAAGCGCGACACGCTGTGAACGAAGGGACCCGGGACTGCCCATGATGAAAGAGCCGGCCGAAATGGGCAGCAACGTGATACTTGGCTCATCGATGGTACGCTTTTCAGTAGCCTCCAGTTTGGCTTTAACTGGAGCCTCGCCATCTTCTGCGATCAAGCCTTGCTCGGTTTTTAGATCAGGACCCAAAACAATTCGAAAGCCCTTGTTTCCGTCTTTGACGATAGGAGCATTGGCTCCACGGTAGCTACTGCGGCATCTTTCATAAGTTACTCTGTAGCAACCTCCTCTCAGGGTTCGCCATTCTCCTTCATTCCATAATGGATCGGTCACTCCGGGATGGTACGATTCAGCCATTCGGCCTTTGTTTAGCTCGGCGTGGTCCAAGCACCATTCCCACACGTTGCCGTGCATGTCGTGCAACCCCAATGCATTTGGCATTTTTTTGCCCACGGGTTGAGTACTGGTTGAATTGTTTACGAACCAGCCTAATTTATCCAGAGTTTCGAGATAATCAGCGGCTTGTCTGAGTTGACCTTCCTTTGTTCCGGCATATGGGCCATTGGAACCTGCGCGACAGGCGAATTCCCACTCGGCAGTAGTAGGGAGGCGATAAGTATAACCTTTGGGAGGTGGATACTTAAGGCTGAGTTTCGAGCAAAATTCCACTGCTTCATTCCAAGAGACGTTTTCCACGGGAAGATTGGGGTCAATGGCATTAGCACTGGGGTTTTCGCCCATCACTGCCATGTATTGCCCTTGCGTGATTTCGAATTTGCTCATCCAGAAATCACGGCTCAAATGGACTTGGCGCTGTGTTTCGTTTGGATACCTGCCTAGTTCCGGACGAGGATAACCGACGTCAAGCCCTGCCTGTTCTTTAATGATGTTGCTGTTTTCCGTGTTCAGGATGCGGTAGCCTCCATCGTAACCTCCCGAAATGATTTGGTTTCCATCGCTGGAAAAGAAGGCTCCTTCCATTCCTGATTCATGGCCTGCGTAACGTTGGAGTTCTTCGCTGTCTTGAGACTGTAGATGAAAAAACAGTCTGCCCCATTGCCAGCCACGATAATTGGGGCGTGTGCTTAAAAGAGCTTCGCGGGCCGCGTCGAAATTGCGAATACCTATGGCTCGCTTGGCCGCTCTCAATTTCGACAAGTACTCCTCGAGCTCGATGAGGTGACGGTTGCAATCGATGCGTCGCAACCACTCTTGGTCAATGACTAGTTCCCCGAAAACTGGACTGACAGCCGTGAATTTGCCTTCAGCCAAGCTTTTAATTGATAGGGAAAGATTTCCAGTTCCTCGAGCCAGCCATGCATGGTCAGTTGTGATGCCCGAGTCGGCGTTTTCATCATTGGCAAAGGAGATTCGGCGAATGCGATCCAATGGCACCTCAAAATTCCCCACGTTTGAACGAATGCTTATTTTTCCTTCCTGAATGGAGTCTAGTTCTGCTTTGGTGGTGTCACCGTTAACGAAAGTCACTGAAGTTTCATTTGCGTTTGAACTTTTGGTGGAGACGGGCTCGAAGTCTCCGTCCCAACCAGTAATGGACAGCTTTGGAATACGAATTTGGGAACTGCCTCCTTGGTTATACAAGAGAATGGCATCACCTTTTCGAGAGGCATCCGATGTATCCGGATCTTGCCATCTTTCCACTCGGACTCCATCCACCCATATTGAAAATATTTTCTTTTTTCTATTGGCGGTGAATAATATTCGAGCGTTTTTCTTTTGGTGGAATTGATTGAGAGTCGCTGATCCAATGGTTTCTCGGACAACCCGTCCGCTTTTGGTTTTACTGGCGGTCAAGGTGATTCTGTTTGAGGAAAACGAAAGATTGTAGGCGGCGTTTGTGTAACTTGAACTTTCAGGGTTTTCCGCGAAAATTCGGACATTGAAGTAAAAAGTGCGGTTCCAATGAACCTCGAAATCCAAGGCGACGTTTTCTTTTCTGGGAAATTTCCTTCCAATGCTACCTGTGGAGACTGACAAAAGTTCACCACGTTCCAGTTTCCATGCATTGCCATTGGGCAGCTTCCAGTTTTTTAGGCCTTGGGACAGGTCATAAAGCGTCTGATGGCTTTCCGGTAGGGCGAGTAAGGATTCTATTTTTTTGCGGGATGCCTTCACTTGTCCTGCAAAGGAAGTATCGAGATCAATGCTGTCTCGGTTCATATTAACCAACGTTCCGTAACAGGAGTCGCCATTTCTAAAGTGAAGCAAGCAACGCATCCCTTTAAGGTTGGAAGGCTTGTTTTCGGGCAAAGGTCTGCCTTCGAAGGAGATGGAGGCGATGGCAGCATATTGAAAGCTGGCCGGTCCAGTTGAAGCTGGGTGTTGCCAAGAAAGGTTTTTTCGGGCCTGCAACCCCATTAATTCACCACGCAGCATGGACCCGTCGAAAAACTCGAGTCTGTCCGGTCGAAGGTCGTCCAGAGAGGGAGCCTTTGGTTGGTTCAAGTCATTGACCAATCCTTGGCGATTTTTCGCCTGCAAGGCGTTGATTCTAAACAAATCAGGAACCGGCGGTTCTACTTGGACAAACTCGAAATTCTCTCGATCGACGTCGGGTTTTGCCTTTTCGGCCACCACGTCCCTCATGGGAGAGGCAATTGAAATCAGAAAAACGAGACAGCAAGCAAAGAGGCCGTAGCGTGAGAAAATCGCGTGGTTGGAAGGGTAATCACCTTTCATAAATAGGGAGAAAACGATAGTTTAGAGCGAGTGACAAGAGAGCCGCTGAGGTACTGAAGGTTTTTCCATAATTACCACTCCAGCTACCGTAATCCTTGCTGCCGCTGTCTTTGTTTTGAGACGGGAGCAATCGGTTAATGTTGTTTGCGTTCCATTCGCGCCATTTTTCAGGTGATGCATGAAAGACGGCTTGTGAAGTATAGTAGAGATTGTAGAAGCGATAATGGCTTAAGGACGAGCCCTCTTGGCTGAAAAGGTATTCACACGCCTTTTCATAGGCTTTGGTATCCTTGTCTTTGTTCAACGCGAGCGTCAGGCATCCTATGGCTGAGCGGGGAGCATTCGGGCTACTGCTGCTAGTATACCCGAACCCGCCATTCGAGCTTTGACACGTGAGCATGAACTCCTTGCCTTTTTCGATAGCTTGGTTGGGTATTCCCAGTCCTGCGTTGCGGGCTGCGAACAAGGCGACCATCTGAGCTCCGCTTACCGTTACGTCGGCGTCCTTGGATTCAGGAGAATAACGCCAAGCGCCTTTAGGGTTTTTCTTTTGAGAATTCAAGATTAGGTCGACAGCCTTTCTCAGCGCGGGTCCGAGTCGTGGATCGGCGACTACACCGTAGGCTTCGGCCAAAGCAAGAGTGGCGAAACCGTGATTGTACATTGAACTTCCGATGTATCCGGTGTCCTTGTTGGTTTTGGACATTATGTAACCCAGCCCTTTTTTGATGGTCGAAGCGTGAGGCCCGAAATTTGGGTCATCTCCATGGGCAAGAATCGCTACAATAGCGAGGCCGACCACTCCTGGTTCCGAACCATAGGAATTACCGACCCAGTAACCGTCTTCGTTTTGCGAACTGGACAGGTAGGTGATTCCACGACGGTAGGATTGCTCGACCTTGTCCGCCCATCGGCTTGTATTTTCCTGAAAGGTTTGGCCCGGTTTTGTATTTTGAGCCGAAACGGTTGTCTGGCAACCTACGGCGATCAGTGCAATCGCCAAAGCGTCATGAAAGAACCTACGCATCGAGCTTTGGTTTATTTTTCGATTTCGCGGAAATAATTTTCCAGCGCTTCGCGGAATTCGCTTGGTAAACCTCCGCTCCAACCGTTGGCTTTTCGGAAACGGCTTCTGGGATCGCTTGAGTCTCCACCATCGTTGGTTCTTTGAGTGGCGGGATTGGAATCGGTGTCTCCACCCTGTCTGCTGCCCCCGCCCATGCTGCTCATGCCCATACCTTCTCCTTCGCCTTGTCCCTCGCCCTGTCCATATTGCTGGAGTAGGAATTGCATAGCGGCTGCTGCTGCTTGGCTTTGGCTGGAGGCACCAGGCTTCTTGCAAGCTTGGCATTGGCTTTCGACGATAAGGTTAACGATGTCGCTAAGCAAATCGAAAGCCTTGGTTTCCGATGCGACGGTAGTTTGACCCGAGTCTTGCTTTTTCAATCGATCAGCGGCATCCGCCATGGCAGTGTGAGCGTCATCGAAAAGAGGATTCAATTCTTCCTTGGCCAAATCGATCTGAACGTCTGTGAGATCCATCATCAGCTTGCGTTGTTGAGAATCGAGTTCGTCCGATTTCTCTTTGAGCTCCTTTCCCACGTCTTTTTTCTCCTTGTCCAACAAGATCGTGTGCCGTCGGAGATCGGCTTCCCCCTTACGGATCTTAAGCAGAGCAATCAACTGTTCGGTGATGTCTTCGCCTTCACCGCCACCGCCTTCACCGCCACCGCCACCGCCGTCATCCTGAGGTTCGAGCAATTTCGCCCATTCCTCGAATTTCACGGCCCAGTATCCTAGCTTGGTGGTGGCATTCAAGGATACGTTACGATTGATCAGTTCAGCGACGTTAAGCAACCCGTCAGCGGCTTTCGTTTTGTCCATTTGCTCGCTGACCTCGCCATATTGCGGTTTTTGGGTCCGCTCGTGGTAGCGGCTGATTTCCGATTGCAATTCCTTTGCGTTATCGTGTGTTTCGGTTTGGCGATCGAACAAATTATCGTTCAGCAATTTTTGCTTTTTGGACAAATCAGCGGTGCGCAGACCAATGGTTTCGGAAAGATTTTCCATCAAAGATTTACTGAGCGAGTCTTCGGTCCGTTTTATCTTCCTTAGGCGTTGGGCCAAGGTCATCGCTTCCAACTCGTCCAACTGCTCGTTTATTTCGCCCTGAAGATCTTGCAATTCCTCGATGATTTCACGCTCGCTGTTTTCCGCCTCGCTTAAACTTTCACTTCGTTGGGATTCGGAAGGACTGGAAGCCGACTGGCTCAGTTGCTGCGATGCTTCCTGCATCTTGCCTTCCGAGAGTTCCTTCATGGCTTGCATGGTTTGGTTCCATTCCTTGAGCGTTTGCTCGTCGAACAAAGGGTTCTTCATGGCTTCGCGAAGAATTTCGACGCCTTCTTTGCTCATTTGCTCAAGTTGTTTGGCTAAATCCTCTTGTTCCGAGGCGGCGTTCTCCATTTTTCGTTGGGCGGATTTCTCGGAGGCTTTCTCGGAGTCCAGAGCCTGCATCTGGAGAGTTTTCATAAGTATGTCTTCTTCTGCGTTGGTGATTTCGGACAATTTCCCCAACAAGTCTTCAATTTCTTTGCGCATCCGATCGGCATTGGCTTCCACGCTCTCCACCAGAACTAGAATCTCTCTCGAATAAACGGGTTCGGCGTTTTCTCTCCAGTCGGAGGTATGCGCCCTGATAACTATTGTCGAACCATTGGGTGCATTGAGAAGTGAAGGGCTAAAGGAATGCGTTCCTTGGAAGGAAACCATCGTACGTGAATCGTTGTTCCATTCTCGAGCAACCGTTTCAAGCTCTTCCGTGCCGGCATTGCGAAGTGTCCACGAGAAGGTGAGGTTTTTGATCCCAAAGTCATCATCCGCCTTGGCGGTCAGGTCGAAAGTTCCCGTTTCCTGAACGTAGTTTTCCGCAGTTATTTCAGGGAATTCAATGGAAGGTGGTTCATCGGCTTTCGCGACCACCTCGAATTGAAAAAACCCATTGCATGACAATCCCAGTGAGTCTTGCCAAACCAATCTATGGACCTGATGTTTTTCTACCAGTCCGAGTTGCAGGTGAAATTGATTCCCATCGACGTTTGCTTTGACCGAAGGCGATTGTTGCGGACCACCACCAACTGTCATGGCCTGCTGCAAGGGGCGGTTGGCAAATCCATGAATGGTGAGGAGCGAACCAACGGGAGCGGTGATCGTTCTGCTGGTAATTTCAAGATTGTTTGCAGGATAACCGAGATAGGCAGGGTATTCAACGTGGGCCAGTGTCTCGTTGAGTGAAGGTCTCGCCAGCGGGGTGACTTGGATTTTGGCGTCGGCGTCTCCAACGGAAAAGGCGTAGGAGGCGTCCTCTCGCACGCCTTCCAGTTCAAATAAATAACTGTGACCGTTGAGAGTTGCTACGTGTTCCGTTCCGTCCTCCGCAGTGAGGATGGCCTCTTGAGGCAGCCAGAAGGAATCGGGATCCAGGGTACATAGTATTTGATAGGGTTCTCCCAGGGCCACGATTTTTTCCGCCGGGAAACTCGTTATTTCGGCAAAGGTATAACGTTGAGCCGGGTTAAACGGGTTGGACCACCTTTCCCATGCATTGAAGGCGGCTTTCGGCATGATCGTTGCGCACAGCATTGCCATGGTGGCAAGACCCGCGAAGCCAAATGCGACGCGTTTAAATAATTTTAAGTCAACGGCCAGGTTGAGGTTTTTCCCTGCGGTCTCATTGGCCACTTGGCTCACGGCGGCTTCTCGAAGGGCGGCCGAGTGCTCGGATGTTTTCTTTCTCGGGTCGCAAAGTTCAATCACCCCGAGCAGGCGATCTCCCAACGAGGGGAATCTGCCTTGGGTAATTTTTGCTAGGTTTTCATCGTGCCGGGGTTGTTCGATGGCCAGGCGGTAACCTAACCTAAGAATCCATAGAGCGGAAGCCCAGCCAGTTACCGACGCGAGTATGAGCAGTGGTTGAGGGGTATCCCAAAAACGATCCGAACCCAGAACAACAAGCCAAGAGACAAGTAGTAAGCCGATTGCGGCGAGAATTCCCTTGGAGCCTTCCGTCCAGCGCAACTTGTTGCGCAGAAGATCGAGTTGTTTCCTTAAGGACTTTGGCAATAAATCCCCACTGTTTTTTCTTGAATTGTTCATTTAGCTGAAATGGTTGATGGGCAGTGGCATTGCATCCCTGAATTTAACTCCTGCTTATAAATAGCGTTCAAGAAAGACTCCCACAGTGGAGCCTGTATGTGTATTGCGATCAATTTTCAAAAGGCGTAAGTGATTTTACATCATCCCTGCCATTTTGCGTCCTGTCCAGTAAATTGCAAAGAGAAAGACAATGAATCCGCCCCACCATGGGTTGGCCCAGAAACGCTTGATTTCGACGAATGGAGCGGGGTCGGGCAGGGCAGCGATCTCGTCGACAATGGCTTGCAGGTCCTTCTCTTTGTCGTCTCGCGGATTCCAGTAGCCGAAACTGCCACCCGTCAGTCGAGACATTTCACGCAATCCGTCTTCCTTCGTAGGTCGGCCGCGGGCTTCTGGATTGATGCCTTTCACCATGATTCCGGATTTTTCTTGGCCAGGGCCGGCGATGTATTCGCGATCATGGTCCGGGGCATAAACCTCGATGGTTACATCTCCATCTTCTCTCGCTAAAAAAGAACTTTCGAATACACCTTCAGCTCCTTTCGTTTGGGTAAACCGCAAATCCTCGATCGACCCTGAGGGATGCTTGAGTCGGCCGAACACGTTGTCGTCGCGAATGGGTAAGCCGGAAGAATCGAAAACATGGCACATCACGAATACCCTGTCGCCTTCCTTCGGTGAATCAGGACTAGTTATAACGCGAATGCCATCGCCTTCGCCACGGTGGCGTTGGGCAGCCATCCAGCGAGCGACTTGACTCCAAAAGCGGTAGTGGTACTTGTCTTCCACGCCTCTACGCCAGCGCCATGCGGCATCCGTTCCCAGGAAAAGAGTCTTTCCTGTACCGACTGTCTGATTGATCGCGAGCAGCGGTATGCGTCCGGACTTGTTGCGCTGGTTGGAATGCACGGCGAGAACCTTCGTGCCCGGGCGGCTCTTTAGGACTCCTGCCGACCAATTGAATCCGGGTAACCTCTTTTCCCATAATTCCGCGTTGGTTTTCTCGTTGTTTTCCAGTTTGGTCAGCCAATGATCCCTTCCTAGAGTCGTCAGAACTAAATTCGACTCGTTGCGCATTCCAACGCCATTGGTTTTTTCTTCATCCAAGACTACTGGCAGGAAATCTTTCAAACTACTCTCCAAGAAGGTAAGTTGGCGTCCGCGAAAACCGGGAATCAACACCAAGCCGGATGCGAAGTTTCGGACCAAGTCGGCGATCATGTCGACGTTTTCCTCAGTCAGTTCCCCGCCTCCTATGCCGACGTCGCCCAAGAAGACCACGTCGTAGGGAGCAAGGGCGTCTTTAGTCGCTGGAAATCTGCTTAGGTAATCGTTGCCGCCTCCCATTTCCAAGGATGGGTGAAAAAGAATGCTTTTCATTTCGACGCTGGGGTCTCGTTGCAAGGCATTCCTGAGGTACCGGTATTCCCAACGAGGCATGGAATCGACAACCAATACTCTTATCTTCGTGTCTTTTATGTGGGTTCTCAAGCTCTTCAAGTTGTTGTCCGCGAAGGCTTCTCCCGATTGCTTGATCCAGGATTGCCAGTCTTCAAAGGAACGAGTGAGTTGGGATTTGTCGTCCGTGCTAACCCGTAATTGCAGTTTTCTTTCCCCTTCAACCTCAGGTTTCCAGAAGAGAGTGCCTCTGGTTTCGTCTTCTTTGTCGATGTCGCGGGTGGTCGTCTTGACGGGTTTCTCGACGCCTTCTTCCATCAATTCCAATTTAACCGTCACTTTTTCCGGGAAATCACTTCGCAAGCGATAGCTTATGACCAATTGTTCCCCCAGTAAACCACTTGGAGAAACGTCGACTTGTTCAAGCGAAATGTCGGGCAAGGCTTTTTCGCCTCCCACCGAGAACGTGTATATGGGGATGCCGTTCGCTTTGTATTTCGCTGCGGCCTTCATGGAGTCACCTTGATTCGAGTCTCCATCGGTGACCATGATGACTGCTTTCAAATTTTCGTGCCGGTCGAGGGCTTCGAGCAATGGAGTTTCCAGATCGGTTCGGTTGAGGTCTTCTTGAACGGATGGAAAGGCTCGGGATTCCGTCTCGCCGGTTTCCTTCAAGGTGGTCCAAAAGGAAGATTCCGGATTCGTTTTCAGTTCAATCCATTGTTTTCTCGTAACAACCTTCCCGGCTTCTCTGACATCATAGGTCTCCATGCTGAGCGACTGGTCCAGCAAGGCGAGAACAACGGGTTCTTCCTTGCGAGAAATCGTTTGCACCAATTCGGGCTGAAGCAAAGTGACGATCAATAGTGCGACTGCCGTAAACCGGATGAATTCCAGTGCTCCCACAACACGTCGCCTATCATTTCTCATCCAGTTGACAATCCCGAGAAAGGCGGCGAGGAGCAGCGTGAGTATGGCTGCCGTCAAGATTGGTCCGGAAAGGTCCCAACGCCATGAACTAGGGTCCTTCATGCGGTTCCTTCTTGGTGTTTGGCAAGGCCGGAAGCGGCTTCAGGTTTTTTTCGACCGGGCAACACGAGCAAGGCTTCGACCATCAAGGCTGCGAGGGTCAGGAAAAGAAACCATCTCCAAACTTCAGCCGGAACTTCCAGTGAGCCGCTACCGGTGTCTTCGACAGTCAAGATGCTTTCTTCCCCTAGTAAATCCTTGCACTGCTCCGCCTGCAGGGTGTTGGACGCATTTTCCGCAGGAGGCCTATTAACGGCCGCCAGTTGTCCATTTATCCTGTAGATTCCCGCATGGGTGTTGATGTCCTTTTGATTGGGGGCATCCACGCATTCTCCAACCAAACCTGGTGTTCCTAGCGTATGAAAAACAGGGGGATCGAGTTGAGATGCTCCAGCCTTCAGCAATCTCTGGATCATTGGAACCAAGGTGAATCCATCGGCAAGATCCGACCACTCTTCTTCGGGTAAAGTGTGGAGGAAATAAAGATTTCCTTTACCCAGCGAGGCTCTCGAGAGGAAAGGGGTCCCATCCTCGAAGGAAGCAAGTCGACGGGTATCTCCCTTCAACCCTCGACGCTTGAGGAAGGAGATTTCTCCGAGTGGAAGCCTGAAGCCTTCCTCGGTGTCGCTCAGGGGCCATTCACGCGATTCGTTCTCCTTGATCTTGAAAGGTTGCTCGGGTGAGGGAGCATTCGATACCTCGGTCCAGGAGCAATTCGCGAAAACCCCCTCGTCATTGGTTTGTGGGGGAAGGAAGATCACCACACCCCCTTTTTCGGCAAAGGCTTTCACTGTTTGTGCGGAGGCTGGATTGGGTAGCGGGCCTTGCCAGAGAAGTAGGCTCGTTGTATCCAAGCTCCCTTGTTCCAAGTCAGTGGAGGAAGAGATTTTCGGTCGACCGTTCTCGTTGTCGGAGAAATTAGTCGAGGCGGTAGAGAGCGCTTGGCGCGTTACTTTGTTTTGTGCGATTACGAAAGCTTTTGTCCTGCTTGGAGATCCGAAAACGAAGTAGGCTTCGTTATCCGCATCGTTGCCATCCGTCGGTAACTTGAATTTACCCCATCCTTCGCCGCTGGCGGGATCTACCTCCACCTTGGGTTGCCACCGGAAAGAGGTGCCCTCGAAATCGCAAGGGATTTCACGTCTTTCACCGTTGACGATTAATTCGATGACGAGGGGAGCGTCGGAATTTTCGTCACGGTCCAATTTCAAGGTGCAGTCCAAATGATCCTTTCTTCGCACCACCCGTTCCGAAAGTAGACGGGCATTGTTTCCTTGCTTGGCGTCGTAATTAAGCAGTCTCAAGCCGAAGCGGTCTTTTTTTTCCTGATACCGTGCGGACAACGCTTCCCACCGATTGGAACCATCCGGATCCCAGTCGTTCTCCTCCAGATCGGAAGCGATCCAAATTTCGGCTGAACCGATCTCGTTGTCCTCCAACCAGTCGAAAGCTTTGCCGATCATGTCGGGTACGTCGGCAGTGGTTTCGGTAGACCCTACGAACCTTTCCATTTCAGGCTCCAGTAGTTCGGATGCCTGCTTGAGTAGTTGGGGCTCATCGGGGCGTATGTTTTCGAAGAGGACCAATTCAGCGCCCTCGCGTACGGCCACCGTTTCAACAAAGCTTTGCAAGGCGCGCTCTCGACGCGTCTGACCGTTGGGCAAGCGTGTTTCCATGCTGGCTGAGCGATCCAGTATCAAGACGATGAATTCGGGTTGACCGGAGGAGAACGCGCTGGACCATCCGCCGGTCATCGGACGGGCTAGGAATAAAATGATGGCGAGAACCGCCAGCATGCGCATCAAGAGAACCAACCATTGACGCAACCGCGAACGCCGAATGGACTGCTTTTGGGCGGAAAGAAGGAAGCGCATTGCCGCCCATTGTTGCGTCCGATAGCGCAGGCGATTCAGCAGGTGAATCAGCACCGGTAACAGAACCAGCGGAAGTCCAAACAAAATCAACGGTTGAAGAAAGGTCATGCCGAATATTTTGGACGTTGTTTCAAACGCTTTTGCGGGCTCGGTCGGAAAGGAAGCTGACCAAGACGTCCTCGTATGGGCGATCAAGAAGGACCCTACGATATTCCACGCCGTTTGCGTGGCATTCATTGCGAAATTCGTCCAGGAAGGCGTTTATCTGCTTCAAGTATTCCTTGCGGATTATGGCGGGTTCGGTGATGAGGTTGTCAGGTCCTTCCAAGTCGACGAAGCGAATGGGGCGGTCAAAGGAAAAGTTGAGTTCCGCGGGATCCAGTAAATGGAACAGCGAGACATCGTGTCGTTGAAAGCGAAGGTGTTTGATCGCTTCCATCAACTCGGGGAGATCGCAGAAAAAGTCGGACAGCACCACTATCAAAGCGCGACGTCTCACTCTTTCCGCGATTTCATGAAGCGCTTTGGGTAGGTCGGCTTCCTTGGCAGGTTTTTTCTTAGCCAAGATGGACAACATATTGCGGACGTGAGCGGGATTGCGGCGCGCCGGCAGTTCATCGACTCCTTTGGCGTCCACTGTCAAGAGACCTGCTGCATCACCTTGGTTGATAAGGAGATAGGCCAGTGTTGCGGCGATGCTTTTGCCGGTTTCGAGTCGTTGTCCATGTTCGGACTCGAAGCTCATGGAGGCGCTGCAGTCCAAGGTCAGGTAACAGCGAAGGTTTGTTTCGGCTTCGAATTCCTTGACGTAAAAACGGTCGCTTCGGGCGTAGACTCGCCAGTCGAGGAGGCGTGGATCGTCTCCTGGCGAATATTCTCGGTATTCGGCGAATTCCACGCTTGAGCCTCGGTGCGGGCTTTTGTGGAGCCCTGCCACGCTGCCTTCCATTGGAAGCGGGGTGACCAGCGTTTGCGCCATGAGGCGCGACAGAACGCCTTGATCGAGGTATTGGGTGCCGTCTTTCTTAGGCACGCTCGGCATCCTTTTCCTTACGCAGTTCCTTGATCAGTCGCTCGATGATGGTGGCGCTCGTGATGCCTTCGGATTGGGCTTGGAAGTTTGTCAGTATCCGGTGGCTGAGGACTGGTTCCGCAACAGCTTGAAGATCGTCCAAGCCGGCGAGGTATCGGCCATGCAAAACGGCTCGAGCCTTGGATCCTCGTACTAGATATTGCACGGCTCTGGGACCTGCTCCCCACTGCACCCATTTGCGCAACCAAGCAGGGGCCTCCTGGGAATTGGGTCTTGTGCGGCGCACGAGATCCACTGCCATTTCGTGCACGTGTTCGGGCACTGGCACGCGTTCGACCAAGGATTGAAACTCGAGCAGTTTTTTGCCGTTGATTATCTTTTTCAGTTTGGGGGGCTCACCGGCAGTGGTTTCACGGGAAATCCGCAACTCTTCGTCTCGATTTGGGTAATCTACAGTGATCAGGAACATGAAGCGGTCAAGCTGAGCTTCCGGCAATGGGTAAGTGCCTTCCTGTTCGATTGGGTTTTGAGTGGCCAGAACGAAGAAAGGGGCGGGAAGCTTATATACGCGACCAGCCACCGTCACTCGTCGTTCCTGCATAGCCTCGAGAAGGGCCGATTGAGTCTTGGGGGGCGTGCGGTTGATCTCGTCGGCGAGTATGACGTTGCCGAACAGGGGGCCTTTCACGAACTCGAATTCTCTTCTTCCGTCTGAACTCGCGACTTGAAGAATATCCGTTCCGGTGATGTCCGAGGGCATCAAGTCAGGAGTGAACTGGATTCGGCTGAAATTCAAGGAACTGGTTTGAGCCAAGGAATTCACCAGAAGTGTTTTGGCTAATCCCGGGACTCCCATGAGCAAGCCGTGGCCTCGGGAGAGAATGCAAATAAGCATTCTTTCAACGACGTCTTCCTGTCCTATGATGATTCGGGCTATTTCAGCTCGCGCCTGCTCGTTGACTTCACGAAGTTGGTCAATCGCCGCAACGTCGTCTTTGGACAGTTCATCTCCGGAGTTTTTGGAGATGGTCTTGGTTTTCTTGGTCGAACTTGCGGTTTTTGGACTCATGCTATGGTGTGGTTTAGGAAAGGATCTAATTTAAGCTGGTGAACGTTAAACGGATAATGGCTAACTCTTGGAGCAACCATCGCAAGCCTTTATATTGCTTCATTTGCACAGCGTATTCAGTGGAAATCCCTCGGGCTTGCCCCAGTTGAATGAAAAAAACAAAAGCCGACGATGATCCAACGTAAGTACCGCATTTTAAAAGCCGCTAGTTGGGTTGCCTTGGTTCGTGAGGTCAACGACCTTCTCGAACGAGAGTACAAAGACACCGAAGGGTACCTCTTTACCGCTGCCGGTCGTTGGCAGTGCCTTGGTGGTCCTTTCAAGGATGGCGATGATCATTGTCAGGCGATGGTTTTTGAGCGAGACGAGGAATAGTCGATAGCCGGAGCCGAAACAACGATCGATATTTCTACGCGAGCATCCGGATCGAAGAAGCTTTCAAGGTCAACTTTCCAGCACTTTCAGTATACCTTCCGCAGACTTCCATTCCTGCTCGATCATTTCCACCACTCTGGGCAAATCGGCAGGTGGGATGCCAACTCGTTCCAAGATTTCCGGGCTGGGAAGAGTCGAGGAGCTGTGTCCGGAAAACCCGAATTTGCGGTCATGGGTGATCTTGTTGGCTACGATCACGACGTCGATGACTCGATTGAGTTGCTCCGATTTGATGGCTCTCGCATCGACGTTCTCTTGGTGGTGGTGTCCGACTGTCGCCAGAATGTACTTGGATAGTTTCCAATGCTTGCAGACGTAATATCCTAAAACGTCGTGTCTTGGATAATCCTGGGATTTTTCAGCAGCCACCAAGTCGATTTTGTTATCTAATGCGTATTGGGCGACTTCGATGAAAGTTTCCGCATCCAGCATATAGTTGACTATTTTACCAATGTCATGAACCAAGCCGCAAACATAGGGTGTTTCATGTTCTTCCATACCCACGTACTTGGCGATTGTGCCGCTGGCCACGGCTACGCCTACCCCATGCTTCCAAAAACTGTTTATATCGAAGGCCGTTACCGTTCGTCCTTTGAAAATCGACAAGATCGATGAGGATAGGGCCACTTTCTTCAGCTTGTCGAACCCTAGGTAATTCACGGCTTCTCCAATGTTGGTGACACGATCGGACACTCTGTAGTAGGCGGAATTGGCCACTTTCAAAACCCTCATGGTCAAGCTTTGGTCGCTTTCCATCAGGTGCTCGACGTCATGGACACTGGAGTTGGTGTCGCTTAGCATGTTGGCCAGTTCCGTGAAGATTACCGGGAGAGTGGGCAGATCCCGGACTTTTTCAACTTTCTCCAAATAATCTTTTACCGTCAGGCTCATGAAGCTTTTTCAGATACTGTTTTCTTTATTCTGAAATTTCGAATGCTAAATTGTCATTGAAGAATAACCGCCATCCACGATCGTTTCGGTGCCCGTTATGAAACCGCCCGCTTTTTCCGATGCGAGCAATAACGTGGCTCCCACCAATTCTTCCTTCTCGCCGAATCTGTCCATGGGTGTGTGTCCCATGATGGCTTCCACTCTATCGGGTGTGAGAACTTTTTTATTTTGCTCTGCGGGAAAGAAACCGGGAACCAGTACGTTCACCCTCACTTTTCGAGGAGCCCATTCTCGAGCCAAGTTCTTGGATAGGTTGTGAACGGCGCCCTTGGTTGCCGAATAGGTGAACACACGAGACAAGGGATTCAGTCCCGATATGGATCCAACGTTGATAATGCTGCCTCCTTCGCCTCTATCGACCATGTATTTCCCGAATATTTGGCAAGTGAGCATGACGGCCTTCAAGTTTACGTCGAAGATTCGCTGGAATTCATCCTCCGCTATTTCAAAGAATGGCGTCGGTGAGTTGACGCCGGCGCCATTGACCAAGACGTCGACCTGACCTGACTTTTCCAAAACTTGTTCCAGCAATCGTTCCAGAGATTCTGTTTTACCGACGTCGCAGGGAAGGAAGTAACCAGAGCCATCCGTTGCATCGATTTCCCGAAGTTTCTCTTGGGCTTTTTCCTCGTTTCTACCAACAATCACCACTTCGGCTCCCGCTTTCGCCAAACCGATGGCCATGGCGCCGCACAGTTCGCCGGTTCCTCCTATTACGACGGCGGTTTTCCCCGACAATCCAAACAAATTTTCAAGGTAGCTCATAAGGCGTTGAATCCAATTATTTGACTTTTCATCGATCTACTCTGGCTCCGCCACCACCTTTGAGTTTCTCCACCTCCACGAGAGAAGCCATGGAGGTGTCCCCGGGCGTGGTCATTGCCAAGGCTCCATGGGCGGCGCCGTATTCCACGGCTTCGCGCGGATCGCCGGTGGTAAGAAAACCATATATCAAACCTGATGCAAAGCTGTCTCCACCTCCCACGCGATCGAGGATTTCCAAGTTTTCGCGATGGGTGGCCTCGTGGAATTCGCCATCGGCCCAGCAAATGGCGCCCCAGTCGTTGATGCCCGCGGTCTTGACTGTGCGAAGAGTGGTGGCGGTCGCCTTGAAATTGGGGAAGTCGGCTATCGCCTTTTGAATCATGGCTTGGAATTTGTCGATTTGGATTTCGGATATATTCTCATCCANACCTTCCACTTCGAAGCCTAGNCAAGCGGTGAAATCTTCTTCATTNCCAATCATNACGTCGACCTGCTCGGCGATGCGCCGATTGACTTCCTGAGCTTTGGCCTTGCCTCCNATGGATTTCCAGAGGGAAGGACGATAATTGAGATCATAGGAGACGATGACGCCATGTTTCTTGGCGACTTGCACGGCTTCGATCACCATATCGGCGGTGGTTTCCGAAAGCGCGGCGAATATACCTCCCGTATGCAGCCAACGAACGCCTTGGTTCCCGAAGATGTCTTCCCAATCGACGTCTCCTGGTTTCATTTGAGAAGCGGCGGTGTTGCCGCGATCGGAGGTGCCCGCGGCTCCTCGTACACCGAAGCCGCGTTCCGTGAAATTAATACCGTTTCGCGTTTCGCGTCCCACGCCATCGAAGGGAACCCATTGAATCAGGTCGGTATCGACCCCGCCTTGGAGAATGAAATCTTCCACCAACCGGCCGACTTCATTATCGGCGAAAGCAGTCACCACGGCCGTACGCATGCCGAAACAACGGCGCAAGCCGCGGGCTACGTTGTATTCGCCGCCGCCTTCCCATACTTGGAAACTCCGAGTAGTGCGCACGCGGCTTTCGCCTGGGTCGAGTCGAAGCATGATTTCCCCTAGGGAAACGAGATCCCAACGGCATTCGTTTTGCGGGCGTATATCTAGAACAGGCATGATTTAATGGAGTGTTTCCTTTGGATAGTGATCACGATCCTTAGCTGGCTTCATTGAAATCGCGTCGATCCCATTTTTCAACCCCGCATTGCTCCGCCACCTCGTCGAACTCGTCCAGTTCCTTTTCGCTGAAGAGAAGGCCGGCGTTTCGTTTCGATCGTTCCGCGAAACGCGCTTCGGGTTGGCCGGGAAGAAGGCAGTGTTCGTTGCCTTCTCCCAAGATGTCTTCGAGTACGGCTTTCAAGTTTTCGGCTTGCGTGCGACCATGGGCGAAAGAGCCTGCATCGAAAGCATCGGGATGGATGACTTGAAAAAAGAAGTTGCAAGAATACTTTTCGCCAGGGGTTTCGCCGGGAATCCCGCGCAGAGTGGAAAGCGATCCTCCCGTCATGGCTCCGAGGATTTCATTCATGAGCCCCAGTCCATATCCTTTGTGGGCCGCAAAAGGCAGGAGCGCGGTTACCTCGTGGGGATCGATGGTAGGGTTGCCTTCCTTGTCGACCGCCGCGTTGGGCGGCAATTCCTGTCCTTCGCGCTTGAGTTGTTGCACTCTTCCCATCGCGATTACCGAGGTAGCCCAGTCGACCACAACCGGAAAGCCGATGGCATCCGTTGTTGGTAGTCCCCAAGAATGTGGATTGGTTCCCAAGGTAGGTGTTTTCCCGGTGAAGGGAACCACTTCGGCCAAGGTGGAGGTGCAATTCGTGTAGGCGAAGTAACCTTTGCGGGCTGCTTCCATGACGTAGCCTCCACCCCACAGATAATGAAAGGCATCGTCGACAACCACCGTTCCCGAGCCATGCTTTTCCGCCATATCGATGCAGGTTTCGATCGCTGCATAGGCTACCGCTTGTCCCAGTTTCTTGTTGGCGTTCCAGGTTTGGCAGGCATCGAACCGCTTGTTTATCACCTCGATGGTGGCTCCCGGGGTGCAACCGCCGACCGCCGAGCCGAACAACTCGTCCAAGTGCAAGGCCTTCAATGCGTTGTGGGTGCGAATCCCATGGTGAGTGGCGCAGGCGGAGAATTCCGCAGCAGCCGAGGCCTCGTCGGTATCGAAACCTCTATGCTCAAAGGCTGCTTTGACCAAGCCGTCGTGCGTTGCCTTGGGAACTACGAGAAATTTCTCCGACATACTCGAACGCAGTTAATAGTTAATTGGATTGAGCGGGAATGGGAACGTCATTGGCTTGGGCCAACGGCTGTTCCCCTTTCATCACGTGTATTAAATTCCGAACGGCCATACCTGCTTGCCTTTGTACGGATTCAAAGGTTCGAGAACCAATGTGTGGAGTGATGACCGTGTTGGGGGCATTGAGCAAGGGATGATCTGCCGGCGGAGGTTCTTGATCGAGGACGTCGGCTCCATAGCCGCCCAGTTTGCCTGATTCGAGGGCCGCCACCATGGCTGCGCTGTCCACCAATTCTCCCCGAGCGCAATTCAGGACGATGGCTCCTTCCTTGAGTTTCGCGATCTTCTCGGCGTTCAACATGTTTCGAGTTTCGTCGGTCAGGTTGACGTGCAGGGAGATCACGTCGGCGTCGCTCAATACTTCATCGAGCGAGTCACAGCGTGTGATTTCATTGGTCTTGGCGAATTCTTCGTCCCAATACAAGTCGAAGGCCTTTACCTGCATGCCAAAAGCCTTGGCTCGGATGGCAACCTCCTTGCCGATGCGGCCAAGCCCGGCAATCGCGATCGTCTTTCCCATGATCTCCCGTCCCGTCAACCGTTCCCAACCTCCTTGTCGCGTGATGTCCACTTCCGTGATTAATTTCCTGACCACTGCAAGCAGCAAGGCAAAGGTGTGTTCGGCTACCGTGGTGTGGTTCACTCCCGGACAAAAGGTTACTGGGATGCCGCGTGAGGAGGCGTGTTCAACGTCTATCTTGTCGATGCCAATGCCGTACTTCGCGATTACCTTGAGTCGGGGCAATGCCTTGTCGATGACCTCTGCGGTGATGGCGTCGTCTCCGCATAAAAGGCCATCCAAATTACCCACCAGCTCGAGCATGCGTTCCTCGGAGAGTGGGCCTCTCTCTCCGATTACCTCGTATCCCTCTTTCGCGAGCAGTTCGTGGTGCTCGCCCGGGGTGTCTTGAAAAGAAGTGGTCGTGACTAGAATTCTCGTCATGGGAAAAAGGAGAAACAGGTACTCCTGTTTAAGGCCTCTCGCAAGTAAAAACCCCGTTGCCAAGACCCTTGCCGACGTTTTCAAATAAGTAATTAATCTTTTCGGACGTCTCGACTTGTCGATGTGTCTCAAATCTCAAACTCAATCAGGAAAACAAGATGAAAACATACACCAAGATACTATTCTCTCTTGCCTTGGGCATTGGCGCTTGGCTGGTGGTCCAGGCTCAACAGGCTCCCTCGCCTCCGACCAGCTTGCCTACGCCGCCGGCTCCACCCAAGAATCTACCTAAGTTTCCGTCCTTCGGCGCTGGTGGAGACAATGGCAAATACCAGTTCGTGACGGCCGAGTATTATTCTCTCGACGCGCAAAAGAAATGGTTTCTCTACAAGCAGCTTGTGAAGGCAGACACCACCACGGGCGAGGCTTGGGTGCTCCAGTCCAGCAGAGACAATGCGGGCGAGTTTACCAACAAGTGGGTGCCGTTGATCAAATAACTTGTTTTGAATTTCCCTTCTGTTTCATTCCCGCAGGTTGTGGGCATGGTAGACAAGTAGGGGGTTAAGCAGGGCGGAACCTTCGGAGGTTCTAATTTGCTTCAAGGAAATTTCATAGAGCTTGCGAGCTTGCATTTCGGGTAGCTGCAGATCGAGGGTTTTGCCGTCCTTGGAGAGGGTAGCCTTGCTTGGCGTGATTTTTTTCACCCCCACTTGAGGCGAACCGTAGCTTTGGTGGTATTTGTAGGCATAGCTCTTGATCGCATAGTTGCCGACGTCGCGAACCGAGTTTTCATCGAGGGGCACGGTGAAGGTGAGGGAGAAACCCGTTCGGGTAAGCGTTACGCCGTGAACGTCAGGGGGTGTCTTGCCTTTCCAGGTCAATGTTTGGATGCCGCGATTGCCCGCCCATCCGTGGTTGCTGTGTCCCACCCAGAGGGTTGCGCCATCGGGTGAGAAACAAAGTCGATTGTTGCCTGTATTCAGCCCGTTGCCATCGAAGAAAGGAAGACACGCTCCTTGAATTTTGCCTCCGACCTTTTCAAGAATCACTCGCATGATCCGTCCCTTGTTCATTTCACCAATCAACATTTGTCCGGCATAAGGTCCGAACTTGCCCGCGGTCGAATCAACCAGTGGTTGCGAAGGTGAATTCGACATCAGCCCGTGAGGAAACAAGATAGCTGCCGTTTCACGCTTAGCGTTCAACTCGGACAGGGGTGTATCGACGGGCTTGCCTGCGCTCCAATCCTTTTCCCACAATAGGCTGGCGGCATGCCCGTAGAACTTCCCTTTTTCCACGTGGTGCAACTTGCTGGTGCCTACCCAGTCCCCTTGGTTGTCGGATACGAAGAGATTCCCTTCCAGGTCGAAACCGAGGCCGTTGGGTGTCCTTAACCCGGAGGCCCAGGGGATCATTTTGCCTTCAGGAGTGACTTGCAGGACCCATCCCCGGTAAGGCACGGATGCGTACATTCTCTGTAAGTAACTGCGTTTGTCGAAGAAGCCCCTTTTTTCATGTCGAACGTCGGCTCCACTGGAGGCCGTTCCAAGCGAGACGTAGAAGTTGCCCGCCTTGTCGCGAATCGGACCAAAGTGAAATTCATGGTAGTTGCCCGAGATGCCGAAATCGTCGCAAAAACTTTTGTATTCATCGGCAACTCCGTCCTTGTCCAAATCCCGAAGCAAGGTGAGTTCGGGCCGTTGGGAAACCATTACTTCCCGATCGTTCAAGGCGACTACTCCCAAGGGCGTATGCAACCCATCCGCAAAGAGGGTCCATTTCCCTTTTTTGCGATCCAAGGTAAAGACTTCACCGCCTACGAAACAGGCAACGAGTCTTCCATCCGGCATAAAGTCGAGGCCATCGGTTTGAATACCGTTTTTCCCATAGCGATCGACCAAGAGCTTTGGGGGGACGACGTTTTCAATGGAGTAATAATCCGTTACTTTCGCCGAAACGGGAAGGAGGCCAAACAAGCCGAGGATCAGCGATGCCTTGAAGGTTCTATTCATCGTCTTTTGGCCGAAGGTTCATTAATCGTCGAATTTCATCCTGAGGTAGGCTTCTCTCGTAGACACGGAGTTCATCCAGATAAAATTGTGGGTGGCGAGCGGATGACGACAAGGAAACGCTTCCCTCGGGAAGGCTTTCTTCAATTTTTCGATTTCCTTCACTCACCAACTCGCCATCAAGGTAGACCTTGGTTTTTTCGGCATTCAAGCTTACCGCTACAAGATGCCAATCGTCATCCATGCTCGGTTGGTCCGTGGAAGTCGTGGCCTTGGGAACTGGGGCTTTTTCCGATGCTTTGTCGTTTGGCCCAATGATTTCCAACCTGTCCAAATTCGGCCCTTGGGGACGTACCGAACTGAGCCTGATCAGTCGTTGCCCGGCCTTGAGCTCTTTTTTGACCGTTAGGTATTTCCATGAGGTCCAATCGCCAGTATCTTTAAAGGGGAGATGCGGCGCCAATAGGTCGGTCTCACCATCTATGCTGAGTTGAAGGGGGCGATTCCCCAGGGAAGCGTAGCGAAAGCGGAGCGAGTGTGGGCCGGACTCCTTGATTTGCACGGACCACTCCACGTATTCCCCAACTTTGCTGCCGAAGTCCAGGTAGCCGTCGCCGAAATGGCCGGCGTGACTGGCATTTCGGCTGGGCCCCTTGAACTTGGCGCGTTCCGCTTCCAGTCCATCTTTCTCCATTGCCGCTTGCGGTGCGTTTGAGCCAAATGAATAGGATTCCTTACCGGGAAGGTATTGGATCGCCCCTCCGTTTTGCCAACCGACTATCGCTGGAATGGGTTTTGTGGGGTCAGTTAATTTCACCCATGCGGCCAAGGTGGCGCCTTGTGAAAAATCACCTGCTATTTGAGCGGGCTTCACGGGTTTCCCACCGCCCAACCTCCATGCTTGCCCGATGGCGCCGGCATGCAGGTCGCCTTTTCTGTTATAACAAACAGCCAAGTCGTTCATGCTCAGGTAGAGTAGGGGGGATTGCCCTGCTTTTTCCTTCATGACGAGGGTGAAATCCTGGGCTTCCTGCGTCGTCAAGCGAAGCCATCCATCCTCTGTTTTTCCTTTGTCGCAGGTGATTTCAACCCCTGCGTCCCGATCAATTTCAAAGAGTAGCTCGTTGGGTGCGTCGTTAACCGTGAAACGGCGCTTCAAGCCGCTCTTCCCAGGCAGTTTGGCGAGAAACTCCGTCACTTGCGCCCCATCCACTTCATAGCGAAACGCAGGAAGACCTCCCACCATTCGGTATCCTTCGAAACTTACCTTGCTTGGCTTGCCTTTCCCCCTGAACCGGAAGGGGAAGGAGAATTCCTGATGGTAAATGCGTCCCTCGATCGTGGGCAAGGTGCGCCATCTGCCGAAACTACCGTTCTTCTTGATGAATCCGCCGCGCCAAACGTATCGCAATCGGCATGAGCCGGCGTCCCAGCAATACGAATGACCACCCGGCAGGGACACTGCGATCGCGGCGGGTGAGGAATTCGGCATGAAGGTGCGATGCACCATGGCTTGAGCGGAATTCGCGGAAACTAGTTGCTGAGATGCGCTCTTGGCGGCTTTTGCAAGCAGTTCGTCCATTTCCGCGGGTCGTTTCTTGGCCACGAAGAGGGTGCCGAACATTACGAATCCATGACCGGGAAAGGTGCATACGTATGGGTATTTACCTTCTTCCTTTGGAGCATCGAAGGTAATCGTGACTTTCTTGCCGGGTAGTACCACCGGGGTGGACGCCAATACTTTCGGAGACTCTGGAACGTAGTGAAGGGCAGGGCCGTCGGCCCCGAGCGCGAGGGCGGCTTCGACCATCTCCAAGCGGGAACCGGGCGTTGCCAAGAGAAAGTTGTGCATCATCTCGTCGACGTTGTCGAAAAGCAGTTCCACTTTGTCACCCGGTTTCACGTGCAGCGCGATGGGGTCGTATTGCAAACCCGGTTTTACGGAGAGACGAAGTTTCGTTTCCGCTTCAAGGAGGCCATGGGAGTGGAGNAGCGCGAAGGAGAGGATGACTGTAGCAAGGAGGCGATTCACTTTTCTTTCTTCTCTTGGNGCAGGTTATTTCAATTCACGGATGACCAANTTGCGAAACCATACTTTCCCACCGTGATCTTGCAGCATGATGTGCCCTGTCTTGGAACCAAACGCAGGTCGTTTCTTGAATTTGCTGGCAAGATGCCGCTTTTTCCAATCCTCGGATCCAATCGTAATGGCAGCCACTTTTCTGCCGTTCAACCAATGTTCGATCTTGTCGCCTTTCGCCACGATGCGTGACTGGTTGAATTCGCCCGGAGGATGGAGTTTTTTATCAAGCGCCGCTCCCTTGATCGCATAAATGGATGCGGTGGCTCCCAAGTGATCAGCCGAGTATTTCCACTTTGCGTCATCCAGGACTTGGTACTCGAGACCAAGTACTGAGCCCGAATAATCGGTCACCCTGTATTTCACGCCGCTGTTGCATCCGGCGACGATTTTCCACTCGAAGGAAAGCTCGAAGTCCTTGAAACTTCGTTTGGAGTAAAGGTCGCCTGCTTTCGCTTGGCGGACGATGCAACCATCTTCGACGGCCCAACCCGCGCCAGGCGCGCCCCCTCCTTTGTCCGTCCACTCCTCTAGAGCTTTCCCGTCGAAGAGAGAGATCGCCTCTCCCTTCGGCAACGCCGTGCAAGGGATTAGCAGCAATAAGGAAATCCCGAGGCGCATTGGCTTATTCGGGTGGTGTTTCTCCTGGGTCTGATGGAGGTTTGCCTTGGTTGCCTTGTTCACGGTTTCCACTTGGTCCGCCGCGTCCACGCTGTTGGCCACCACGCTTGCGCCCTTTGTCACGATTTCCGCCACGACGACGTCCACCACCGCCGCCACCCTGACGGCGTAATTTGTTGTCCATCACGGAAACCTTTTTGGTCAATCTCGTGATCTGTCTCTGGAAATGTCCGCAAACCAGCAGTATGCCAAAGGCGATGAGAGCGTATTTGCCGAAAGGAAAGCCATCCCAAGTTTTATTCCAAGCTACGTAAACGGCCGCAGTCCCCATAACGCCGAGAGCCACCAGCATGGTCACGTTCCAAATAGCTCTGCCAGCACCCCGCGGGCGCTCGCGTCCCAGTACTTTCTTGTTGTTCATCAACAAGTAAAAGCTGAGATAAGCAACGGGTATCAGTGTGAACCCAAAGACCGAAGTAGGTACTACGAGCCAGAATGCCGCCTTGGACCAAAGGAAGGGACCAAGCACACCAAGTCCCGCTAACAGGGCTCCCGCGATAAAGGGTCTTCCTTTGTGTGGAACCCCCATGATTTCACATACCACGTGCCCATTGATTGTCATTAATATAATGATCGTCGACAGCGCCATGCCGAGCACGCCAAGTCCGAAAATCCAATGCGAAAAGAGTTTCCCCGTCAGGTTTTCCAAGGATGCGGCTAGATTGAAAGCGTCGCGTTTGACGAGTAGTGCGGCCATGTGGCGATCGGCTTCCGGAAGATTTTTTCTTTTGATGGCCTTTTCGGCGTCACTCAATTTCCCGAACTTCTCTTTTCCGACTTCCTCGGCGATGCGTTTGTCTACGAGCCCATTGTACCCTTTTTCCAGTTTCGCATCACCTTCCAGGTCTGCAGTGGTCACTGGTTCCAAGTGAAACTGAGAGGCGGAAGCGATGACTACGCAGGAAGTGGCCAAGACGTAGGGGATAAGCAATGCGGTCCAGAGGTCGAACTTGGCGAGTCCGCGATGTTCCCTGCTCCAACGGCGACGCAGTAGGACGAATGGCATGAAGAAGGTCATGTTGATACCTACGGCGGTAGCAGCTGCCGAGATCATCACGCTTTGCTGCATCTCCACTATATTGTCTTTCCAAAAAGAACTGTATTTTCCCGTGTCGGTCAGCACTTTATCGTATTCCTTGGAAGGTTCGTTGAGCAGGGAAAGATCGGGAACGAAGCCTTCTCCAATTTGAGCCCAGTCCAGTCTTTCATCCGGGTTGTCGACGAAGGACATTTTAATCACCACGCCGAAGAAGGCGATTACGATCAAGCCGACCATTATCTTCAGTAAACGGTCGAAGGCCTTGGCTCCCTTGGCTCCCCTGTCGTAGGCCAAGATGGCGGCGGAGGCGGCTCCGAGCAGCAGGGCGCAGACCAGTGCTTTGCCCCACGTGTTGTCCAATGCTGGTACGAGGTTTTTCGTGGCGGCGGCGGTGCCCAGCGCGAACTGGGGAAGGCACCACACGACGTTGGCCATGAGGGTGGCGATTGCCCACCCCCATCCCAGTACGGGATTGATTTCCTCGTTGATGGCCTTGAAAGGGCTTTGTCCCGTGGACAGCGCCACGTGGGATATGGCGCTGAGCATGATCACTCCGAGGATCATGGCGATGGGTTGGAGCCAAAGTAGTGAATAACCCGCGAGAACGCCTAGAAAGAGACTGGACCCCAGCGAGCCACCTCCCAAGGTGATGGCGCTTTGGAGCCAACCTGGCCCGGACAATTTGGTGTATGCCTTGAGCTTTGCGCCGGGCCCGGAAATCTCGGCCTCGCGAAGCATCTGGCGTTCTTGTTCGAGTTTGGAAGCCATTTTCTTTTTGGTAGTTAGCTGATTTGCGGATGAACCACCGTGCTTATCCAGCGACGAGTTTTGGTATTCACCCGATTTTTTGCAAGCAGTGCAACGATTACTTCACCGTCATCTTGCCGCGCATAAGGGCGAAGTGACCTGGGAAGGTGCATAGGTATTCATATTCTCCCGGTTCGGGCGCAGTGAAAGTTACGGAATCCTCTTCGCCTGGTCCCAGCATTTTGGTGTAGGCGAGAATCTTCTCTTTGTCTTTTGCCGGTATGAAATCATTGGCATGACTGCCTCCGTTGGCAACTACCTGTGGGCCAAAGCCAAAAGCGGTTTGTCCTTTTTTGAGGAGAACGAAGTTGTGACCCATGGCGATCTTCGGGATCATGCCGACGTTTTTAAGGGTCACCTTCACTTTGGTTCCTGCCTTCACTTCAAAGGCAGTGGTGCCATACATCATCTTGTCGTCCCCCGTGATGACGATGGTTTGGTCGACTTTTTCCTCACCGGACTTGGGTTTGTCCGAGGATGAGTTGTCCTTCGCGAAGGCAAAGGAAGTGAGCGCTGCAAGGGCAAAGGTGCCTACTAATGTTCGTTTCATTTTGATTGGTAGTTGTTTACGGAAAGGATTCTCCCATGAAGCCTTTCAACTCTTTACATACTTGGACTCTTGCCGAAGTTTACAAACGCAAAAGAAGGAAAAATTGGAATTATAGTTCCTGCGTTCGGTGGCCCTTTGTCTTTCTCGGGCGTAGGTACAACTGGATTAGTTGGTCTTGCCACCACCCATGGGGGCGTATCGGTAATATACTTCCAGCATGAGAATGGTCATGGTGGTCCGGTAAATATCGGTGTCTCCGTGGTAGTGGGCTCCATGTGGCCAGTGGCCGTCGCTTGCTTGGGCTGTTAGTA